>DASWIG010000835.1:0-40714 GCA_036397835.1 Thermoanaerobaculia bacterium
CTCGGCCTATCTCGACCGCCAGCTCTCCGCGGCGCAGACGCGCGAGATCGAAGACCATCTGGCGGACTGCCCGCGGTGCCGCCGGCAGTTCGCCGGCATGCGCAGCGTCGTCGCCAGCCTGCGGCACCTGGAGCGCATGGCGCCGCCGCCCACCCTGGGCGGCCTGGTGACGCGGCGCGTCACGCTCGAAAGCGCCCGCAAGGGTCTGCTCGACCGCTTCGAGAGCGGGCTGGGGCTTTTCGAGCGCCAGTCGTCGATCCTCGGCCTCTTCGGCCTGATCGTCGCCCTGGCGGTCATCATGCTGCTCTTCGCCCAGGCCCTCGAGAGGCAGCGCAACGCCTCCATCCCCGTGATCTTCCACGACCCGACGGCGGCCCGCGGCGAGAGCCGCGAGCTGGCCGGACGCGTGTTCCGCCGCGAGTCGGGCGTCTGGGTCGAAGCCGGCCTCGAGGCGGAGCCGGACCGCGCCGTCGCGGCGGACTCTCGACAGTGGCGCGCGCTCGTGGCCGCGCATCCGGAGCTGGCCGAGCTCGAAACGCTCGAGGAGGCCGTGGTCCTCCGAGTCGAGGACGGCGTGTTGCGCCGCGAGGCCCTTGCCGCCGGAACGGCGGATCCACGGGGATCCGGTCGACCACTCGGTCGGTAGTTCTTGGTGTTTCTTCGCAAAGACACTAGGCTCGGGATTGGATGGACACGTGCCGCCAGTGGTGGCGGGTGCGTAGGACATCTGGAAGGAGCCTCCCATGTCCAGTCGAACTGCTGACTATGATGCGGTCGCAGCGGCCGAGGAATGCCCGTCCCACCGGTCGGGTGTGGGTATCGACCCGGTCGGCTGAGTCGCGCTGCCACACGGGCGGCAGGAGGATCGGCGGAGTCGCCGATCCTCCTTGCCAGTCCTACTGAGGGGGCCCTCTCAGTAGGATCTCGCCTTGGCGGCGAGATCGCGGACCTTCTTCAGGGTCGCCGTCGAAACTTCCTGGGCGGCGACGGCCTGCTCGAGCAGCCGAACGGCCATCAGGGCCTCGCGGTGGACTTTCAGGCTCGCGAAGACCGGGATCACCTCGCTGACCAGCCGCAGGACGTCGGCGGATTTGCCCTGCTCCGAATAGAGCAGCGCCAGGTCGAGCGCCACCATGGCGCTTTCATAGGCCTCGTCTTCGTCGATGAAGCCCTTGCGGGCGGTCGTGAAGTGGTTCTCCGCGAGGTCGAGCCGGCCGAGGTCCCAGGCGATGAACGCTTCCGTCCACTCGAGATGGCAAAGCGCCTTGTGGAAGGCGAGCTCCTGGAAGAGGGCTCTGGCGACGGGTAGGAAGCGGGCGACCTGCTGGTGGCGGCCGAGCTTGGCGAGGCTCACCGTCAGGCCCTGGTACACGGTGGCCCGCAGGTACTTGTCCTCGATCTGGTCGGCCAGCTTGCGGCCGTGCCAGTAGTCGGCCACCGCGTCCTCGGGCTGCTCCATCATCAGGAAGAGGTTGGCGCGGTGCGCCAGACCCATCACGCCGAGCTTGGGGTCCGCGGTCGTTTCGAGCATGGCGACGGCGCGGTCGGCCAGCTTCTGGGCCTCGTCGAGGCGCCGCTGCTCCATCCGCAGGCTGCTCTTGACGATCAGGAACGCCGTGCGCACGTCGGCATCGGTCACCGGCTTGATCGCCAGCTCGGCGCGGCCCAACGCCTCCTCGGCGTTGGGGAAATCGCGGGCGCGGCGGCGGGCGTTGGCCACCCAGGTCCAGCCCTCCGCCTGCAACCGCTCGAACAGCGGCCTGTCGATTTGACCGCGCAGGGCGTCGAGACAGTCGATCGCGGCCTCGGAGAGCTCGACGCCCCGCTGCACGTCGTTGCGGCTGCTCTCGATGGAGCGCTGGACCAGCAGGCGGAAGAGCTCGACGGAAGCCAGCCGCCAACGCTTCTTCACCAGGTCCCGGCGCTCGGCGGCGGGTCGGTCTTTCAGCAGCGTCCAGGCCTGATCGGCCGCGAGCTCGAAGCTGCCGTCCGCGCAGGCGGACGCTGCTTCCGGGCCCTGGAAGCTGTCGGGATAGAGCCTCGCCATGCGGCGAGCGAGCGTATCGGCCTCCTCCCGGTCGAGGCCGCCGCTGACGGCCTTGCGCAGAGTGCTCATGGAGATCAGAGAGTCGGCCTCGTCCGCGGCGTCCAGCTTCTGGGGCGCGGGTTTGCCGGCGAGGGTCTCGCTCGTCGCCTGGTCCTGCCGGGAGCGGCGCCGGAACACGGACGGCCGCAGCCCCGACCAGCGGTGGAAGGCCCGGCTGAAGACCTGGAGCGTCGAATAGCCGAGCAGTTGCGCGATCTGCCAGATCTTGAGCTCGCTCGCGCTGAGCAGCCGGCAGGCGATCTCCAACCGACAATCCTCGATGTAGGCGTAAGGAGGCAGCGAGACGGCGTGATGGAAGTAGATCGGCAGCGAGTTGTCGCGCACGCCGCAGGCGCGCTTGAGCTGATTGGCGTCGAGATCGGGGTCGAAGAGGTGGGTTTCGAGATAGGCGAGCAGGGGTTGGATCTGAGTCGGGGCCTTGCGGCGGTCCTGGCGAATACGTTCCATGGTCGGAGCGGCCGCGGCCTCTAGGAGTTTGTGGGCTGGGCTCAAGAGACGATCCTCCATTCTCGTGGTCGCTCTCCGTAACCGTCGCGTCGGTTCGCTTCCGATTATAGCGCATCCGCAGACGGATTGCCAATTGGCGGCTACTGGTGAGCCCCGGGGCGGCCGCGAAGGGCCGCCCCGTGGTCGAGCGGCTCAGTTCTCGACGGCGCTGGCGAGCGCCGCCGCGCCCTCCGGGCGAGGGTCGTCGAAGTACAGGCGGCCGTCGCGGTACGAGGCGTCACGCAGCGCCAGAGCCAGCACCTCGCCGAGCTCCCGCGCCGTGATCACCTCGATCTCGCGGGCGACCTCGCGCGGCAGGTCCTCGAGGTCGGCCTCGTTGTCCTTCGGGATCACGAAGGTCCGGATGCCGGCCCTGACGCCGCCGAGGATCTTCTCCTTGACGCCGCCGATCGGCAGCACGCGGCCGGAGAGGGTGATCTCGCCGGTCATCGCCAGGTCGTGGCGCACCGGACGTCCGGAGAGGCTCGAAACCAGGGCGGTCGCCATGGTCACCCCGGCCGACGGGCCGTCCTTGGGTATGGCTCCCGCGGGCACGTGGAGGTGGACGTCGCGCTCGAAGTCGCCGAGCTCGATCGACAACGCCGCGGCGTGCGAGCGGGCGTACGACCAGGCCGCCCGCGCCGATTCCTTCATCACGTCGCCGAGCTGTCCGGTGAGCGTCAGCTCGCCCTTGCCGCGCATGGGCGTGGCTTCCACGAACATGATGTCGCCGCCGGTGGGGGTGTAATACATCCCGGTGGCCACGCCCACCTGGTCCGTCTCCGCCTTCGTCTCGGGATGGACCTTGGGCCGGCCGAGGAGCCCCTTGACGGCGCCGGCGTCGACCGTCAGCGCGGCGATCTCGCGGGCCGCGATCCGGCGCGCCACCTTGCGCGCCAGCCGGCCGATCTCGCGTTCGAGCTGCCGCACGCCCGCCTCCCGGGTGTGCTCCGCGATCACGCGCGAGAGCGCCTCGTCGGCGATCTCGATCTGCTCGCCGTCGAGGCCGCTCTCCTCGAGCTGCCGCGGGATCAGGTACTGGCGGGCGATGGCCTTCTTCTCGCCCTCGGTGTAGCCGTCGAACTCGATGCGCTCCATGCGGTCGAGGAGCGGGCCCGGGATGTTCTGCAGGAAGTTGGCCGTGCAGATGAAGAGCACCTGGCTCAGGTCGAAGGGAATCCCGAGGTAATGGTCGGTGAAGGAGTCGTTCTGGGCCGGATCGAGCACCTCCAGGAGCGCCGCCGCAGGATCGCCTTGGAACGACGCGCCCAGCTTGTCGATCTCGTCGAGCAGGAAGACGGGGTTGCGGGTGCCGGCCTGCTTCATGCCGTGGATGATGCGCCCCGGCATGGCGCCGACGTAGGTCCGCCGGTGCCCGCGGATGTCGGCCTCGTCGCGGGCGCCGCCCAGGGAGATGCGCACGTACTGGCGCCCCACGGCGCGCGCGATCGACTTGGCGAGCGAGGTCTTGCCCACCCCCGGCGGTCCGGTGAAGAGCAGGATCGGCGCCCGGATTCGATCCTTCTTGGCCTCGGGCTGGGCACCTTCGGGCTGGGCACCTTCGGGCTGGGCTCCTTCGGCCTCTGCCTCTTCAGCCTCGCCCGCGACCGGCTTGCCGTTCTCGCCCGCCGGCGCCGTGGCCGTTGCCTCGGCGCCGGCCTCGGCCGCTGGCTCGCCGGCCGCCGCGGCGGCGGCCGCGTCCTGCGCGGCCCGGCGGGCGAGCCGCAGTTGGTGGACCGCGAGGAACTCGAGGACGCGATCCTTGACGTCCTTCAGACCGTAGTGGTCCTCGTCGAGGATCTCGGCGGCGCGCGGGATGTCGAGCTGCTCCTCGGACTCCTCCGACCATGGCAGCTCGGCCACCGTCTCCAGGTAGTTGCGGATCACCTGCGATTCCATCGCTTCGCGATGGGTGCGGCCGAGACGCCGGAGCTCGCGGTCGACCTCCTTGCGCGCCTCGGGCGGCAGGTCGAGCGCCTCGAGCCTCTGCCGCAGCCCGTCGAGCTCTTCGCCGTCCTCGTCGCCGAGCTCGTGCTGGATCGTCTTGAGCTGCTCGCGCAAGTAGATCTCGCGCTGGCGCTCCCCCAGCTCTTCCTGGACCTTGCTCTGCAGGTCCTGCTGCGCCTCCAGGACGCCGATCTGGCGCTGGACGTGGATCAGCACCCGCCGCAGGCGCTCCTCGACCGGCAGCGTCTCGAGCAGGCTCTGGCGCTCGGTCATCGGAATGTCGAGGTAGCCGGCGACCAAGTCGGCGAAGAGGTTCGCGTCGTCCACCGAAGCGAGCACCTGCTGGACGATCTCGCGCGTGTGACCCGACCTCTGACCCAGCTCGGCGGCGCGAGCCCGCGCTTCGCGGTAGAGCGCCAGGAAGGCCGGATCGTCGGCCTGCACCGGTTGCATCACCTCGGTCTCGCGCACCGCCGCCTCGAAGAAGCCGTGCTGGGTTTCGCGGTACCGTACCGCCATGCCGCGCTTGAGACCGTGCAGCAGCACCTGGACGCCCGAAAGGCTGCGGTGGATTTGCTCGATACGGGCGATCGTGCCCAGGGTATAGAGACCCTCCGGGTTGACCTCCTCCACGTCGTCGCGCTGCGCGACCGCGAGGATCAGACGTTTCTCGCCCGCCTGGGCGGCCTCCAGGGCGCGCAGCGTCCGCGCCCGCCCCGCGGCGATGGGAATCGTCAGACCCGGAAAGAGCACCACGTCCCTGAGGGGAAGAACAGGCAGGGTCAGGGGCTCGGTCATCGATTCTTTCCTCTTGTAGGTGCGTGTGTAAGAGTCGATATCGCCGCCCCGTGACGCGGCGACTTCGTTGGTTCCAACGCCGCCCCCGCCGGCGGAAATTCCCCGTCCGGGAAATTTGAGTGGCGGATTGTCAGATCCTAGCGGCGCCGGAGGCGCTCGAGCTCCGACCAGCGGTACGTGGCCTCGAGGGGGGCCCCCAGGCCCTCGCCCAGGAGCCAGTAGACCGAAGGGCGCGGCTGCAACGAGCCAAGCCGCATGTGCCCCTCGCGGTGGCCGAGCACGAGGAGCGACCTCACCAGGGGCTCGGCATCGACCGCCAGCTCGCTCACCGCCACCACGCAGACGACGCCGCGGGCGGGCACGCCGCTGCGCTGGTCGAGGATCAGCTCGGCGGCCTCGCCGTCGCCGGCGTCGAGTCCGGCGATGGCGACGGCCTGGTCGCGCAGCCATAGGCGATCGATCGGCTCGTCGCTCCCCGGCGCCGGCGGAAGCTCGGCGAGCCAGCCGCGGCCTTCGGGACCGCCGCCGCGCCCGCGCCAGACGTTGCCGATCCCGACCCAGACGTTGCCGGCGCCCCGCGCCGCGAGGAGGTCGACGGCGCGGTCGACCGCGAAGCCGCGGGCGATGCCGGTGAGGTCGACGCGGCTGCCGGCGAGGAGGTTGGCGGTGACCTCCTGACGCTGCTCATCCTGGCGCGTCGCGGCCGCTGCCGGCTTGCCGTGGAGCTGGAGGCGCGAGCACTCGGCGGCTCCGACGGCGACGCGCAGGTCGCCGACCGACGGCGGCCGGTCGGCGTCGGGGCGCTCGCTCCAGAGCCGCAGGAGGTCGCCGCCCAGCGGTCCGTAAGCGCCGCCCGACCAGATGCAGAATTGGAGGCTGCGCAGCAGGAGCTCGGCCAGGCGAGCGTCGACCGTCCGGGGGCCCTTGCCGGCGGCGCCGTTGAGGGCCCCGATCCCCTCCGGAAGCGTGCCTTGAGGATCCGCGAGCTGGCTCAGGTTGAAGATCTCGGTGAGCGCCGCTTCCACCGCCTGCCGCGCCTCGGCGGCCGGCAGGTCGCGCACCTCGACCTCGGCCGTGGTGCCGAAGGCCGCCACCGCCATGCGGATCGGCTCGGTGGGCGCCGTGTCGAGCGGCTGAGCCGGCAGCGCGGCGGGGCTGAGAAGCGTCAGGGCGAGGATCGCGGCGAGATGTGGAAACATAGTGGGGATATTACGCGCCGGCGGGTCGATTCCCAAGCGCCGGGCGGCGTGAGGCGGGCGGTACGAGGATCATGCGCGAGGTCATTCGCGAGAAGGTCGGCGACGAGGAAGCCTGTCCGTACCTCCCCGGAGAGCGCTCGCGGATGCGCTACCGGGTGGTGGAACATTGCGCCGCGGAGACCTATCAGCGCATGCTCGAGCGCGGCTGGCGGCGATTCGGCAGTCTCTTCTTCCGTCCCGGCTGCCTGGCCTGCCACGAGTGCCGGAGCCTGCGCGTCGAGGTCGGGGCGTTTCGCCCCAACCGCTCGATGCGGCGCGCCTGGCTCGTGAACCGCGATCTCGAGGTCGTGGCCCAGCCGCCCACGACGTCGCGCGAGCACCTGGCGCTCTACGAGAGCTACCACGCCGACATGAGCCGCCGCAAGAGCTGGCCGGAAAAGCTCGCCGAGCCCTTCGACTACTACCTGACCTTCGTCCACGGCCGCCAGGAGTTCGGCCGCGAGATCCTCTACTTGCTCGGCGACCGGCTGGTGATGGTGGCGCTGGTCGACGTGCTGCCGCGGTCCCTGTCGGCGGTCTACACCTTTTACGATCCGGCGCTCCGGAAGCGCTCGCTCGGCGTCTACTCCGTCCTGCGCCAGATCGACCTCGCCCGAACCCGCGCCTTGCCCCACGTCTATCTCGGCTACTGGGTGGAAGGTAACGCCAGCATGCGCTACAAGGCCCGGTATCAGCCCCATGAGATCCTCGTGGGACGTCCGGAGCTCAACGAACGGCCGCGTTGGGAGACGCCTTCCTGAAATCCGTTTCACGGCGTCGGCCCGCAAGGCGGCGCCACGGCGTAGACGGCCTCGGCGTTGCGGCGCAGGTAGGCCACGAAGTCGGCGACGTCGAGCGGCCGGCCGGTGGCGCGGGCGATGAGCTCGCCCGCGGGGTGGAGCCGACCCTGACCGTGCAGACGCTCGCGCAGCCAGCCGAGCAGGGGCCCGAAGTCGCCGTCGGCGAACGCCGCGTCGAGCCCGCCGAGGTCGCGCCGCGCCGCCGCGGCGAGCTGGGCCGCCGCCAACATGCCGAGGGTGTAGGTGGGGAAGTAGCCGAAGGAGCCCTGCGCCCAATGGATGTCCTGCAGCACGCCCTCGGCGTCGTGCGTGGGACCGATGCCGAGGTAGCGCTGGTAGCGCTCGCTCCAGGCTCGCGGCAGGTCGCGCACGTCGAGCTCGCCGTGGAAGAGCGCCAGCTCGAGCTCGAAGCGCACCGCCACGTGCAAGTTGTAGGTCGTCTCGTCGGCGTCGACCCGGATGAGCGAGGGCTGGACGGTGTGGAGAGCCGGCCACAGCTCGTCGGCGTCGAAGGTGGCCGCGGCGGGGAAGGTCTCGCGGAAGTGCGGCACCAGCCAGCGCCAGAAGCCGCGGCTGCGGCCCACGTGGTTCTCCCACAGCAGCGACTGGGACTCGTGGATGCCCAGGGAGGCGGCGTCGTCGACGGGCGTGCGGTGCCAGGCCTCCGGCAGCCCCTGCTCGTAGAGGGCGTGCCCGGTTTCGTGGAGGATGCCGAAGAGGCACGGCCGGAAGTCGTCTTCCTGGAAGCGATAGGTCATCCGCACGTCGCGGCGGTGGACGCGCACGCAGAAGGGATGGGCCGAGGCGTCGAGCCGGCCGGCCTCGAAGTCGTAGCCGACGGCCGCCGCCGCCCGGCGGCCGAGCTCGACCTGGCCCTCGCCCGGGAAGTGGCCCCGCGCGATCGACTCGTCGACGGTGACGCCGCTGGCGGCGACCGCCTCGACCAGCGGGGCGAGGATGTCCACGAGCCGGCGGAAGAGCGGCTCGAGGCCGGCGCTGCAGGAGCCGGGCTCGTAGCGGTCGAGGAGCGCGTCGTAGGGGTCGCCGCCGCCGGCGATGGCGGCGCCTTCGTCGCGGCGCAGCGCGAGCATCCGGGCGAGCGGCCGTTCGAACAGCGAGAAGTCGCGCGCCTGGCGCGCCGCCTGCCAGGCCGCGAGGCCGGCGCTGCGCGCCGCGGCGATCTCGCGCTTGAGGCGTTCCGGGACCTTGACGGCGCGTTCGACCTCGCGCCGGGCGACGCGCACCTGGGCGGCGAGCACGCTCCCCGCCTCCGCCTGCACGGCGCACGCGGCGAGCGCGTCGCGCAGCTCGCAGGAGATCAGGCAGCGGTGCTTGAGCGCCGCCACCGTCGCCAGCACCTCGCCGCGCGTGTCGTGGGCGCGGGACGGCAGACAGGTCTCCTGGTCCCACTCGAGAAGCGCTTCGGCGGCTTCCAGGTCGCAGTACTCGGACCAGAGCTCGTAGAGGCGGCGCTCGGCCGGGGTGGGGGATTCGCTGGCGCGCACGGGCGCGGATTCTAGCCCAACGCGTGCTTCAATAGCGCAACCGCGTCCGCGTCCGCGGGCCGGGCCGGTCCTCGAGAATCTGCTAGCATGGCCGCCCCTACGGCTGCGGCCCGACGGCGAGCAACCCCAGGGCGGCGGCCTCGACCTGCTCGGAAAGCGGCGCGACCTGCTCGGCCACGATCCGGCGCCACTGCGCCACCGCCTCGGCTGTCGCCGTTTCCGCTTTCTCGAGGTAGGCGAGGTCGGTCGGGGTCGGCGGCTCCCAGGTGGCGGTCAGCGAGCGCAGGGCGTAGCCGATGTCCGACTCGACCTGGATGCGGCGCCGGATGCCCTTGGTGCCCGGCACGCTCCACAGCCGCTTCTCGAGCGCGTCGAGCGACTCGCGCACGCTCTTGATGGCGTCGTGCAGGGCTTTGTGGGGGCCTTCGTCGGACGGGTCGGACGGGTCGGACGGGTCGGACTCGTCTTTCTCGGCGCGGCGGGCCAGGCGCTCGATCACCTCGAGGTCGGCGCGGGTGTCGCGGATGTCCTCGATCGCGCCGGCGAGGTCGGCGGAAATCTTCTCCACGCGCGCGAAGGCCGCCTCGCGTGCCTGCCAGTCGGCCGCGGTAAGGCCGGCATCCGGATCGGCGATCACCTCCACCGCCTGCGTCGACTCGTGGTCCTCGAGCTTGACGCTCACCGTGTAGGTGCCCGGGGCCACTTCGGGGCCGCCGCGATCGCCGAAGAACGACGGGCGGTCGCGCGGCGGCTGCTCGTAGGCGTCGCGCTGCAGGTCCCAGACGGCGCGGTTGAGGCCCAGATGGACCGGCGCCTTGAAACTGCGGACCTTGTCGCCGGCGGCGTCGGTGACGGTGATCTCTGCCTGAGGACCCTCCGGGCCGCCGCCGCGCCGCCCGCGCATCCCGCGGCGGCGGCTCTCCCCGGCGCTCTCCTCGGTGGCCGCCGGCGCCGGCCGCTGCGCCTTGCGCCGGCGCTCCACCTCGGGGTCGGGGTGCGGCACGCCCTCGGCGTCGAGCCAGAACGTCAGCAGGGCGCCGTAGGGACGGTTCTCGCCCTCGAACTCGCCGTGGCCCAGGCCGTTGCCCTCCACCCGCGGCTCGGAGAGGAACTGGCGGGCCGCCGGGATCGGAAACAGGTGCAGGGGCGTCGAGGTGACGGCGTCGGTCAGGTCGCGCAGCGGCGCCACGTCGTCGAGGATGAACAGCGACCGGCCGTGGGTGGCGATGACCAGGTCGTGGTCGCGCGGGTGCACGACCAGGTCCATCACCGAGGCGGTCGGCACGCCGTGGGTCCACTTCAGCCACTTGCCGCCGCCGTCGAGGGAGACCCAAAGCCCGAACTCGGTGCCCAGGAAGAGCAGGTCGCGGTCGATGGGGTCCTGGGCCAGCACGAGGGCGTAGCCGTCGACGTCGCCGGCGTCGGCGAGGCGGGTCCAGGTGGCGCCGAAGTCGCGGGTGCGGTAGGCGTAGGGCTCCCAGTTGGCGCGGCGGTGGTCGTCGAAGACCACGAAGGCTTCGGCGGCGTCGAAGCGCGAGGCCTCGAGGCGCGGGATCCAGGTGTTGGCGGGCACGCCGGGGACGCCGGCCTCGACGCTCGTCCAGGTGGCGCCGCCGTCGCGCGTCACGTGCAGGCGGCCGTCGTCGCTGCCGGCCCAGATCACGCCGCGCTCGACCGGGCTGGCGGCGAGCGCCACCAGGGTGGTGAAGTTCTCGGCGCCGGTCACGTCCGGGGTCAGGCCGCCGGACTCCTCCTGCTTCTGCCATTGCTCGTCGTCGGTCGTCAGGTCGGGGCTGATCACCGTCCACGAACGGCCGCGGTCCGTCGACTTGTGGACGTACTGGCTGCCGTAATAGAGGGTGTCGGCGTCGAAGGGATCGAGGGCGAGGGCGGCGTTCCAGTTGAACCGAAGCTCCTCCTCGCCCTGCTCGGGCGGCTTGATCGGCCTGGTACCGCCGGTCTCCACGTCCCAGCGCATCAGGTTGCCGCCCTGGGACATCGAGTAGCCGCGCCGGGCGTCGCCGGCGATGGGCTGCACGTCGAAGCCGTCGCCGAAGCCGATGCGCTGCCAGCGGTGGCCGGGGATGCCGGCGCTGCCGAAGAAACCGCCGCCGCGGGCGTGCACCGCGCTCGGCCCACGCCACGAGCCGTTGTCCTGGAGCCCGCCGTAGACGTTGTAGGGCGTCTCGTAGTCGACCGCCACGTGGTAGTACTGGCCGAGGGGGAGGGAGGCCACGAAGCGCCAGGTCTCGCCGTAGTCGCGGCTCACGCCGACGCCGCCGTCGTTGCCGATCACCAGGTGCGACGGATCGCGCGGGTTGATCCACAGGGCCTGGTAGTCGCCGTGGATGCGCCGCGAGCCGCCGAGGACGTCGAAGGTGCGGCCGCCGTCCGTCGACACCGAGACCCGCGAGGCCAGGTTGTAGACCCGGTTGGGGTCGCGGGGGTCGCAGCGCACGTCCGCGTAGTAGAACGGGCGGTTGGCGGTCTCGGGGTCGGTGTTGACGGCGCGGAAGCTCTTGCCGCCGTCGTCGGAGCGCAGGAAGGCGCTCTCCTTCGCTTCCACCAGGGCGTAGACCACCCGCGGGTCGCTGGCGCACACGGCGAGGCCGATGCGGCCGAGCTCGCCCTTGGGCAGGCCGTCGTCCTCGCCGAGGCGCTTCCAGGCGGTGCCGCCGTCGTAGGTCACGTGGAGGCCCGAGCCGGGGCCGCCGGAGCGGAAGAACCACGGCCAGCGCCGGTGGTCCCACATGGCGGCGAAGAGCTTGTTGGGGTTGGCCGGGTCCATCACGAGGTCGGCGGCGCCGGTCGTCTCGCCCACGTAGAGCACCTTCTGCCAGGTGGTGCCGCCGTCGGTGGTCTTGAAGACGCCGCGTTCGGCGCTTTCGCTCCACGTCGTGCCGAGGGCGGCGACGTAGGCGATCTCGGGCCGCGTCGGGTGGAGCGCGACGCGGTGGATCTTCTCGGTCTTGTCGAGCCCCAGGTGGGCCCAGGTCTCGCCGCGGTCGAGCGACCTGTAGACGCCGTTGCCCACCGAGGCCGAGTTGCGCGGATTGCCCTCGCCGGTGCCCACCCAGAGGACATCGGGGTTGCCCGCCTCGATGGCGACGGCGCCGATCGAGGCCACCGGCTGGTCGTCGAACACGGGGTCGAAGGTGAGGCCGCCGTTGGTCGAGCGCCAGAGGCCGCCGGAAGCGGCGCCGACGTAGATCAGGTCGGGATCCTCGGGCAGCGCCGCGATGTCGCCGATGCGCCCGCTCATGCCCGCCGGGCCGATGGCGCGCGCCTTCATGCCGGCGAGCAGCGCGGGATCGACCTCGGCGGAGAGCGGGACGGCGGCGAGGAGCGACAGGATCAGGACGGTCGGGTACGTGCGTCGTGGCATGGAACCTCCGGTCGAACGTTGTCGGGATGGAACCCGATTGTACTCGCCTCTGCTTGCGCCGGAACGCGAGGGACCAGACGCTGGAATCGACGAGGACGTTCACGGTCGCGCCCGCTGCGCAGCTCCGCTAGACTGACGCCCGGTGCGCGTCGTCTCGCTCTGCCCCAGCCTGACCGAGCTCGTTTGCGACCTCGGCCTCGCCGACGGCTTGGTCGGCGTCACCCGCTACTGCGTGCATCCCGCGGACACGGTCGCGAGGATCGAGAAGGTCGGCGGCACCAAGGACCCGCGGATCGGGCGCATCGTCGAGCTGGCGCCCGACCTGGTGCTCCTGAACGAGGAGGAGAACCGCCGGGAGGACGCCGAAGCGCTCGCGGACGCGGGGTTGCGCTACCACGTCACGCGGCCGCGCACTCCGGCCGAGACCGCCGTCATGGTGCGCGAGGTCGGCGCCCTCCTCGCGCGCGAGGAGGCGGCCGAGGCGATCGCCCGCGACGTCGAGGAGCGCAGTGAGCGCGTGCGCCGTGCCGCCCGCGGGCGTCCGGCGGTGCGTTGGGCCTACCTCATCTGGCGCAAGCCGTGGATGACGGTGAATGCCGAAACCTTCATCGACGCGCTGCTGACGCAGGCGGGAGGCGTCAACGTCTTCGGCGGACGGGCCGAGCGTTATCCGGCGGTGACGGCCGCTGAGATCGGCGCCGCCGATCCCGCCGCCGTCTTCCTCTCGACCGAGCCTTTCCCGTTCGAGGAGAAGCACGCCGACGAGCTCGCCGCGGCGACCGGGCTCGGCCGCGAGCGCTTCCGTATCGTCGACGGGGAGCTTCTGTCATGGCACGGATCGCGGACGCCGAGGGGCGTCGACTATGCGGAGCGGGTGATTCAGGAGGTGGCGGAGCCGGGATAGACTCCGCTCCGAGGCCGATGGGTATGACGGAGATCCTGCGTCGCGTGTCCCTGGCTCTCTGCCTGCTGCTGATCGCGGGCTGTTTCGAGGTGCCCGTTCGGCAACGGTTGCAGCTCGTCTTCGAGGACGACGGCACTCTGCGTACCGTCCTCAAAGTGGAGCTGGTGGGAGATCGCTCCGCCTCGCCGGCGATGGAAGAGCGGTTGGCCCGGGAAGAGGACGCGCTCCTGCGCGGCGACGATCCCTGGCGCTCCCGGTTCGAGGCGCTGGAGGGCGACGTGGAGGAGCTGTCCTGGCGCAAGGAAGGGGGACTGCTGCGGCGCTTCGTCCGCACCGCCGAGGCGTCCCACGACGCGCTGCTCGAAGACGGCGGCCCGCTCGGCCGTTTCTGGGGCGATACGCCGATCTTTCCGGTCTACGCCTGGGACGAGGAGACAGGCGTCGCCGAGCTCGCGCTCTATCCCGGCACCGCGGACCGCGCCACGCGCCGCGAGGCCCGCCGCGTCGACGAGCTGCTCGCGGAGTGGTCGGAGCACCTCCTGGCCTACTTCCGGAGTCTTGAGGAGCTCTACGTCTATCTCGAGTCACGGCCGGACCGGGCCCTGGCGACCTTCGGCGAGCTTTTCGACCACGACCTCGAGCTGCCCGAGGTCACCGCCGAGGAAGGGCGGCTGACGGAAGCCGTCACCGACCAGATGCTCGCGGCGCTCGGGATCTTCGAGCTGGACGAGGGCGAGGCCGAGACCCTGGAGGAGATCTCGCGCCGGGTCTTCGATCCCTTTCCCGCCGAGGTCTCGGTGAAGCTGCCGTCGCCGCCGCTCGAGGCGGAGGGATTCGAGGAGGCGGGCGGCGAGCTGATCGTGCCGGGACTGTCGCTGTGGGCGGCGCTGCGGCAATTGGAGGATCGGTGGGTGTGGCCGAACCCCTTGGCGGCGGCGGCGGGTCCCGACGGCCCGACCGGGGAGCAGGAGGTCGACGTCGTCGCCGTCGCCGCGGCTCCCCGGCGCTGGGAGGTGCCTCTTGGCGCTGACGAGATCGAGCAGGAGCTGAGAGCCTGGCTGTCGCCGGCGAGGGTCTATCGGGTCACCTGGGCTCTCGAGCCGAGCGGTCAGTCCACGTCGGGGACGTCCTCTTCCTCGTCGAAGGGCGCGTCCTTGTCGAGGCTGGCGGCGACCCAGTCGAGGAAGCGGGCGTCGCCGCGGGCGACGTCGAAGGCGAGGATCTCGGGCACGTCGTAGGCGTGGAGCTCGCGGATCGTGTCGGCGACCGCCTCGAACTCCTCCTCCAGGGTCTTGATCATCAGCACGAACTCGCTGTCGCGGCAGATCTTCCCCTGCCAGCGGTAGAGCGAGCGGACGCCCGAGATCATGTTGACGCAGGCGGCTTGCCGCCGCGCGATCAGCTCGCGGGCGATCGAGTTGCCCTGCTCCTCGTCTCCGACGGTGGTGATGACCACGATCGCCTTCATGCCCGTGTGAAGTTACTCCACTCCTCCGCGCCGAGTCAACACGGATGGGTAAGACGCGTCCAAGCCGTTGAAAACAAAGGCAATTGATTGACGCCGGCGGATTCGGATAGATTATCGGCATGCGCGAGAAAGGAAGCACCCTGCGCGAGTACTACGAGGCGCTGCTGATCGCGGCGATCTTCCTCGGGTTCTCGAACACCTTCGTGATCAAGACGTTCTTCATCCCCAGCAGCTCGATGGAGGACACGCTGCTGGTCGGCGACCACCTCTTCGTGAACCGCTTCATCTACGGTCCCGGCACCGAGCTCGAGCGCCGGTTGGCGCCGCTGCGCGAGATCCGCCGCGGCGACGTGGTGATCTTCCGTTCGCCCGAGGACCCCGAGAACGACCTGGTCAAGCGCTGCATCGGCGTGCCGGGGGACGAGATCCTGATCGAGAGCAAGGAGCTCTTCGTCAACGGCAAACCGGTCGACGACGCCCTCTACGCCCGCCATGGCGACGCGCAGACCTACTCCACCCGCCGCTCCCTGCCGAAGAACGCGCGCCTGCGCGACAATTTCGGACCCTTCACGGTGCCCGCGGACGAGTACTTCTTCCTCGGCGACAACCGCGACTTTTCGCACGATTCGCGCTTCTGGGGCACCGTGCCGCGGCACTTCATCAAGGGCCGGGCCTTCCTCGTCTACTGGTCCTACGAGGGCGAGACCTCCGACGGCAAGTGGCGGGGCTGGGGGGACAAGCTGGCCCAGCTCGGGAAGACCGTGGCGGGCTTTGCCCCCCGCAGCCGGTGGTCGCGGACGTTCCACCTCATCCGCTAGGCTAGGCTTCGGGCTGAAGTATGATCGCCGCTGGCGCGGTCACGAGCACCCAACCACCTCGAGAGGAAAGGAAGCGGTGATGAGCTCGCTAAGACGGCAGAGAGGCGAAGGCAAGGCGGGTTGTATCTTCTGGAGCCTGCTCTTTCTGATCGGCGGCATGCTCGCCTGGCAGATGATCCCGGCCAAGATCGCCGACATGCAGCTCAAGGATCACCTGGAGGAGATGGCCCGGCACAACCCCAGCAAGGACGGCCCGTGGTTTCGTGAACAGATCCTGAGACGGGCCAAAGACCTGGAGATCCCCCTGAAGCAGGAGGACGTCACGGTGGAGAAGACCCAGCGCCGGGTGCGGATGAAGGTCAAGTACACGGTCTCGCTGGACTTCATCTTCACGAGCTTCCCCTGGACCTTCAGCCACGACGTCGAGCGGGACATCTTCATCATATGAGCTCGGCGGGCCGCAGCCGTGCCACGGCGCTGCTCGCCGCCTTTCTCCCGGGAGCGCTGACCGGCACCCAGGTCGCCGGCCTGCTCTTCTTCCTCAATCCCCACCTGCCGTTCGACCTGGTCCCGGTCCTGCGCGGGGTGGCGTTCTTCGGTCTCCTGCTCGGCGCCGTGAGCGCCCTCGTGCTGCTCCCGTTCTACTGGCCGCGGCCCGAGCGCGCCCGGCGCTGGCTGCCGTGGAGCCTGACGCTGGTGCTGACCGCCGCGGCGATCTGCACCTGGGCCCACGCCTCGTACTTCGCCCTCTTCTTGCCCGCGGGCATCAACCGCCGACTGCTGAAGGCCGCCATCCTTCTGAGTCTGGCGGCGGTGGTGTGTTTCTACACGGCGCTGATCCACCACGTGCGGCAGCGGCCCTACGGCCGCCGCAGCCGCCTGCTCATCTCGCTCCTGGCGATCGCCTCGATCTACGTAATGATGGAACGGCGGGAGGCCTTCAAGCCCCGGCTCGGGCCCGGGCCGCGGGCCACCACTTACGCCGGCAGCCCACGGCCTCAGCTCCTGGTCGTCGGCCTCGAGACGGCGACGCTCGACGCCATCCTGCCGCTGGCCGAGCAGGGTCGTCTGCCCTTCTTCAGCCGTATGCTGGCGAAGGGCTCTCACGCCCGGCTCACCGCGCTCGAACCGGTGCGCCGCCTGCCCTCGTGGACGACGCTCGCCTCGGGCAAGCTCCCTTTCCAGCACGGCGTGGTGAGCGAGTCCGCGTTCGCGGCGCGGTTCCTCGGCAATCGCCACGTCCTGAGCCTGGTGCCGGCGGGGATCGGCTTCGAGTACTGGGGCACCTGGAACGAGCGCCGCCGGGTAGACTCCGGCATGCGGCAGGTGCGGGCGGTGTGGGAGATCGTCGGCCGGCTCGGCCTCTCCACCGGTCTGGTGGGATGGCCTTTGAGCGCGCCGCCGCCCGGGCAAACACGCTCTCGCGGCGTCGAGATCGGCCTCTCGGAGCGCTTCTTCGAGGGCGACGAGAGCGCGGCGTGGCCGGCGGAGATCGCGCAGCGGGCACGCCTCTTCCGCACCCGCTGGAGCGAGCTGGCCGCGGAGCAGGTGTCGCGTTTCGGCCCGGCGCCCCCCTCCGTGGTGGTCAACGCGTTCCTTGGCGACCTGTGGCGGGAGGACCTGTCGTTCTTCCTGCTCGAGCAGGACCCGCCGATCGACGCCTTCTTCGTGGTCCTGCCAGGGCTCCGGGAGATCTCCGCCCAGTACTTCGGCGGCTACTCGGCCGTGCAATTCGAGGGCGAGCGCGACGCTCAGACCGCAAAGGCGGCCCAGCTCGTGGCGGCTTACTACGAGCACCTCGACGATTTCCTGGCCAAGCTCTGGGGGCACGGCCGGGATTCGCGGCTCCTGGCCGTGGTCTCCGCTCACGGGATCGAGGAGGCCTACGGCTGGCGCAAGGTGGGATTCGCCCTGCGGCGTCAACCGCCGCTGCCGGGCTATGTCGAGAGGGGCCCGGACGGCGTGCTGCTGCTGCTCGGGGAAGGCGTGCGCCCCGGATCGCGGATGGGCTCGGCCGAGCTGGTGGATCTGGTCCCCACGCTGCTCTACGGCCTGGGCTTCCCGATCGCCCGCGATCTCGACGGCGCGGTGCTGACGAACGCCTTCGAGACGGCTTTCCGGGACCGCCAGCCGCTCACCTTCCTGCCCTCCTACGAGACCTTCGCGGCGCCGGAGTGAGTCGCGCCAGGCGCGGGTCAGCGCGGCGCCGTCTAGCTAACGTGGCTTCGCGAGCGTGATCTGCGCCACCTTCTCGCGCTCGGAGCTCTCCGGCCGGGCGTCGGTGCGCATGAAGCAGCGGCCTTCGAAGAAGGCCCCTTCGCGGATGACGAGGCTCGGCGTGTAGACGTCGGCCATGACCTTGCCGGCAGGGGTGATCTCCACCTTGGCGGCGCGCAGTGTGCCGCGCACGGTGCCGGAGACGAGGGCGTGGTGCACCCGCACCTCGCCGTCGATCTCGCCGTGGTCGTAGATCTCGAGGTCCCCTCCCTTGGAGACGATGCTGCCGGTGATCTTGCCGCTCACCTTGAAGGCGTCTTCGAAGTGCAGCTCACCCATGATGTGGCTGCCGTCGTCAAGGAAGCCGTTGAGGTCGCCTCGGGCGTTTTTGGGCATCAGTCTTTCCCCTGCGTGAGTCGGTCGTAGAGGCGGATCAGCTCGTCTTCCGAGTGGAAGTGGATACGGATCTGACCGCCGCGGCGCCGCCGGGCGATCTCCACCCGGGTCTGCAATGCATGGGTGAGCTTCTCCATGGCGGCTCGGGTGTGGACGTCGACCTCCTGGGATCTCTTCCGGGCCTTGCCGTCCCGCGGACCGGGGCCCGCGGTCAAGGCCTCGAGGTCCCTCGCCGTCAGTCCCTCCTGGACGGCGCGTTCGGCGAGCTCGACCTGGCGTTTCGTTTCCGGAATGGCGAGCAGCGGCCGCGCCTGACCCGCGGTCAGGCGGCCCTCGCGCAGGAAGTCCTGAATCTCCTCGGGCAGCCGCAGCAGGCGTAGCGCGTTGGTGACGGTGGTCCGTCCCTTGCCGACGCGCGATGCGATGTCTTCCTGGGACAGCTCGAAGGTGTCGCCGAGGGTGCGATAGGCCTCGGCTTCCTCGATCGGATTGAGATCGGCGCGCTGGACGTTCTCGACCAGCGCCATCTCGAGCATCTGGCGGTCGTTCTCGATCTCGCGGACGACGACCGGGACCACCGCGAGCCCGGCCCGCCGGGCGGCCCGCCAGCGGCGCTCGCCGGCTATGATGACGTAGCGCTCGTCCTCGCCGGGAGGCGGCTCGCCGGGTGAGGCGTGCTTGGGCGTGACGACGATGGGTTGCACGACGCCCTGAGAGCGAATGGACTCGGCGAGGTCGTCGAGACCGGTGGAGTCGAAGTGGCTTCGCGGCTGATAGCGGTTGGGCTCCAGCCGATCGATCGGCAGGGCGCTCGGCGGTCCGGCCACGGCGGCGGCGCTCGCCGACGGCTCGCTTCCCAGCAGGGCGTCGAGGCCCCTTCCCAATCCCCGGCGGCGGCTCATGGCTGGCTCACGACTCACAGTTGGCGCAGGAACTCGTTGGCGAGGGCGAGGTAGGCCTCGGCTCCGCGGCTCTTGATGTCGTACTGCAGGATCGGCAGGCCGTGGCTCGGCGCCTCGGCCAGCCGGACGTTGCGCGGCACGATGGTCTGATAGACGCGCCCGGCGAAATGCGAGCGCACCTCGTCGGCGACGTCCTTCGAGAGGTTCGTGCGGTCGTCGTACATGGTCAGGAGGATGCCGCTGATGACGAGCTCGGCGTTGAAGTTGCTGCGGACGCGGCCCACGGTGGCGGTCAGGGCGCTGATGCCCTCGAGGGCGAAGTACTCGCATTGCAGCGGCACCAGGATGCGGTCGGCGGCGACCAGGGCGTTGACCGTCAGGTGGCCGAGCGAGGGCGGGCAGTCGAGGAAAACCACGTCGTAGCGGCCCACGACGTCGCGCAGCACGGTCCGCAGCTTCTTCTCCCAGCCGTCGAGGCCGACGAATTCGCGCTCGACGCCGACGAGGTCGCCGCCGGCGGGCAGGAGGTCGAGACCGGAAAACTCGGTGGCGCGGATGGCCTGGGAGGCATGGCTTTCGCCGGTGAGCACCTGGTAGAGGTGGGGCACGTCGGCCTTGCGGCCCACGCCGCGGGTAGCGTTGCCCTGCGGGTCGCAGTCGACGAGGAGGATCCTCTTCTCCAGGGCTCCGAGGGCGGCGCCGAGGTTGATGGCGGTCGTGGTCTTGCCCACTCCCCCCTTCTGGTTGGCGATGGCGACGATGAGCGACATGGGTCGGTTGCCTGCGACGGGTGCCGGCGGTTCTATCGGTACTTCCTACTGCTGCTCCTGTCGGCTTGAACCTCGAGGATCCTCCGGTGCTCGCTGCCGGCGAGCGGCAGCTCCCGGCTCACCACCCATCCGGGAGGGAGGGCGGCCCCGGATCGGCCTCTCCAGAGCAAGAGCCGTATTCTCGGCGTCCGCTCGCGGAGAGCCTCGAAGAGCGCCGGGTCGATCGCGACGGCGCGGCTGGTCAGGACGTCGATCTCGGCGGGGAAGCCCTCCGGGAGCGAGCACCCAACTCTAGCATTGAGACACCGGCAGGACAATCCGCTGCGGCGCACGGCGCTCTTCAAGAAGGCCCATTTGCGCTCCCTGGCCTCAACGAGAGTGACCTCGAGGTCGGGCCGGGCGGCGGCGATCACCAGGCCCGGGAAGCCGGCTCCCGAGCCGAGGTCGACGAGACGCCGGTCGCCCGGCCGCAACCAGGCGAGCGCCGCCAGGGACTCGCCGTAGTGACGCTCGAGGATCTTGGAGGCGGTGCCGGGGCCGACGAGAGAGAGCCGCGGGTTCCAGCGTCGCAGCTCGAGGTAGTGGAGGTGGAGGGCGGCGGTGGCGCCGTCGGAGAGGTCGAGGCCGGTGGCGAGCTGGCGGCGGAGCTCGGAAAGGGTCAGCGCGGGAAGGGAACCGCCCATGTTTCACGTGAAACGTTGCCGGCCGCCGACTCCCCCGCTGCGGAGTCGTCGGCGCTGGAATCCGTGGCGAAGATCCGGACTCGCTTGTAGTAGCCGTCGCCCTCGCTCTCGGTCGCGATCTCGGGGTCGTCGGCCAGCGCGAGGTGAACCCACCGCCGATCGGCCGGATGCATCGGCTCGAGGCTCTGCGCCACCCCGTCGCGCCGGACCTCGTCGGCCACCTGCGCTGCCAGCGCGCGCAGCTCGCGCTCGCGCTCGGCGCGGAACCCGTCGCAATCGATCTTGACCGGCACCCCCTGACCCGCCCAACTACGCACCAGCCTGGGCACGAGGTACTCCATCGCCTGGAGGAGGCGGCCCTCCTTGTCGAGCAGCGTCTCGCGGTCGGTGCGGGAGATCTCGACCTCGAAGGCGTCCGGCCGGCGCTCGACGGCGACCTCGGCCTCGAGCTTCAGGAAGCGCAGGATCTCCCGCACCGCCCGCTCCACCGAGGCGGTCTCGGAGAGCGGCATCCGTTGCTCGGGCCGGGCGAGGTCGACTTCCTCGAAGCGGGCGGCCGCTTCGGGGGCCCTGGCGGGGCGGCCGCCCGCGGCCCGGCCGCCCGCGGCCCGGCCGCCCGCGGCCCGGCCGCCCGCGGGAGCCGCGGTTTCCATCGCGGGAAGCGCCGGCGGCTCCGGCTCCGGTGCTTCTTGGGGGGGCGGAGCGCCCGGCGGCAGCTCGGGCGCCGCCGGGTCGACCTCGATCACCACGCGACGCCGCACCTTGAGGAACCCGTGCTTCTTGTCCCGCAGCGTGTAGGCGACCCGCTCGGGCTCGAGACCGAAGTGTCGCGCCGCGAGCAGCACCGCCTGCTCCAGGGAGTTGCCGGAAAAGAACTGACTTTTCATCGCTGATCTCCTAGGCCTCGGTCTTGGCCTCTCGCGCAGACGCCTTGCGATGCTTCAGCTTCGTCATCAGCGCCTGCTGGGCCATGCTGAGCAGGTTGTTGGTCAGCCAGTAGAGCACCAGGCCGGCGGGAAAGTAGAGGGAGAAGATCGTGAAGACGATCGGCATCATCTGCATCATCCGCCGCTGCATGGGCTCCGGCGACTGGGGCATCATCTGCTGCATGCCGAGGCTCGTGGCGCCCATGAGGAGCGGCAGGGCATAGTACGGGTCGGACGCCGAGAGGTCGCCGATCCACAGGATCCAGGGCGCGCCCCGCAGCTCGACCGCCGTCGAAAGCAGGCGGAAGAAAGCGAAGAAGACCGGCATCTGCAGCAGGATCGGAAAGCAGCCGCTGACCGGGTTGACCCCGGCACCGCGGTAGACGGCCATGATCTCGTCGTTGAGCTGCTTCTGCGCTTCGACGTTGGGGCGCCCCTGGCGGTCCTTGAGCTTGCCGCGGTATTTGTTGCGGATGGCCTGGATCTTGGGGTTGAGCTCCTGCATCTTGGCCATCGAATCCTGGCTCTTGTAGGTCAGCGGAAAGAAGAGCAGCTTGATCAGCACCGTCACCAGCACGATGGCCCAGCCGTAGTTCGCCACCATGCGCTCGTGGATCCACTCCAGGGCGAAGTAGAGCGGCCGCGCCAGGAAACCGATGTAGGCGCCCCAGCGCACCGTCTCCTCGAGACCGTAGGGCAGAGCCGCGAGGCGGCGGTACTGCTTGGCGCCGAGGTAGGCCAGGATCTCCATCCGCGGCGCATCCGCCATCAGCAGCAGCAGAATCTCGCGGCTCGCGCCGTCCTCCTCGACCTGGGCCTCCAGCGGCACGAAACGATGCTCGTCCGGCCGCAGCTCGGCGCGTTGCCGGACCGGCTCGAGCAGGACGCTGCCGAGGCCGCCGTCGACCGCGACCGCGGCGGCGAGGAAGAAGTTGTCCTCGAGGCCCACCCAGCGCAGGCCTTGGCCGCTCAGCGTGCGCACGGCGTCGAGCTTCGGCGGCGCGATCGTCTCCGACCCGCTCACCGTCCGGTACGAGGCCTGGCGCTGGAGGAAGCGGTTTTCGGGATCCTCCTCCACCTCGAGCTGCCGCACTCCGGGGCCGAAGACCATGCCCCAATCGCTCTCCCCGGCGAGCGTCACCGCGACCGACAGCATCCGCTCCGGCGTCCAGCGGAAGACTTTCTCCGCCGCGCCGAGCTCGCTCTTGTGCCGGAACCGCAGCACCGGCGAGCCGTCCTCGGCGGCTTCTTCCCACCACTCGAAGAGCGCCTTGTTGAGAGCATGGAGATGGGGCAATCCGGCGCCCCCCCCGGCGACCAGGGCGAAGGGCCAGGGGTCGCGGCCGCGCGGCCGGATCAGCTCCACGCTCTCGCCCGCCTTCGTCAGGTGCCCCTTGAGCTGGAACGAGACGAGCTGGGCGCCCAGGTTGGTGAATTCCGCCCGGACGGTCTCGGTCTCCATCACCACGGCGCTCTCCTCGGCGGCGGCGACCACGTCGGCGCCGAATTCGATCGCGGGCGCGGATAGGTCCGACGGGTCCGACTCGTCCGACTCGTCCGACAGGGCAGCGGGAGCGGGCTCCACCGGCGGCGGCGGCTCGGCGGCGGCAGGGAGCGGCACCTCCTCCTCCGGCGGCCGCAGGCCCATCATCATGTAGTTCCAGCCGATCAGCACCAGGGTGGAGAGCAGAGCGGCGATCAGCAGTCGGCGATTCTCCACGCAGTCCGTTCCTTTCTCGAGCTCGATCTCAGAGCCGTCGTCGCAGCGGCGTCAAGGCAAGTCGATGCCGCCGGGATGCCATGGGTGGCAGCGCCCGAGACGGGCCGCCGCCAGCGCGCTGCCGTACAGCACGCCGTGCTTGCTCACCGCGAGCCGGGCATATTCCGAGCAGGTGGGCGAAAAGCGGCACGCGCGCGGCAGCAGCGGCGAGACCCATCGCTTGTAAAGGCGCAGGCATTCCAGGATCAGACCCTTCACCACTTCTCCTGGTGCCGCCCGCCGGAATTCCAGGCCGCCAGCCGGGAGAGCAGCTCCTCCAATTCGGCCCTCAGCTCCGCGAACCCCGCCCGGCCGGCCGGCGGCTTCAGATGGACCACCACGTCGAGCCCGGAGAGCTGGGCGCGCCCTTCCCAGCAGCGGAAGACCTCGCGCACGCGGCGCTTGGCCCGGTGCCGGACCACCGCCTTGCCGACCTTGCGGCTGGCGGTGATGCCGAGCCGAGCTGCGGCCGCTTCGTTCGGGTGGACGTGGATCGTCACGAGGGAGCCATGGCGTTTGCGGCCCTGGCGATAACAGCGAAGGTACTCGGCGCTGCGCCGCAGCCGGTGACGGCGGCCGAGCTGGCGGCCCTCCGATGAGCAGGCGGCCGGCCGCGGTGCGCTCCGTCCCTCCACCGTCAGGTCAGGCGCAGAGCCGCTTGCGGCCTTTGCGTCGACGCCGCGCCAGGACCGCGCGGCCATGCCGCGATCTCATTCGAGCCCGGAAGCCGTGATTCTTCTTGCGGCGGCGATTGTTGGGTTGAAATGTGCGTTTCACGGCGGAAGTCCTCTTCGTTCAAGAGACGGTTCTTCGAAATCCTTCGGGAGTTGGCCTCGGGAAGCAAGACGACGGCCAGCAAGACCCTGAACCTTACCGCAGCAAGGCCCTTCGGGTCAACGCGTGGCCGGGGCCGGAGGCCCTGGTCCGGGGAGATCGAGCGAGGACCTGGCGGAGAGGGTGGGATTCGAACCCACGGACCGCGTAAACGGTCAACGGTTTTCGAGACCGCCCCGTTCGACCACTCCGGCACCTCTCCGTGCTTCTTGTCTGGCGGAGAGGGAGGGATTCGAACCCTCGGTAGAGTTTCCCCTACACACACTTTCCAGGCGTGCTCCTTCAGCCACTCGGACACCTCTCCGCGATCACTGCTCGTCTCTCAAAGAACGGTCGGCTCGCCCGGCGGGCGCCGCAGAGCCGTGAAGAACTCTTTTAGCAGACCTGAGCAGGTCGCTTCAAGGACCCCGCTGCGGACTTCGAGCCGGTGGTTGAGCCGCGGATGGCGCGCGAGGTCGCCCAACGAGCCGCAGAAGCCGCCCTTGGGGTCGTCGGCGCCGAAGACCAGCGTCGCCACGCGGCTCGCCACCAGCGCGCCTGCACACATGGCGCAGGGCTCCAGGGTCACGTAGATCGCGCAGCCCTCGAGCCGCCAGCCGCCCACCGCCCGGGCGGCCTGCCGTAGCGCCAGCATCTCAGCGTGAGCGGTCGGATCGCCGTCGGTCTCGCGGCGATTGAACGCCCGGCCGATCGCCGCGCCGCCGCGCACGACCACGGCGCCGACCGGGACCTCGCCGAGCGCCGCGGCGCGCCGGGCTTCGGCGATCGCCTCCTCCATCCAGCGTTCGTCGTCGTTCATCGTCCCCCGAGGTCGGCCCGCGGCCGGTGGGCCGGGGCGGCCGGAATCTTACGCGTCGGCCCGGCGCTTTACAAATGGTCCCGGTGCCCGTACGATCAGGGATCCGTGGCGAGGGACCGGCGAAGGGTTCGGGTCCTGTGCACCGGACGGGACCGAACCTCGTCAGGCCCGGAAGGGAGCAGCGATAAGGTCCTCGCGCCGGGTGCCGCAGATCAACCGGAACCCTTCGCCGGCCGCTCGCCGGACGGGATCTCCCATGACCTATCAGGTTCTCGCCCGCAAGTGGCGCCCCCAGGACTTCGCGAGTCTCGTCGGTCAGGAGCCCATCGTCACCGCCCTGCGCAACGCCCTGCTGGAAGGGCGGATCGCCCAGGCGTACGTCTTCTCGGGCATCCGCGGCGTCGGCAAGACCACGGCTGCGCGTGTGTTCGCGAAGGCGCTGAACTGCGAGCGGCTGCCGGGCTCACGGGGGCGCGCGGGCGTCGATCCGTGCAACGAATGCCCGTCGTGTCGCGAGATCACCGAAGGCAAGGACCTCATCAACGTCCGCGAGATCGACGCCGCCACCTATTCCAAGGTCGAGCAGGTCCGGGAGCTGACCGAGAGCCTGCAGCACGGCGGCACGCGCCCGGACCGCTACAAGGTGGTGATCATGGACGAGATCCACCGCCTGTCGCGCCAGGCCTTCGACGCGTTGCTCAAGATCGTCGAGGAGCCGCCGGCGCGGCTCGTCTTCATCTTCGCCACCACCGAGCTCGACGCCGTTCCGGCGACGATCCTGTCGCGCTGCCAGGAGTTCCAGTTCCGGCGGGTGCCCTCGCCTCTGCTGGCGGCGCACCTGCGCTCGATCGCCGACGCCGAGTCGATCGCGGTCTCCGACGCCGCCCTGCGCATGATCGCCCGGGCGGGCGACGGGAGCGTGCGCGACGCGGTGGCGTTGCTCGACCAGATGGCGACCTATGGCGGCGGCGAGATCGCCGAACACGACGCCAGCCGGCTGCTCGGGGGGCTCGACGCCGAGATCTTTCGGCTGCTGCTCTCGGGAATCCTCGGCGGCGACCACGCGGCGATCCTCGCCGCCGTCCGCGAGGTCGAATCGAGCGGCTGGGATCCCCACCACGTCTACAGCCATTTCCTCGCCTACGTGCGCGACGCGCTCCACCTGGCGCTCGGCGACGAGCCCGACCTGGCGCTCGAGGAAGCGACCGCCCTGGGACGCGCGATCGAGAGCGTCTCCTACGAACGGCTGATGCAAATCGCTCAGCTCCTGCTCTCCGGAGAGCAGATCGTGCGCCGCAGCGAGTTCGGCCTGTTGGCGCTCGAAATCACCTGGCTGCGGGCGGCGGAGCTGCCGAAGGTCACCCGGGTGGAGGATCTCCTTTCGGGCCGCAGCGGCGTCCCGGGCGCCCGGGACCTGGGCCCGGCGGCGTCCGCCCCGGCGGCCCCCGCCCCGCCGGCCCCCGTCCCGGCGCCGACGTCCGCGAGCACGCCGAGCGCGTCGGCGCCGGCCGACGCGCTCGGCCGGTTCAGGAAGCTGTTGAGCCGCCGGCCGCCCCTCGCCGCCCGCTTCGCCGAAGACCTGGTCCGACTCGACTTCCAGGAGGGCGTGCTGCGGGTCCGTGCGGCCGGAGACGCCCTCTCCCTGCAGAAGGCTCTCGCGCGCCAGGGCAACGCGGAGGCCCTCTCACAGGCCCTGGCCGAGGTCTGGGGCGAGGGCGCCCGCTACGAGCTCGTCAACGGAGATCAACCGGCGGCGAAGAGCGCCGCGGAGACTCCGGGGACGACGCCGCGCGCCGGTCGCGGCGCGCCGCCCGCCGCCGCACCTCAGCACGACCCGCTCTGGGCCAGGGTGGAGAGCGATCCGCTGGTGCGGACGGTGCGCGAGAGCTTCCCCGGCCCTATCACGAGCATTCAGCCCAAAGACAGGAGACGGCAAGGATGAACATGCGCAAGCTCCTCAAACAGGCCCAGGAGATGCAGGACAAGATGCATCGCGAGCTCGGCGACACCCACGCCGAGGCGAGCGTGGGCGGCGGCATGGTGGCCGTCAAGATGGACGGCCACAAGCACCTGCTGGCGGTCAAGATCGACCCCGAGGTCATCGATCCCGAAGATCCCGGCATGCTCGAGGACCTGATCGTCGCGGCGGTCAACGAAGCCAGCCGCAAGATGGACGACACGCTGCGCGAGAAGCTGGGCATGATGGCCGCGAGCATGCCCAGCATCCTGTAGAGCTCGGGACGCCGGCGCCGGTTTTCCGATGTCCGATCCGCTTGCCAGACTGGTCGGGGAGCTCACCCGCCTTCCGGGCGTCGGCGCCAAGACCGCCACCCGCCTGGCCCACCATCTCCTACGGGTGCCTCGCGGCGAGGCCGAGAGGCTCTCCCTGGCCATCCTCGACGTCAAGGACCTGCTCTTCCACTGCCGGCTGTGCCGTGCCATCACCGACCGCGACCCGTGCTCCATCTGCGCCGATCCCGACCGCGACCGGACCGCCGTCTGCGTCGTCGAAGAGCCGTTCAACATCCAGCCGATCGAGCGCACCGGCGAGTATCACGGTCTCTACCACGTGCTCCTGGGCGCGCTTTCGCCGCAACGCGGCATCGGCCCGGAGCAACTGGCGATCGACTCGCTGCTGCCGCGTCTCGGGGGGATCGAGGAGGTCATCCTGGCGACCAATCCCAACGTCGAAGGCGAGGCGACCGCCCTCTACCTGGCGCGGCTGCTCAAACCGTATCCGGTGCGGGTCACGCGCCTGGCCTTCGGCATGCCGGTCGGCGGCGACATCGAGTTCACCGACGAGGTCACGCTCGGCCGCTCCCTGGCCGGGCGGCGGGAGCTATGATCTCGAAAGTCGCCTTCATCGGCACCCACGGCGTCGGCAAGACGACCCTGTGCTACGGCCTCGCCGCCCGCCTGAAGGCGCGCGACGTCTCCCTCGAGGTGGTGGGCGAGGTGGCCCGGCGCTGCCCGCTGCCGATCAACCGCGAGACGACGCTGGCCGCGCAATCGTGGATCCTCCACACCCAGATCGCCGAGGAGATCCTGGCCGCTTCGCGCCACGACATGGTCATCTGCGACCGCAGCGTGCTCGACAACTACGTCTACATGCTGCTCGCGCTCGGCCGCCAGAAGCCCCTGGAGCAGCTCATCGTCCACTGGACGGCCACCTACGACCTCCTGGTCCACGTGCCGATCGTGCGCGAGCCGCGGCCCGACGGGATGCGCTCGACCGATCCCTCGTTCCAGCGCGCCGTCGAGGAGCGGCTGATGGCCGAGCTCCGGGAACGCCGGCTCGCTTGCCTCGGCCTGGGCGACCTCGACCGCGGGGCCTGGCTGGAGTACGTGGAGGAGCACGTGTGGAGCCAGCTCGAGCCGCGCCAGCTCGAGCTCCTTTGAGGGATTCCTTTGACAGGTTGCTCGCAGCCGCAAGTATAGAATAGGCGACGCCGTGAGTATGGACCATCGACTTCGCGAGGTGGAGCTGCTCTCCCATTTCTCGGACGAACAGATCGCGCAACTGAGCCGCTGCACCTCCCGGGTGAGGTATCCGGAGGGGGCGATCGTCCTCAAGGAGGGCGACACGACGATCGACGCCTACCTCATCGACCGCGGTAAGGTCCGCATCCACCGCGACACGCCCTACGGGACCTACGTCCTCGCCGATCTCGGTCCGGGCGAGCTTTTCGGCGAGACCAGCTTCATCGACCAGAGCGCCCGCTCGGGGGATGCGCTGGTCGTCGTCGACACCGCCCTCTTCCCGCTCAACTCTCTCGCCCTGAGCGCCATGACCGAGCGCGACCGGCGTTTCACGCTGGCGCTCTACTGGACCTTCTGGAAGAGCCTGTCGAAGAAGCTCCGCCGGGCCAACGAGAGCCTCGGACGCTTCGATTTCGGCGGCGGCGAAGCAGCGCCGCCGCTGCCTGCCGCGCCCGAGGCCGGATCCGCCGACTTCCGCGTCGGCCTCCACGCCAAGCAGGACCTCTTTCGCGAGCAGAAGCTCTCCTCGCTCGAGATCAACTTCCTCTCCACCCTGTCGAAGGAAAAGCGGCTGGCGGCGGGCGAGGTGCTCTTCCGCGAAGGCGACCCGGGCGAGCACCTCTACGTGGTGCTCGAGGGGCAGGTGCGGATCAGCAAGAATCTCTCCGGAGCCGGCGAGGAGGCCCTGGCCATCATGGGCCGCGGCGACTACTTCGGAGAGATGGCCCTGATCGACGAGAAGCCGCGCTCCGCCGACGCGCGCGCCCACGACGACGGGGCCGTGGTGCTCGCCATCCCCAGCGAGGCGCTGCGCAACATCCTCGATCCCGGCAAGGTCTCCTCGCTGCGGCTGCTGAAGATCCTCTGCGGCCTCATCTCCAAGCGGCTGCGGGAAATCGACGACAAATTGGTCAGTTGGTTCATCTTCTCCGGCGGCGCCGGGACCTCGCTAGGAATCCCCGAGGTCTGAGCGTCGGGCCAGCACCTTTTCGAACATCGACGAGAGGCCGTATTCGGCGCGTTCCTCCGGATCGATCCAGGCCGCGGGAGGGCCGGCGGCGCTACTCCTCGCCGCGTAGCGGGCACGGTGGACGCGGAGCGTCAGGGACCTGTAGGTGACGGCATGCCGCACCTTGAACGACGCTTCTTCGAGCCGCCAGCGACCGCCGTAGGCGTCCGCAAGGGCTTGCTCGAGTCCTTCCAGAGCGCCCTGGCGGGAGACGTTGGGCAGCTCCCACGTCCCGGGGAGGAAGCCGCTGGTCTCGGGACGCTGAAAGAAGAGCACCTTCCCGTTGCGCTCGACGACCGCGACCGACCAGACGATCCTCTCGCTCGGCCGGCGGCGACGCGGCGGCGGATAGCGCCCGGGGTCGCCCGCGGCGCGGCCGCGGCAGCTCTCTGCGAGGGGGCATTCGCCGCACCGCGGCCGCCGCGGAACGCAGACCGTCGCGCCGAGCTCCATCAAGGACTGGTTGCCCTCCCCCGGATGCTCGGGATCGAGGAGCGCCGCCCCAGCCGCCAGCAGGGCGGCGCGCTGGGGCCGCCGTTTGGGATCCCCGGCCAGCGCCAGATAACGGCTGAGCACTCGCTCGACGTTGCCGTCGAGCGCCGGGACGCCTTCGTCGAAGGCGATCGAAGCTACGGCGGCGGCAGTATAGGCGCCGATACCCGGAAGCTCCTCGAGCTCGCGAGCGGTCTGCGGAAAACCCCCCCGGCTCACGATCTCCCGGGCTGCCTGATGGAGCTGTCGGGCGCGCCGGTAATAGCCCAGGCCCGACCAGGCGGCCAGGACCCGCTCGACCGGCAACGCCGCCAGCGCTTCGACCGTGGGGAACCTCTCGAGGAAGCTCTCGAAGTAGGGAATGGCCGTCCTGACCTGTGTCTGTTGGAGCATGACCTCCGAGATCCAGATCCGGTAAGGATCCCGGGTGCGCCGCCAGGGAAGGTCCCGCCGGTGGCTCCGGAACCACCGCAGGAGCCGACGGCTCTCCCTGGCCGCGACTCCGGTTACGGTATCACTTATTGTCATACTCCGTTAACTTTTTGTCAGTCATTCCCGGCTTCGGCCCCAAAAGACAATACCGCCCGGATGGAATCCGGACGGCATTGGCGGATCACGGAGGCTGGGTGGAAGGGAATTCGCTGGATTTACCCCTGTCGGAGAGGGGGAGTAGGTATCTTAGTGGGCTTTGGATGGTAGGAAGAACAGTTTGGGTGATGACCTCCGTTTCGATCTCTTGGATCTTTGCCAAACCATCAAGCAATATCCATGCCAGTGAAGCTCACCCCGGGATCCTGCCCGCTTTGCGCCCTGGAAGTCGCAGCCCAAACGCGATAGGGTGGTGCTTCCCAGATTTCCACAGTTGTGGAAATCCTGTGGATTACCAACAGGTAGAAGCCTATGAAGAGGACCCGTTGGACGCGTCTGCGGCGACAACTGGAGGAGCTTCTGGACCCCGAGGAGTTCGCGACCTGGTTCGCGCCGCTCGGCGTGCACTCCGACGACGGGAATCGCCTGGTCCTGGAGGCGCCGAACGAGCACTTCGTCCACACCTTGGAGCAGAGCTACCGGCCGGCTCTCGACCGGGCGCTGGCCGACCTCGGCTCTCCCGGCCTCGAGGTCCTGTTCACCGTCGCGGGGCCGGCGCCGGAGCCGTCCCTGCCGCCGGAGGCCCCCTCGCGGTTCGACCCCAGATACCGCTTCGAGAGCTTCGTGGTCGGGAGCTCGAATCAGTTCGCCCATGCGGCGGCGCTGGCGGTGGCCGACGCTCTGGCAAGGGCGGAGAGCCCGTCGCAGAGCTACAACCCACTCTTCGTCTACGGCGGGGTGGGCCTCGGCAAGACCCACCTGATGCACGCCATCGGCTCGCGGATCCAGGAAAGTCAGCCGCAGCTTCGGATCACCTACCTGACGGCCGAGCAGTTCGTCAACGAGCTCATCAACTCGATACGCTTCGATCGCATGCCGGAGTTCCGCGACCGCTACCGGACCATCGACGTGCTGCTGATCGACGACATCCAGTTCATCGCCAACAAGGAACGGACCCAGGAGGAGTTCTTCCACACCTTCAACACCCTCTACACCAGCCAGAAGCAGATCATCCTGTCGTCCGACTCCTCGCCGCGCAACATCCCGACGCTCGAGGAGAGGCTGCGCAGCCGCTTCGAGTGGGGGCTGATCGCCGACATCCAGGCGCCGGAGCTCGAGACCAAGGTGGCGATCCTGCGCCGCAAGGCCGAGATCGCCGGCATCGACCTGCCGGGCGACGTGGCCCTCTTCATCGCCGACCAGGTCAAGACCAACATCCGCGAGCTCGAGGGGCTCCTGAACCGGGTCGCGGCCTACGCCTCGCTGACCGGCCGGGAGATCTCGCTCGAGCTGACCAAGGACAACCTGCGCGACGTCCTGCCCCCCGAGGGGCAGCGGGTCGCGGCGGCGGACATCATCAAGTTCGTCGCCCGCCACTACGGGCTCAAGGTCTCCGAGATCAAGAGCCGCAACAACTCCAAGCACGTCGCCTTTCCGCGCCAGATCGCCATGTACCTATGCAAGAAGCTCACCAACCTCTCCTACCCGGACATCGGCAGGAACTTCAACAACAAGCACCACTCCACGGTCATGTACTCGGTCGACAAGATCGAGGAGCAGCGGCGCCGTGATCCGCTGCTCGACGGCCAGGTCCAGTCCTTCGTCGACCACTTCACCTGAGCTGTGGAAGCCCTGTCGAAGAAGCTGTGGACGCGGCTGTGGAGGAATTGCGGAAAGCTCGGCGCGGGGGGATCCCTCCACAATCCGTCGACAGATTTCCACAGCTTTCTCCACCTCCCGGCGCGGCGGCACCGGCGAGCCGGGGAGCCGGCGGCCCGTTCGCCGGTCCGCAATTCCACAGCCTCTATGACGACGGCCAGTAGTCTGTGATAATTTCCCTACCCTAAGAGCAAGGAGTCGCTGATGGAGATCCGTTTGAATCGCGTCGAGCTCCTGAACGAGCTCGTCCCCATGCAGGGCATCGTCGAACGGCGCACCACCATACCGGTCCTGTCCCACCTCCTGCTGCGCGCCGCCGCCGATCGCCTGGAGCTCGCCGCCACCGACCTCGAGGTCTCGCTCAAGTCGTCCTGTGAAGGGGAGGTCCGGGAGGAGGGCACGATCGCCATCCAGGCCAAGAAGCTCCTCGAGATCGTCCGCGCCCTGGAAGGCGACGAGCTGACCCTCCGCATCGACCAGGAGGGGATCCTCACCATCCTCGCCGGCAAGTCGCGCTTCAAGGTCCGCGGGCTCCCGGCCGAGGACTTCCCGACCCTGCCGGCGATCGAGGAGGCGGCGCCGGCCCTCATCCCGTTCGTCACCTTCCGCAACATGATCGCCAAGGTCTTCTTCGCCATCTCGAGCGAGGAGTCCCGCTTCCAGCTCTCCGGGGCCCTGCTGGAGCAGCGGGAAGGGCTCCTGGCGCTCGTCGCCACCGACGGCCACCGCCTGGCGCTCGTCGAGTCGCAGGTGGAGGGCCTGGCGGCGGCCGAGGGCGTGCTGGTGCCGCGCAAGGCTTTGCAGGAGCTCCAGCGCTTCGATAGCCCGCTCGACCTGGAGTTCCGCCGCAGCGAGCACCACCTCTCCTTCACCGTCGGCCCCCGGCAACTGATCTGCCGCATCCTCGAGGGGACCTTTCCCGACTACGAGCGGGTGATCGCGAAGGACAACGACAAGCACGTGGTCACCGACCGCAAGCACCTGGCCAGCGTCATCCACCGGGTGAGCCTGCTGACCGGCGACCGCTCCCGCGCCATCCGCCTGGAGCTCCATTCCGGCCAGTTGGTCTTCTCCGCCAGCAATCCCGACCTCGGTGAAGCCACGGAGGAGGTTCCCTGCGAGTACGAAGGCGACGGTCTCCAGCTCGGCGTCAACCCCGACTACTTCTCCCAGTTCCTGTCCGCCACCGAGTCCGACCGGGTACGCCTCGAGCTCAAGGACGAGAACTCCCAGTGCGTCGCCTATCCGGTCGAAGGCCAGGACCAGCGCTACGTCTGCGTGATCATGCCCATCCGGCTCTGATCTTGCTCATCCAGCTCGCCGCCCGGGACTTTCGCAACCTGGAGCCCCTCGACCTGGCGTTCGGCGAGGGGATCCACCTCGTCCTCGGACCCAACGGCGCGGGCAAGACGAGCCTGCTCGAGGCGATCTACGCGCTCGCCACCACGCGCAGCTTCCGCACCGCGCGGATCGCCGATTGCCGCCGCCACGGCGCGCCGGGCTTTCGCCTGCGCGGGGAGGTCGACGCGGCGAGCCGGACGACGCTCGACTTCGTCTGGCTCGACGGCGGCCGTGATCGCCTGGTCAACGGCAAGAGCTCGACGCTGGCGGCGCACCTGGAGGTGCTGCCGGTGGTCGCCTGGAGCGCCGGCGACCTCGACGTCCTGGTCGGCTCCCCGGCCGAGCGCCGCCGCTTTCTCGACCGCGGGGTGGTCGGCCAGCGGCCGGCGGCGATCGCCGTTCTGGGCCGCTATCGCCGCGTGCTCGAGGAAAAGCGCCGGCTCATCGAGCGCGGCGGCGCGGACGCCGAATGGCAGACCTGGAACCACATGCTCGCCGCCGCCGCCGCCGAGCTCATCGGTCGCCGCGCCGCCTACGCGCGCGAGCTGGCCAGCGCGCTGGAGGAGGTCCTGGGCGCCTGCGCTCTCGGCTTCCCGCCGATCGAGCTGCGCTACCAGCCCTCGCCGCGCCGCGGCCCGGAGGGAGCGGAGAGCATCTACGACGAGCTCGCGGCGGCCGCCGCGGCGGAACGGCGGCAGCAGCGGCTCCTCCTCGGACCGCACCGCGACGAGCTGCGGATCCTGTGGGGCGGCCGCGAGCTGCGCCAGGTCGCGTCGGCGGGCGAGCGCAAGGCCCTGGGACTGGCCCTGGTCACGGCCCACGGCGAGGTCCTGCGGCGCGCCGGACGCGCGCCCTCCTACCTGCTCGACGACGTCGACACCGAGCTCGACCGCAGCCGTCTCGAAGCGCTGTGGGGCGTCTTGGGCGCCGCCCGACAACTGTTCGCGACCTCCAACCGGCCGCGGGTATGGGAGTCGATCGCCACCTCCCGGCGCTGGCAGTGCGAGGCCGGGCGGATCGTCCAGGCCGTGTGATAGAATGGAGAGGTTTTCGGGGGCGCCCGATCAGGAGAAGCAACCTTGTCTGAAGTGATCCAACCACCGACGGCGGACGAATCGATGATCGAGCCGGCGCCGAGGCCCGGCAGCGACTACATGGCCGACAGCATCAAGGTGCTCAAGGGCCTGGAGGCGGTGCGCAAGCGGCCCGGCATGTACATCGGCGACACCGACGACGCCTCGGGTCTGCACCACATGGTCTTCGAGCTGGTCGACAACTCGATCGACGAGGCGCAGGCCGGCTTCTGCTCGCTCGTCGAGGTGACCATCCACAGCGACAACTCGGTCACCGTCGAAGACGATGGCCGCGGCATCCCGGTGGACCTCCACGAAGGCGAGCAGCGTTCGGCGGCCGAGGTGATCATGACCGAGCTGCACTCCGGCGGCAAGTTCGACAACAACGTCTACAAGGTCTCCGGCGGTCTCCACGGCGTCGGCGTCTCGGTGGTCAACGCCCTGTCGGAGAGCCTCGAGCTCGAGATCCGCCGCAGCGGCAGGGTGTGGTACCAGGTCTACCACCGCGGTTTCCCGGAAGCGGCCATCAAGCCGATCGGCACCTCGGAGCGCACCGGCACGAAGGTACGCTTCAGCCCCGATCCGCAGATCTTCACCTTCCTCGAGTTCAACTTCGACACCCTGTCGCAACGCCTGCGCGAGCTCTCGTTCCTCAACCGCGGCATCCGCATCCGCCTGACCGACGAGCGCACCGACCGCACCGCCGAGTTCCAGTACGAGGGCGGCATCCGCAGCTTCGTCGCCCACCTTGCCCGCAACAAGACGCCGCTCCACCCCGAGCCGATCTACCTCCTGGAACTGCGCGACGAGGGCCGCGACGCCGAGCAGGTCGAGGTCGCCATGCAGTGGACCGACGGCTACCAGGAGCTCACCTACTGCTTCACCAACACCATCAACAACCGCGACGGCGGCACCCACCTGGTCGGCTTCCGCGCCGCGCTCACCCGCACCCTGAACAACTACGCGGCGCGCAACCAGCTCACCAAGGACCTCAAGGAGAACCTGACCGGCGACGACGTGCGCGAGGGGCTGACCGCCGTCGTCTCGGTGCGTATCAGGGACCCCAAGTTCTCGAGCCAGACCAAGGACAAGCTGGTCTCCTCCGAGGTCAAGGGCTGGGTCGAGCAGGTGATCGGCGAGAAGCTCGGCAACTACCTCGAGGAAAACCCCAAGGTCGCGAGGCGCATCATCGAGAAGTGCATCGAGGCGGCGCGGGCGCGCGAGGCCGCGCGCAAGGCCCGCGAGCTCACCCGCCGCAAGGGCGCCCTCGACGCCTCCAACCTGCCGGGCAAGCTCGCCGACTGCAGCGAGCGCGATCCCGCCCGCGCCGAGCTCTTCCTGGTCGAGGGCGATTCGGCGGGCGGCTCGGCCAAGCAGGGCCGTGACCGCAAGTTCCAGGCCATCCTGCCGCTCAAGGGCAAGATCCTGAACGTCGAGAAGGCGCGTTTCGACAAGATGCTCTCCTCCGACGAGATCAAGACCCTGATCACCGCGCTGGGCACCGGCATCGGCCGCGACGACTTCGACGTCTCGAGGCTGCGCTACCACAAGCTGATCATCATGTGCGACGCCGACGTCGACGGCTCCCACATCCGCACCCTGATCCTGACCTTCTTCTTCCGCCAGATGGTCGAGATCATCGAGCGCGGCTACCTCTACATCGCCCAGCCGCCGCTCTACAAGGTCGCCGAGGGCAAGAAGTCGATCTACCTCAAGGACGACCGCGAGTACCACGGCTACCTCGTCGAGCGCGTGCGCAACCACTGGCGCCTCGAGCTCGGCAACGGCGAGGCCGGGTGGGCCGAGCCGGCACTGACCGGCGCCGCCCTCGGCAATTTCCTCGACCACGTCGAGAGCTTCCGCGACAACCTGAACCGCCTGGTGGCGCGCGGCCTGCCGGCCGACGCGGTGCGCATCGCCCTGCTCCACGGGCTGCGCGGCAAGGAGGACCTCCACGACGCCGCCAAGGTGGACGAGGTGGCGCAGATCGCCGAGGCCTCCGGCTTCCACGACGTCCGCGTCGTCCCCGACGAGGAGCACGGCACCCACGCCGTCCTCTTCCGCAGCCGCCGCGACGGCGTCGACCGCGAAGTGCGCCTCGACTGGAACCTGCTCACCAGCGCCGAGTTCCGGGCGCTGGGGCGCAACCGCCACGGCCTCGACGCCCTCGCCATCAGGAGGTTCCGGCTCTCCGACGGCGGCGAGGCCAGCGAGTACGACGACCTCGACGAGGTCCTCGAACGCCTCTTCGGCGGCGCCAAGAAAGGCATCACCATCCAGCGCTACAAAGGCCTCGGCGAGATGAACGCCGACCAGCTCTGGGAGACCACGATGGATCCCCAGAAACGCACCCTGCTGCAGGTGCGCATCGACGACGCGGTCGCCGCCGACCAGATGTTCACCGTGCTCATGGGCGATCAGGTCGAGCCGCGCCGTGAGTTCATCGTCGAGAACGCCCTCGAGGTCAAGAACCTCGACGTCTGAGGACGAAGGCTGAGATGAGCGAAGACGGCCCCATACCCCCCATCGAGAACACCCAGCCGGTCGACATCGAGGAAGAGCTCAAGCGCAGCTACCTCGACTACGCCATGAGCGTGATCATCGGTCGCGCTCTGCCCGACGTGCGCGACGGGCTCAAGCCCGTGCACCGCCGCGTGCTCTACGGCATGTGGGAGAGCGGCAACCGCGCCGGCCGGCCCTACAAGAAGTCGGCCCGCATCGTCGGCGACGTGATGGGCAAATACCACCCGCACGGCGACAGCGCCATCTACGACACGGTCGTGCGCATGGCGCAGAGCTTCTCCATGCGCTATCCCCTGGTCGACGGCCAGGGCAACTTCGGCTCCCTCGACGGCGACAGCCCCGCCGCCATGCGCTACACCGAGGTCCGGCTCACCCGGCTCTCGGAGGAGATGCTGCGCGAGGACATCGACAAGGAGACCGTCGACTGGGTGCCCAACTACGACGAGTCCGAGCGCGAGCCCGTGGTGCTGCCCACCCGCTTCCCCAACCTCCTCGTCAACGGCTCCGCCGGCATCGCCGTGGGCATGGCGACCAACATCCCGCCGCACAACCTCGGCGAGGTGGTCGACGCCGTGGTGCTGATGATCGACCGGCCGGCGGTGACCCTCGGCGAGCTCGTCGAGGCCGTCCACGGCCCCGACTTCCCCACCGGCGGCTACATCCACGGCGTCCAGGGCATCCACGAGGCCTACGCCCGCGGCCGCGGCTCGATCCAGGTGCGGGCCAAGGGCGAGATCGAGGACCTGCCCAAGGACCGCCAGCAGCTCGTCTTCACCGAGATCCCCTACCAGGTCAACAAGGCCAAGCTCGTCGAGCGCATCGGCGAGCTCATCCACGAGAAGCGGATCGAGGGCATCAGCGACCTGCGCGACGAGTCCGACCGCAGCGGCATCCGCATCGTCGTCGAGCTCAAGCGCGGCGAGGTCGCCGAGGTCGTCCAGAACACCCTCTACAAGCACACCCAACTGCAGACGACCTTCGGCATCAACATGGTGGCGATCGTCGACAACCAGCCGCGGGTATTGACGCTGCCGGAGATCCTGCGCCACTTCCTCGACCACCGCAAGACGGTGATCATCCGCCGCGTGCGTTTCGACCTCGCCAAGGCCGAGCAGCGCGCCCACGTGCTCGAAGGCCTCCTCAAGGCCCTCGACGTGATCGACGAGATCATCGCCACCATCCGCGCCAGCTCGACGCCCGACGAGGCGCGCGCCAGCCTGGTCGGACGCTTCGCCTTGAGCGAGGTGCAGGCGCAGGCGATCCTCGACATGCGCCTGCAGCGGTTGACCGGCCTCGAGCGCGAGAAGCTGGTGGCCGAGTACCGCGACCTGATGGCGACCATCGAGCGCCTGCGCTCGATCCTCGGCTCCGACGCCCTCCTGCTCGCGGAGATCCGGCAGGAGCTGCTCGAGATCAAGGCCACCTACGGCGACGCCCGGCGCACCGAGATCGTGACCGAGACCCACGACATCACCATCGAGGACATGATCGCCGACGAGGACATGGTGATCACCGTGACCAACGCCGGCTACGTCAAGCGCTCGCCGCTCTCCCTCTACCGCGAGCAGGGCCGCGGCGGCAAGGGCCGCAAGGGCATGGAGACCCGCGAGGACGACTTCGTCGAGCACATCTACGTCGCCTCGGCCCACAGCTACGTGCTCGTCTTCACCGAGAGCGGACGCGTCCACTGGCTCAAGGTCCACCGCATCCCCGAGCTCAGCCCGGCCGCCCGCGGCAAGGCCATCGTCAACCTGCTCGAGCTCGAGCAGGACGAGCGCATCGCCACCACCGTGGCCGTGCGCGAGCTCGAGGACGGCTACCTGGTCTTCGCCAGCGAGCGCGGCACCATCAAGAAGACCGAGCTCAGGGCCTTTTCCAATCCGCGGGTCGGCGGCATCATCGCGATCAAGATCGACGACGGCGACCGCCTCCTCGACGTGCGGGTGACCGACGGCAAGAGCGATCTCCTGCTGGCCACCGCCGGCGGTCTCGCCATCCGTTTCTCGGAGGCCCGCGTGCGGCCCATGGGCCGCGCCACCCGCGGCGTGCGCGGCATCTCCCTGGTCGCCGGCGACCGGGTGGTGGCGATGGAGACGCTGGCCCCCGACGGCGACGTGCTCACCGTCGCCGAGCGCGGCTACGGCAAGCGCACCGCGCTCGAGGAGTACCGACTGCAGAGCCGCGCCGGCAAGGGCATCATCAACCTCAAGGTCAGCGCCAAGACCGGCGAGGTGGTCGGCGCCATGCAGGTGCGGCCCGACGACGGCGTGATGCTCATCACCCAGGCCGGCAAGCTCATCCGCATCAACGTCGACGGCGTCAGCCGCATCGGCCGCTCCACCCAGGGCGTCAAGCTCATGGACCTCGGCACCGAGGACCGCCTGGTCGCGGCCACCAAGATCGACGTGCGCGAAGAGGTTGCCGGCGTCGACGACGCCGGGGCCGAGGACGACGCCCCCGGCGGCGCCGGCGGCGAGGAGCCCGAGCCGGGCTTCGAACCGATCAACTGAAGACGATCAACCCGACACTGATCCCAAGGAGAACGAGGAGCGCGATGCTATTCTTCCTCGACACGGCCGACCTCGACGAGATCCGTCAAGGCCTCGAATGGGGCATGGTCGACGGCATCACCACCAATCCGAGCCTCATCGCCAAACAGGGCAAGTCCTACCTGCCGACCGTGCGCGAGATCGCCGAGCTGGTCCCCGGACCGGTCAACGGCGAGGTGCTCGCCACCGACTACGACCGGATGCTGGAGGAGGCCCACCGCCTCGCCGCCCTCGCCGACAACGTGGTGGTCAAGCTGCCGCTCGGACCGCCGGGGCTGCGCGCGGTGAGGACGCTCGCCGACGAAGGCATCCGCACCAACGTCACCCTGTGCTTCTCCGCCGCCCAGGCCCTGCTCGCCGCCAAGGCCGGCGCGACCTACGTCTCGCCCTTCATCGGCCGCATCGACGACGTGGGCCAGGAGGGCATGCAGCTCATCGAGGAGATCATCGAGATCTACGAGCACTACGACTTCGACACCCGGGTCCTGGTGGCCTCGGTCCGCCACCCCATGCACGTGGTCGAGGCGGCGCGCCTCGGCGCCGACGTCGCCACCTTGCCCTTCAAGGTCCTCGAGCAGCTCTACCGCCACCCCTTGACCGACGCCGGCCTCGACAAGTTCCTCGGCGACTGGAAGCAGACGGGCAGGAGCTTTGACGACTGAGGACGGCGCAGGCCGCGGCGCAAGCCATCGAGCGGCGCCGTCAGTCGCCGCGAAACCGCTCGAGCTCACGGCGTTCCTTCTTGGACGGCCGGCCCTTGCCCTTCTCGCGCAGCACCGGCCGCCGGCGCATCAGCCGCTCGAGCTCGTCGAGCCGCGGCCGCGGCGGGCTCAGGTCCTCGAAGACCCGCGGCGCCTCGGCCTTCGGCAACGGCTTGTCCGCGAGCTCCTTGACCACCAGCACCCGCGTCCAGTCGCCGATCTCGACCTCTACCCGGTCCTCCAGGGCGAGGTTGCGGTGGGCCTTGGCCGGCATCGCGTTGACCCGCACCCGGTTCAGGCTGCAGGCGCGGGTGGCCTGGCTGCGGGTCTTGAACACCCGCGCCACCTGGAGCCACTTGTCGAGCCGCACCGAATCCATCACCCGCGGATTATGACCCCCTCGACCCACACCGGCAACTCAGGTCCTCAGGCCGCCTTGCAGGGTCTGCAGCGCAGCTCTGCCAATTGCCGGAAGTGCGTTGCAGCGCCCGCAGGGCACTTCCGCCAATTCCGGAAAGTGCGTTGCAGCGCCCGCAGGGCACTTCCGCCAATTCCGG
>DASWIG010000836.1:0-2481 GCA_036397835.1 Thermoanaerobaculia bacterium
GGCCTCGCCTGCGGCCAGCCCCTTGGCCTCGCCTGCGGCCAGCCCCTTGACCTCGCCTATCGCCTCGCGCTCCGCCAGTGCCTCTTCCCACGTCACAGCCATTGCCTGTACCTCCACGCCACGTTCCCGTGCCAATTCCTCCGCATCAGCGCCGCCAGCGCCGCCGCCAACGGCTGCGGACGATCCACGTAATCCTCCGCCAGGCTCTTCACGGCGTCGTTCCGCCGGCGCAGCATCTCTCCCGGATGGGTGGGAGCTCGGTGAGTCGGAACGCGGACCACGGTGATCTCCTTTGTCGGCAGTGTACCGGTAGTGGAGGATGGTGGCGAAGGCAAACTCCGAGTCGCTCGCGGGCGTAGAAGGGTAGGATGCACGACGTGCGAGCCCTCGTCCTGGTCCTGACCCTGCTGACTGCCACCGCCGCCGCGGCCGACGACGCCGGCGTGCGCACCTTCGCCGTCCGCACGCCGCCGGGCGCCGGCGCGATCGCCGACGCGCTGCGCGACGGCGGCTTCCAGCGCTGGGTCCTGCCGAGAGACGACTCGCTCGCGCTCGCGGTGGGACCCGATGCGGCCGGCGACGTCCTCGTCGAGGCGCAGGTCTTCCCGGCGGACGAGCGGGTCGCCGGCCTGCTCGCGGGGCTGCCGGTGGCGGTGCGCGGCGACGCCGTCGTCGTCGCCGGCGCCCGCTATCCGGCACGCGATTGCGCCCTCGCCGTGCGCTTGCCGGAGGCGCCGAAGCCGACCTGGGTGGTGCTCGGCCACGACGCCGAGATGGCCGCCGAGCTCGCCGACCACGTGCTCGTGCGGGCGGCCGGCGCGCGCGTGCGCGGCTCTTCCGAGGACGCGGACTACCTCGTGTACGAGCACCCGTACTCGCAGCGCAGCGGACGCTGGCACCGCGCCGCCGACGGCGGCTGGACCACCGACCCGGACGAGCGCGACGACATGGCGGCCCGCGCCGCGGCCTACGCCGCGCTCGTCGCCCTCGAGCGCCCGCGGGTCGTCCTGCGCGTACCGCCCGCCAAAGCCGGCGATCCGGCCTACGCGAAGCTCGCCGACGCGCTCGACGCGGCCGTGCGCGAGATGGCGCCGAAAGTCCCCGCAGAGGTCGGGCGTCCGCTCGAGGTCTTCGTCGAGACCGACTTCGTGGCCCAGGGACGCCACCTCGGCGAGATCGGCGCGGCGGTGCTCGACGCCGAGGGCCGACCCCACCTCGTCTACCATCCCGACGACCTCGACGCCTACCGCTACGGCGTCGCCCGCGCCCTGGTGCGCCGCGCCGCCCTGACGCTGACGCCCTGGCTCGAGGACGGCGCGGCCCTGTGGCTGGCCGGCGGCTGGTACGGCCGGGCCTGGGCCGCATGGCTGCCCGACCTCGCCGCGGCGGCCGTGCTCCCCGACGCCGGCGAGCTGCTCGCCGCCGAGCGCCAGGGCGACGGCTCGGCGGTCTTGTGGCCGCCGGCGGCGGCGGCCGTGGTCGAGCGCCTGGAGGGCGCCACCCTGCGCGACAAGCTGCGGGCGCCGCCGCCTCCGGCCCGCGTCGCGGCCACCCTGAGCGACGTCGAGCCCGGCGGGGCGCGGCCGGCGGCGCGGCGAGCAGCCACGGGGGCGCCATTCCAGGCCGGCGTGTCGTTCGCGATGCGCAACGGCCTCGAGGTCGGCTACCACGCGCCCGTCATCGACGAGCGCCTCGGCCGTCTCGCGCGTCTCGGCGTCGACAGCGTCTCGCTGATGCCTTTCGCCGGCTCGGCGCCGAACGAGCCGCGGCTAAGCTTCTTCAGCGGCAGCCCCGGCTCCGAGACCGACGTCGGGCTCATCCACGCCGCCCGCCGCGCCCACGCCCGCGGCATGCGCGTCTTCTGGAAGCCCCACCTGTGGGTCTCCCGCGACAGTTGGCCCGGCGACGTCGCGATGACGTCGGACGCCGATTGGGTGGCCTGGTGGCGCAGCTACCGGCGCTACGTGGTCCAGCACGCGGTGCTCGCCGAGCACACCGGCAGCGAGCTGTTCTCGATCGGCGTCGAGCTCGGCCGCACCCTCGGGCGCGAGGGCGAGTGGCGCGCCCTGATCGCCGCCGTGCGCCGCGTCTACTCGGGTCGCGTGACCTACAGCGGCAACTGGTGGGGCGACTACGACCGGGTGCCGTTCTGGGACGAGCTCGACTTCGTGGGCGTCGACGCCTACTTCCCCCTCGCCGGCGCCGGCGCCGACCGCGCCGCGCTCGCCGAAGGGGCGCGCCGGGCGGTGGCCGAGCTCGCCGCGGCGGCGGCGCGCTTCGGCCGTCCGGTGATCCTCACCGAGGTCGGCTTCGCGGCGCGCCGCGACGCCTGGGCATCGCCCCACGAGGAGGCCGGCGAGTACCACGAGGGCGACCAGGCGCTCGCCTACGAGGTCCTGCTCGAAGCCCTCGGCCGTCCGCCGTGGCTCGCCGGCGTCTATTTCTGGAAGGTCTACACCGACCCGTCGTACGAAGACGGCA
>DASWIG010000837.1:0-4036 GCA_036397835.1 Thermoanaerobaculia bacterium
GGCACGGTGACGACGTAACCTCCGTCCTCATCCGGTTCCAAGTGAACCGTGTAGGTGTAGCTCTTCATGGCCCACATGATACCGCCCGTCTCCGGTCTATCCAAGCCCCGACTCGGTGTGGAGTGCCTGGCTCCGGGCGGCCGGGGGCCGAGGTTCTCCCTTGACACGCCCGGCAGACTGTGGGATCCTTTGAACAATGGTTCAAAACCCCGCCGCCGAGGGCTCCCCGTCCGCCCGAACGCTTCGTAAGAAGCGCGAGATCCTCCAGGCCGCGTCGCGCGTGTTCCGCTGCCGCGGCCTGCACGGCGCCGGCATGCGCGAGATCGCGGCCGAGGCCGGGATGCGGGCGGGCAACCTCTACTACTACTTCGAGAGCAAGCAGGACCTGCTGGCGTTCTGCCAGCAGGACGGCCTGGAAGGGCTGCTCCGGCTCGCCGATTGGGTGGCGGGCAGCGGCCTGGCGGCAGATCAGAAGCTCTACCTGCTCATCGCCGGGCACGTCCACCTGGTCAACGAGGGGACGCCCGGCTCCCTGGCGCACCTCGAGGTCGAGGCGCTCGAGCCCCGCCGGCGCGACGAGATCCTGCCGCGGCGCGACCTCTACGAGAATGTGATCCGGGACCTCGTCGGCGCCGGCGTCGAGGCGGGCATCTTCCGGATCAGCGACGCCAAGGCGGCGGCGCTGGCGATCCTCGGAGCCGTCAACTGGACGGTCAAGTGGTTCCGGCCGGACGGCCCCAGGACGGCGTCCGCGATCGGCCGCGAGTTCGCCGAGCTCCTGGTGCGCGGCCTGCTCGCTCCCGGCGTCGCGTTTCGGGCGCCGGAGATCGAGCCGTTCGCCGCCGAGCTCGAGACCGCATCCGCCTGAGGACGCGAGGAGGCAGCGTGCAAGAACGACACACCACGACCCTGACCCTCGAGGTCAACCGCGAGAAGCGGACGGTCGTCTTCCCCACCCACCACACGCTGCTCGAGGTGCTGCGCGAGGAGTGCGGCCTCACCGGCACCAAGCACGGCTGCGAGCTCGGCGAGTGCGGCGCCTGCGCCGTGCTCGTCGACGGCCGTCCGGTGCTCTCGTGTCTGGCCCTGGCCGCCGAGATGGAGGGCCGGACGATCGAGACCGTCGAAGGCCTGGCCGACGGCAACCGCCTGCACCCGCTGCAGGCCGCCTTCGCCGATCTCGGCGCCGCCCAGTGCGGCTACTGCACGCCAGGCATCCTGATGACCGCCAAGGCCCTGCTCGACAAGAAGAATCCCGTTTCCGACGCGGAAGTCCGTGAGGCCCTGTCGGGCAACTTGTGCCGCTGCACCGGCTACCAGAAGATCCTCGAGGCCGTCGCCTGGGCCGCGGCGACGCTGCGCGGCGAGGACTCCCGGCCGGGCGACGCCGTCTTCTACGGCGCCCCGGTCGCCGCCGAGGGAGGGTGACATGACCGCGAATCGCGACTACCGCGTCGTCGGCCGGCCGTTCCGCCGCGTCGACGGCCGCGCCAAGGTCACCGGCCAGACCCTGTTCGCCGACGACCTCGTCTTCCCGCGCATGGCCTTCCTGCGCCTGGTGCGCTCGACCGTGCCGCACGCCGAGATCCGCGCCGTCGACCTCGGCGAGGCCGAGAGGATGCCGGGCGTCCTCGGCTTCCTCACCGGCGAGGACCTGCCCATAACCTTCGGCATCCTCCCCGTGTCGCAGGACGAGCACGCCCTGGCCCTCGGCAAGGTGCGCATGGTCGGCGACCCGGTGGTGGCGGTGGCGGCCTTGACCGAGGACGAGGCCGACGCCGCGGCCCTCGCCGTCCGCGTCGACTACGAGCCGCTGGCGACGATCGCGAGCGTCGACGAGGCCCTCGCCACGCCGGAGCCGCGCATCCACGACTACGGCGACGGAGGCAACGTCCACAAGAGGATCTCGCTCGAGTTCGGCCGCGTCGACGAGGGCTTCGCCCAGGCCGACGTGACGCTCGAGGACACCTTCTTCTACGAGGGCAACACCCACCTGCCGATCGAGCAGCACGCCGCCGTGGCGGTGCCCACGGGCGACGACCGCGTCACCCTCTACTCCTCGACCCAGACGCCGCACTACGTCCACCGCGCCCTGGCCCGGGTGCTGGAGCTGCCGGCGTCGCGGATCCGGGTGGTGGCCTGCCCCAACGGCGGCGGCTTCGGCGGCAAAAGCGACGTCTTCGGCCACGAGATCGCGGTCGCCAAGATGGCCCTGGTGCTCGGCCGACCCGTCAAGGTCACCTTGACCCGCGAGGAGGTCTTCTACTGCCACCGCGGACGCCATCCGGTGCTCATGCACGTGAGGACGGGCTTCCGCAAGGACGGCTCGATCACCGCCCAGCACCTGCGCACCACCCTCGACGGCGGCGCCTACGGCAGCTACGGCGTGGCCAGCGCCTTCTACACCGGCGCCCTGCAGACGGTGACCTACGAGCTGCCGCGCTACCGTTTCGAGACGCTGCGGGCGTTCACCAACAAGCCGCCGGGCGGGCCCAAGCGCGGCCACGGCACGCCGCAGCCGCGCTTCGCCTTCGAGGTCCACCTCGACAAGGCGGCCCACGCCCTGGGCCTCGACCCGGCTGACCTGCGGCTCTCCCAGCTCGCGGCGCCGGGCTCCGTCACCGCCAACTGGCTCCAGCTCGGCACCGTCGGCCTCGGGCGGTGCATCGAGGCGGTGGTCGCCGGCAGCGGCTGGCGCGAGCGCTACGGCCGGCTGCCCCACGGCCGCGGCCTGGGGCTCGCCTGCGGCTCCTACCTGTGCGGCGCCGGGCTGCCCATCTACTGGAACCACATGCCGCAGTCGGCGGTGCAGCTCCGCCTCGACCGCTCCGGCCTGGTGACCGCGTACTGCGGCCAGACCGAGATCGGCCAGGGCTCCGACAGCGTGCTCGCGGCCATCGTCGCCGAGGTGCTCGGCGTCGACCTCGACGACGTGCGCCTGTGCGTTGCCGACACCGACCTGACCCCCGTCGACCTCGGCAGCTACTCCTCGCGCGTCACGCTCATGATGGGTCACGCGGCCCACGAGGCGGCCGAGCGGGCGCGCGAGCTCGTCGCCGGCGCCGTGGCCGACCAGCTCGCCGTGCCGGAGACGCGCCTGGTCTTCGCCGAGGGCCGGGTCTTCGACGCCGAGGATCCCGGCAAGGGCCTGAGCTTCGCCGAGGCGGTGATCGCCGCCGAAGTGCGTCACGGCGCGCTCGCCACCACCGGCTCCTACACCCCGCCGCGCTCGCCGGGCCGCTACAAGGGCGCCGGCGTCGGCCCGTCGCCCACCTACTCGTATTCGGCGGCGGTGATCGAGGTCGAGGTCGACCCCGCGACCGGGATCTACGACGTCGTCCACGTCTGGATCGGCCACGACGTCGGCCGTTCGATCAACCCCACCCTGGTGCTGGGCCAGGTCGAGGGCTCCGTCTACATGGGGCTCGGCGAGGCGATGATGGAAGAGCAGGCCTTCCGCCGTCTGCCGCGACGCCTGTCCGGCGCCCTGGTACACAAGATGCCGTCGATGCTCGAGTACAAGAGTCCGACCTTCCACGACATGCCGCCGGTGACGACGTACCTGATCGAGGACCCGGATCCCAAGGGACCCCTGGGGGCCAAGGAGGTGGGCCAGGGACCGCTCTTGCCGATCATGCCGGCGCTGGCCAACGCCGTCTTCGATGCCGTGGGCGTGAGGGTCGACCAGGTGCCGATCCACCCGCACATGATCGTCAAGGCCCTGGCGTCCAAGGCGCAGGGCAAGGAGGCGCGCTACGGCCCGGCGCGTTTCCCCGACGTCGACTTCGGCGAGACCCTGCACGTGCCCACTCCGGCCGAGGGCGGCGACGGCAGGGCGCGCGAGCCGGTGGCGAGGGAGACGGCGGGCATGCGCTCGACGACCGGCACCATGACCACCAAGGAAGAGGCCCTGAAGGAGAAAGAGCGTGCTGCGCTTACCACCGTTTGAGCTGCGCCGGGCGTCCACGGCCGCCGAGGCCGTCGCGGTGCTGGCCGGCGAGGGGCCGGCGGCGCGCGCGGTGGCCGGCGGCACCGA
>DASWIG010000838.1:0-3417 GCA_036397835.1 Thermoanaerobaculia bacterium
TGGGCGTGCTCGATCTGCCGGGCATTGATCAGCATCACCCGCCGCCCGATTTCCTCGAATTCATGTTCCGCCTCGAATTCGGTGACGACCTTGCTCTCAGGCAGCACCTCCTCCAGGAGGCGTCGTAGCTGGGGGATGTCCCACTGGCTGTTGCCGAGCTCGTACACGCGCCGGCTGATCGTGTCCTCGGGATCCACCTTGAAGTGCTCGTAGAACGCCGGGTTCGCGCTAAGCACCCGGAGGTCAGGGCCGAGGACGAGGAGCGGCTCCTGGATGGTTTCGACGATGCTCTCGGCGAAGATCTTGGCGTTCCACAGCTCCTCCTCCATCCGCTTACGATCGCTGATGTCGATGAAATTGACGACCACGCCCTCGATCCGGTTGTCCGGTGTCCGGTAGGGCAACACGCGCGTGAGATACCACCGGCCCGACTCGTCCTGGACCTCCCGCTCGACGGCGGTGAGCCGCTTGAGGACGGTCCGGGCATCGTCCATGAAATCAACGTAGCCGAGACGGTGCGTGAGATCCGAAATGGGGCGGCCCTGGTCAGTCGGCCGCACGTTGAAGAGCTCGGCCAGCTTCGGGGTGAAGCGCACGATCCGGAGTTGCCGGTCGAGGAAGAGGATGGCGATGTCCGCGGCGACCAGGAGGTTCTGGAGGTCGCCGGAGAGCTGGGCCAGCTCCTCCACCCTGTGGCGGTTTTCCTGGTTGAGCGCCTGGAGCTCTTCGTTGATGCTCTGGAGCTCCTCCTTGCTCGTCTCCAGCTCCTCCATGGTCGCACGGAGCTCTTCGTTCGACGACTCGAGCTCCTCGTTCAACGCCTTGAACTCTTCCTGGGTCGCTTCGTAGTCCTCGATGGTAGTCTGCAGCCGCCGCCCCGCGACGGCCAGCTCGGCCTCGAGCTCGACCCGCGCTCCATCCGCTGTCCGTTCCCCCGCCCCGGCGCCCGGACCTGTTTCCTCCGGCGACTCCGGCGCCGCCCGCTCGTCGAAAATGATCAGCGCGCAGCCGTCCGCCTCGACTGCAGGCGCCGTCCGCACGTGGAGCACGACGGGCCTGGTGTCGCCGTCCAACGGCATCGGAACCGGCTTCGATTCCACCCCCGGTCCGCCCTCCTGCCGCGCGGCGCGGAGCGCCGCCCGCAGCTCCGTGCGGAGCTCCTCTCGAACGATCTTGAAGACGTTGACGGCGGGCTCGCCGCCAGGGTGAACGAGGTAGCGCCCCGCGCGCTCCGAAAGATGGATGACCGTATCGTCCGGGCCCACCAGCAGGCTGGGTGGCGCGTAGCGCTCCACCATCCGCTCGTGGAGCGCGCCGGGGGCGATGACTCGCTCCGGGTGCTCCCTCTCGTCGATGGCCGGATGCCTGGTGCGGGTGAGCGGGAACACGGGGAGGCGGGCCTCCGCAGCGGTCACGGCACGACGCCGGTAGATGCGCTGTTTCTTGTCCCTGGCTCGGAAGAGCTTCGCCGTGTCCACTGCCTCCGAGGTGCCGAGCACGAGAATCCCTTCGGCGGTGAGGGAGTAATGGAAGAGCGCCAGGACATCCCGCTGGACCTCCGGCTGGAGGTAGATCAGGAGGTTGCGGCAGGCGACCAGGTCGAGCTTCGAGAAGGGCGGGTCGCCGAGCAGGTCGTGCTGCGAGAACAGGACCAGCTCGCGCACCTGCTTCCCGACCCGGTATCCGCCGTTTTCGGCCTGGAAGAACTGCTCCAGCCGCTCCGGGCTCACGTCGGCTTCTATCTCTCCGGCATAGAACGCGTCGCGCGCTCGTGCCAAGGACGGTTGGTGCAGGTCGGTGGCGAACACCTGGATACGGGGCGGCGCCGAGTGGCGCGTCGCCTCCTCGAGGAGCAGGATGGCCAGCGAATGGGCCTCCTCGCCCGTGGCACAGCCCACGCTCCACACCCGGATGCTGTCCTGCGGGCCCTTCCCTTTGAAGAGCCGCGGCACGACCTGCTCCGCCAGCGCCTCGAAGACTTCCGGGTCCCGAAAGAAGCTGGTCACGGTGATGAGAAGATCGTCGGCGAGGGCCTCGACTTCGCCCGGATCGGTGCCCAGGAGCTCCAGGTACGCGTCCAGCTCCTCGACCTGACGGAGCTGCATCCGGCGGGCGACGCGTCGCAGCACGGTCGGGCGCTTGTAGCGGCTGAAGTCCCGCCCCGTTCGTGCCCGGATCAGGGCGAACACCTTCTGGATCAGTCGCCGGTGGCTCCCGTCGCCGGTCGATTCGCCCTCCCTGATCGGCACCCGCGGCTTCGTACCGATGAAGCGCAGTACGGCCTCTGGGATCTCCGCGACCGGGAGCACGGCATCCACCTCGCCCGTCGCGATGGCGCTCCGCGGCATGCCGTCGTACTCGGCCTCCTCTGGGTCCTGCACCAGCGTTATTCCGCCCTTGGCCTTGATCTCGCGGATGCCCTGCGCGCCATCCGAGCCCGTGCCCGTGAGGATCACGCCCACCGAGTGGCCGTGGTGGGTGCGGGCGAGGGTGCGGAAGAAGTGGTCCACCGGTCCGCGCCGCGCCGCCTGTACCTCCAGCTCCGACAGCCGAAGGTGGGTGTCGACGGCGTTCAGATTCGCGTTCGGCGGAATCACGTAGATCTGGTCCGGCTCGAGCGCGGTCGTTTCCGAGATCTGCCGGACAGGGATCCCCGCGTGCGGCTGGAGAAGCTCCGAGAGGTGGCTCTCGTGCGTCGGAGACAGGTGCATCACCACGACCCACGCCGCCCCGCTGTCGGCAGGAACCCGGGGAATAAAGGCCTTCAGCGCGGCCAAGCCACCTGCCGACGCCCCGATGCCTACTACGGTCAAGTGAGGGCGCGCGTCGGCGCCGGCGGGTTCGCGGCCGCGATCGCTCGACATCTCGGCCATCATGGATGAACTCCGGCGTAGATCGGTACGAGGACCGAGAAGAGTCCCGTCCACCATTGTAGCAAACCGGCCCGGACCTGGGTCTAGGTCCCTGCGCCCTGGGTTCGTCCGCCCAACGATCGCGGCTCACCCGCGGCGGGCGCTCACCGACCTCTCGAAGTACCCCACGTTGCCCGCGGCCGCCGTCGGGTGCAGCCGGTGTTGGGCCGCCCGTTGCTCCGCTATTCGATCACGGACCGCGGCGGGTTATGCGGTTTCGCGCTTCCGGTTGTCCGTGGGCGCGTCGTCGCCTGAGCGAGCTGGGCGTCAGAGATACTGCTGGAACACCACCATGAACACGAGGGTGATACTTACCAGGAGGCCGACGCCGGAGCGCTCGCCCTCGATGTAGGCGTCGGGGAGGAGCTCGACGAGGACCATGAAGACCATGGCGCCGGCGGCGAAGCCCATGCCGTAGGGGAGCGCCGGGCGGAAGGCGTCGACGAAGAGGAAGGCGGGGACGGCGACGAGGGGCTGGGGGATCGAGGAGAAGAAGCTCCACCAG
>DASWIG010000839.1:0-10398 GCA_036397835.1 Thermoanaerobaculia bacterium
TCGGCGACGACCTCGCGGTCGCCCGTCGACCGCGCCAGCTCGAGGGCGCGGTCGGCCAGCGCCAGGGCTTCCCCCAGCAGCGCTTCCTGGTCGCGAAGCGTCAGCGGACGCGCCGGCCGCCGGGGCTCCCCCTGGCGCCGGTAGTCGCCGGGCCGGACGCCCGACCAGCGCACGAAGGCGCGGCCGAACACCCGGACGTGGCCGTAGCCCACCATCGCGGCGACCTCCCGGATCAGGATGGCGGTGTCCGCCAGCAGCCGGCAGGCGGTCTCCAGGCGCAGGTCCTCGACGTAGGCGTACGGCGTGAGGCCCACGAGGACGGTGAGCTGACGCAGGACGTCCGAGTCGCGCACGCCGCACTCCCGGCACCACCGCTCCACCGTAAGCCCGGGGTCGAAGAGGTGCTCCTCGAGGTAGGCGAGCAGGGGCCTGACGCGGTTCGGCGCCCGGCGACGATGGCGCCGGATCCGCGCCAGGCTCTCGGTGGCGGCCTGCGACAGAGGGGACGGAAGCAGCATCGGCGGGAGGATAGGAGCCCTCCCCGCGGGACGCGAATCCGCGTCCGAATCCGGAGCCCGGCGTCAAGATCGGGCTATTCCAGACGGAAGTAACGGACGGACGACCCGAGTTCGACCCGCGGCCCGGCGCCCGGCGCTGCCTCGCCGTGCTGCTCGACGACCGCGACGGCGGGGCGGGGGAGCGTCGCCTCGGCCCGGCCCCGCGCGCACCAGCCCGCCACCCGCTCGGTGCCGTCGTCGTGGCGGAACAGGAAGAGCCAAGCGCTCGGCGGCGCCGGCAGGGGGCCGAGGCACGTCGTGCCGCGGAGCTCGCGCTCGAGCGTCGCCAGGGCCTGGAAGCTCGGCCGCCGCCGCGGCGCCTGGCCGCCCTCGCCCGGGGCCACCAGGCCGTAGCCGCGGGCGATCGCCTGCCACCAGTAGACGCGCTCGACCATGTGGGTGGTCAGCGCCAGCAGGTAGAAACGCGCCAGGTAGTCGGCCTGGGTGTCCTCGTCCACCGACACGGAGCGGCCCGCCGGTGAGTGCGGCCCCTCCCACAACGGCCAGTTGACCTCGGTGATCCACGAGCGCGGCGACACGCCCGGCGACGTCTCGGCGATCGCCTGAAGGAGCGTCACCTTGCCCGGCGTGTCGAAGCCGAGCTGGTGGTTCTCGGGGGCGCCGCGGCGGTCCACGTAGAGCAGGCTCGCCAGGGCGTCGAAGCCCACGCCGCGGCACAGGCGAAGGGCCGCCATGGTGGCGTGGACCTCGAAGTCGATCACCGCCGGGCCGAGGATCTCCACCCCCTCGTGGCGGCGCAGGACCTGCGCCGCGCTCGCCGCCAGCTCGGCGTACTCGCCCAGCGTCCACACGCCCCACTTGCTGCGGTTGATGGCCTGGCCGACCTGGAAATGCCGCCCGTAGGGCGCAAAGAGCTCGCCGAGCTCCTCCACGCGGCTCGCCCAACGCTCGCGGTCGCGCACCAGGTCGCGGTTCTGGGGGAGGGCGAAGGCGAGGTCGTAGCCACGACCGTGCAGCTCGCGGGCGAGCTCGAGCTCGTGGCGGTCGTCGTCGGCCCAGGGATGGAGGCGCAGCAGCACCTTGCGCACGCCGAGGTCGTCCAGGGCCGCCAGGAGCGCCTCCGGCGCTTCCGGAAACGGCCGCGCGCACACCCCAACGCCGTCCCACGGAACCGGCGCGCCGTAGAGCCGACGCCGCAGCTCGCGGTAACGCGCCAGCACCGCGGGCAGTGCGGTCAGCGCGAGGGCCGTCTGCCGCGCGTGGCTCGGCAGGTCGGCGAGCCGCTCCCGCGTCTTCGTCCAGCGTCCGGCGTGCTGGTGGGGTTGATCGGAGAGAGGGTCCCAGACGATCTTGTCGCGCGCCGAGGCGCCCGCCGGGGCCTCGGGGATGTGGGCGTGGGCGCGCCGCGGACGCAGAGCGCCGGCGAGCCTGCCCGTCAGGCGTCGCCAGCGCTTCTTGCTCTCGATCTTGAAACGGAAGCCATGGTGGAAAAGACGGTAGAGCGCGACGTGGGCCGCGCCGGGCTCGCCGCCCCAGTACGCGGCGAGGAAGCGCCGCTGGTCGGCGCGGCGGAAGATCGCCAGGCGGCACAGGTCGCGGGTGCGCGCGAACGCGCCGAGCCGGCGCCGAACGCGCGCGCGGTTGAGGTCGACGAGGTAGAGCCGGTGGGGGTCGTCCCGCGCGATCAGGACGTTGCCGATCGACAGGTCGCGGTGGAAGAGCCCGGCGCCGTGCACGCGGGCGAGCAGGCGGCCGAGGTCGTCCATGAAGGCCGGGTAGTCGATCCCGGGGAAGTCCTCACGCTCGCGGCCGGCCTGGACCGCGCGGAAGAGGTAGCGCGCCTCCACCACCTCGCCGAGGTGACGGCTGACGAAGAAGGAGGGTCCGTCGGCGCGCTCGGACTCGATCAGCAGCGCCGGCTCGGCGGTATCGATGCCGGCGGCGACGAAGGCGCGCGCGGCGCGCCAGGCGCGCGCGGCCTTGCTGCCGCGCAGGCGGCGCAGGGTCCGGGCCTTGAAGCCACGGTTGTTGAACTGCTTGACGACGACGTCCAGCGGTCCGCGGCGGCCGGCGTACCGGGCGCGGTAGAGATAGTTGCGGCCCCAGTGGACGGTGGCCTCGGCCGCCGCCGGATCGGCGAGCCGGCGCACGAGGTCCGCGAGGTCGCCCGCGGGCTCGCAGCCGCGGGCGACCTCGCCGCGGAAGCCGGCGAACACGAAAGGAGTCGTCTCCACCGGCGTCAGACCTCGAGGATGTCGAAGCGTTCGTGATGGAGCTGGGCGTCGCTCTGCAGGATGATCTCGGTGTCGAGCTCGCGCTCGAGCTCTTCGAGGACGGCCCGCTCCTCGCGCTGCAGCGCCCGCGCCACGTCGGGATGGACGCGCAGGAGCACCTCGCGGTCCGAGAAGCGGCCGCGCTGGCGCAGGAGCTGGCGCCGCATCTCGAGCGCGATCGTCGACAGCGCCTTGATGCGCCCCACCCCGTGGCAGTAGGGGCACGGCTGGGTGAGCTGGCGCTCGAGGCTCGGGCGGGTGCGCTTGCGGGTGATCTCCACCAGGCCGAACTCCGAGATGTTGAGGACCTTGTGGCGCGCCCGATCCTTGGCGAGCTCGGCGGCCAGGGCCGCGAAGACCTCTTCGCGGTGCGACGGCTCGATCATGTCGATGAGGTCGACCACGATGATGCCGCCGAGGTTGCGCAGACGGATCTGGCGCACCACCTCGCGCACCGCCTCGAGGTTGGTCGTCAGCACCGTGTCCTCGAGGTTGTGGCTGCCCACGTAGCGGCCGGTGTTGACGTCGATGGCCACCAGGGCCTCGGTGGGATGGATCACGATGTGGCCGCCCGACTTGAGCCACACCTTGGTCTTCAAGGCCTCCTCGATCTCGGCGTCGATCTCGAAACGCTCCATCAGGGTCGAGTCGCCGAGCTTGACGCGTCCCAGGAGGGCGGGCTGCACCTGGTCGACGAAGTCGACGATGCGTTCGTAGGTGCCCTCGTCGTCGACCCACAGCACGCTGAACTCGCTCGAGAAGTAGTCGCGCACCACGCGCAGGGCGAGGTCGAGGTCGCGGTGCAGGAGCGCCGGCGCGCGCACCTGCTCGCCGCGGCGGCGGATGCGCTCCCACAGCCGCATCAGGTAGGCGAGGTCGCTCTGGAAATCCTCGCCCGTGCCGCCGGCGCCCGCGGTGCGCACGATCAGCCCGTGGCCCTCGGGCCGCATCGGCTCCAGGAGGTCGCGCAGCCGCTGGCGCTCCGCCTCGTCCTCGATGCGCCGCGAGATGCCGAGGTGAGGCTCGCCCGGCAGCAGCACGAGATGGCGGCCCGGCAGGGTGACCTGGGTCGTCACCCGCGCTCCCTTGTTGGCGAGCGGGTCCTTGACGATCTGCACCATGAGCTCCTGGCCCACCTCGAGCAGCTCGTCGATCGAGCGCTCGGGCGGCTCGCGGCGATCGCCCAGCACGTCGCCTTCGCCTTCGCCGTCGCTCTCGCCCTCGCCGTCGAAGTCGAAGTCGGCCAGCGGGTCGGTGACCTCGCTGACGTAGAGGAACGAGTCGCGATCCAGCCCGACGTCCACGAAGGCCGCCTGCATGCCGGGCAGCACCCTCTTGACGCGTCCCTGGTAGATGTTGCCGACCACGCCGAGCTGCTGGCGGCGCTCGATGAAGATCTCGGCCAGGCGGTCGTCGTCGAGCACGGCGATCCGGGTCTCGTGCGGGTCGCTCGACACCAGGAGCTTCTTGTCGCTAGCGGTTGACATAGCGGCGGTAATCGACGTTCAGGACCAGGCTGGCGGCGAGGTAGTTGAAGAGCATGAACGAGCCGCCGTAGGAGATGAAGGGTAGCGGAATCCCGGTGATCGGCAACAGCCCCACCACCATCGCCGTGTTGTAGACCGCGTGGGTGACGACCACCGCGAGCAGCCCCACCACCAGCAGGATGCCGGCGCGGTCGCGGCTGCGCATGGCGATGCGGGCGGCCGTCGAAATGAACCAGGCGAAGAGGCCGAGCACCGTGATCACCCCGAGGAAGCCCCATTCCTCGGCGAGCACCGCCATCACGAAGTCGGTCTGGCGCTCGGGCAGGAAGCGGAGCTGGCTCTGGGTGCCCTGGCCGTAGCCTCGGCCTGTCCACTGGCCGGAGCCCACCGCGATCTTCGACTGCCGCACCTGGTAGCCGGCGCCCAGCGGGTCCTCCTCGGGCGCGAGGAAGGTGCGCACGCGCTGGCGCTGGTAGTCCTTCATGCCGAAGCTCCACAGCCCGAAGGCCAGCACCAGGCCGAGCAGCGACGCGGCGACCAGCAGCCGCAGGCGTACGCCGGCGACCAGCAGCATCGCCGCCAGCATCGGCAGGAACATGGCGGCGCCGCCGAGGTCGCGCTCGAGCGCGATCAGCCCCATGGGCACCACGGTCAGCACCGCGGCCACGGCGATCTGGCGCAGGCCGAGGAAAGGCCGGTCATGGCGCGACAGGTAACGGGCCAGCAGCAGGACGGTCGCGATCTTGTGGAATTCCGAGGGCTGCACGCGCACCGGGCCGAAGGCGAACCAGCTTCGCGCGCCGCCCGCCTCGTGCCCCAGCACCAACACCAGCACGAGGGCCACCAGGCCGAGGCCGTAGAACATCGGCGCCGCTTCCACCAGCCAGTGGTAGTCGAAGAGCAGCGCGACGGCGAGCGCCGCGAGCCCCACCAGCACCCACAGGGCCTGGCGCGCGAGCAGGCTCTCGGCCTGCTCGGCGCTGGCGCTGGCCACCGTGGCCAGGCCGATCAGCGAGAGCAGGAACGCCGCCGCCAGCGGCCCCACGTTGACGTTGCCCAGCCGCCTGAGCGCCGTCTGCTCACCCTCGAGCGACGACAGCCGCGAACGGGGTAGGAGGAGGGATCGCATCGCAGCGTCAGGTCAGGAGACCGGAACCGGCTCCGGCGTCCGCCGGCCGAAGTACGTCTCGAAGAGCTCGCGGGCGATCGGCGCCGCCACCCTGGAGCCGCCGCCGCCGTGCTCTACGAAGACGACCACGACCAGCCGCGGATCGCCGGCGGGAGCGTAGGCCACGAACCAGGCGTGGTCGCGCAGCTCCGGCGGCAGCTCCTCGTTCTTGGTCCAGGTCTCCTGGCGCACCACCTGGGCGGTGCCGGTCTTGCCGGCGACGTCGAGGCCGGCGATCCGCGCCGGCCTGCCGGTGCCCTGGGAATCGTTGACCACCTTCCACAGCGCGGTGCGAACCAGGTCGAGGTGCTCGGGCGAGATCGGCAGCGGCTCGCCGCGCCGCACGGGCTCGTCGAGCACCAGGCGGGGCTCGACCACGTAGCCGACCGCCAGCGCCCCCGTCATCACCGCCGCCTGCAGCGGCGAGACCAGGATGGGCCCCTGGCCGATGGCCACCGAGATCGTCTCGCCCGGGTACCAGCGGGTGCCGCGCACGCGCTCGCTCCATTCCGCATCGGGCACCAGGCCGGGCTTCTCGTCCTCGAGCGCGATGCCCGTCGGGCGGCCGAGGCCGAAGAGGCGGGCATAGTGGGCGATCGGCTCGATGCCGAGCTTCTGGCCGAGGTGGTAGAAGTAGACGTCGCAGGAGTCGCGGAGCGCGCGCTCGAGGTTCTCGAAGCCGTGGCCGCGGGATTGCCAGCAGCGCCGGCGGTGGTTGTACAGGCGGGTCGATCCGTTGCAGTAGACGCCGGACTCGGGCGTGATCACGCCCCGTTCGAGAGCGGCCAGGGCCATCACCATCTTGAAGACCGAGCCGGGGGCATGGGTCTGCAGCGTGCGGTTCTGCAGCGGCCGCCGCGGGTCCTCACTCAACGCCCGCCATTCCTCGGGGGTGAGGCCACGGGCGAACGCGTTGGGGTCGAACGACGGCGACGAATAGAGCGCCAGCACGTCGCCCTGCCGCGGGTCGAGCGCCACGACGGCGCCCGCTTGGCCTTCGAGCAGACGCGCCGCCTCCTGTTGCAGGTCGAGGTCGAGCGTCAGGCGCAAGTTGCCGCCGGCGTGGGCGAGCGCCGGGTCGAGCTTCTCGATCAGCCGCCCGCGACTGTCGACGACCACGAGCTGCTCGCCGCGCTCGCCCCGCAGGTGGTCTTCATAGCGCCCTTCGACCCCTTGACGGCCGAGCAGGTCGTCGCGGCGCACGACGCTCTCCTGCGTCGCCAGGTCCTTCTTCGTCACCCGGCCCAGGTACCCCATGAGGTGGGCCGTGTAGTGCGCGTGGCGGTTGAGACGCAGGTGCTCGGCGGCGACCTCGAACTCCGGGTGCTCGAGCTGCTCGACGCGGAAACGCGCCACTTCCACCAGGTCGAGGTGGGTGGCCAGGCGGGTCTGCTGGAACTTGCCGCCGCGGTTCTCCTCGAGCCGGCGCCGCAGGTCGGCGACGTCGAGCTCGAGCACGCCGGCGGCGAAGGCGAGGCTGGCGTCGAGGTCGCGGCTCAGGCTGCGGTCGAGCAGCAGCGTATAGCTCGGGACGTTCTCCACGAGCTGGCGGCCGTGGCGGTCGTAGATCAGGCCGCGCGGCGCCTCCAGCGAGATGCGGCGCAGCCGGTTGTTCTCCGCCAGCTCGCGGAATTGCTCGCCCTGGGCGATCTGGGTCCACCAGTAGGAAAGCGCGATGAGCAGCAGCACGATCCGGACGAGGCCGGCGAGCAGCCCCACGCGGCGGACGAGATGTTCACGGTGCTGTCCGATTTTCACGAGCGTCTCCGGCCTCGAGCGCTACCTCGAGCGCTTCATCGTACCGCACTTCGGGCGTATGATCCGCCCCATGCCGGAGCTGCCCGAGGTCGAGGTCCTGCGCCGCAGCCTCCTGCGGCGCCTGCCCGGGCGCCGGATCGTCCGCGTCGAGACGCGCGCGCCCACCCTGCGCGAGCCGCTCGACCGGCGGCGTCTCCGGCGTCTCCTCGAAGGCCGGCGGGTCGAGGCCCTGCGCCGCCGCGCCAAGTACCTCCTGATCGACGTCGATGGCGACGCGACCTTGATCGTCCACCTCGGCATGAGCGGTCGCCTGACGGTGGTCGCCGGCGAGGAGCCCTACGAAGAGCACGAGCACTTCCTCTGCCGTCTCGACGACGGCCGGCGCCTGCGCCTGGTCGACCCGCGGCGCTTCGGTCTCGTCTTCGCCTCAAGGCGCGGCGAGCTCGCCGCCGACCGCCACTTCGCCCATCTCGGCGTCGAGCCCCTGGACGGCGGGCTGACGGGCCGCTATCTCGCCGAGCGCGTGCGCGGACGCCGGGCCCCGATCAAAGGCTTCCTCATGGACGCCGGCGTGGTCGTCGGAGTGGGCAACATCTACGCCAGCGAGACGCTGTGGCGCGCCGGCGTCCACCCGCGGCGCTCCACGGCACGGATCTCGGCGACGGCCTGGGAGCGGCTGGCGGCCGAGACCAGAGCGGTGCTCGGCGACGCCATCGCCCAGGGCGGCACCACCCTCAACGACTTCGCCGACGGCGACGGCAACGCCGGCTACTTCCAGGTCGCGCTCGCCGTCTACGGCCGCGAGGGCGAGCCCTGCGGGCGTTGCGGGCGGACGATCCGGCGCCTGGTGCAGGCGGGGCGCGGCACCTTCTACTGCCCTGGCTGCCAAAGGTAGGTACAATCGCCGGCAGGCCAACACCATCCAGGGGATCAGCATGCCAATCGAGCTCAAGATACCGTCGGTGGGGGAGTCCATCACCGAGGCCGTGATCGGCGAGTGGCTGAAGGCCGAAGGCGACGCGGTCGCCGAGGACGAGCCCGTCGTCGTGATCGAGACCGACAAAGTCAACGTCGAAGTCCCGGCCCCCGAGGCGGGCGTCCTCTCGAAGATCCTGAAGCAGGAAGGCGACAGCGCCAAGGTCGGCGACGTCATCGGCTACATCGAAGCCGGCGCAGCCGAGGACAAGGCCGAAGAGGAGGAGCCCGAAAAGGACAAGCCCAAGGAGAAGCCCAAGGAAAAGGGAAAGCCCAAGAAGGAAGAGACGGAAGAGGAAGAGACGGAAGAGGAGGAAGCCGAGGACGAGGACGCCGGACCGCGGGTGACGCCGGCGGCACGGCGCGCCCTGGCCGACGCCGGCCTCGAGCCCGCCGACGTCGAGGCCACGGGACCGGGCGGCCGCCTGCTCAAGGAGGACGTCCGGCGCCACCTGGAGAAGAAGGAGGCGGCGCCGAAGAAGGAAGCCGAGAAGAAGGACGAGCCCGCGCCGAGCGAAGCGCCAGCCGCCGGTCCGCGCCAGGAAGAGGCGGTCAGGATGACGCCGCTGCGCAAGCGGGTTGCCCAGCGCCTGGTCCAGGCCCAGCAGACGGCGGCGCTGCTCACCACCTTCAACGAAATCGACATGACCGCGGTCATGGCGATGCGCCGGCGGTACAAGGAGCCTTTCCAGGAGGCGCACGGCATCAAGCTGGGCTTCATGTCGTTCTTCGTCAAGGCGGTGATCGAGGCATTGAAGGCCGTCCCCCGGGTCAACGCCGAGCTGCGCGACGACGAGATCGTCTATCACAACTACTACGACGTCGGCGTGGCCGTGGGCGGCGGCAAGGGCCTGGTGGTGCCGGTGATCCGCAACGCCGAGCGCCTCTCCTTCGCCGAGGTCGAGAAGACGATCGCCGACCTCGCCGCCCGCGCGCGCGACAGCAAGCTGAAGCTCGAGGAGCTCCAGGGCGGCACCTTCACGATCTCGAACGGCGGCATCTACGGCTCGCTGCTGTCGACGCCGATCGTCAATCCGCCGCAGAGCGGCATCCTCGGACTCCACAAGATCGAGGACCGCCCGATCGCGAAGGACGGGCAGGTCGTCGTCCGTCCGATGATGTACGTCGCGCTGACCTACGATCACCGCATCGTCGACGGCCGCGAAGCGGTCGGCTTCCTCGTCCGCATCAAGGAAGCGATCGAGGATCCTTCCCGCATGCTCGTCGAGGTCTGAAGCGATGGCATCCGAAACGACGGCGACGACAGGCCACGATCTTCTCGTCATCGGTGCTGGACCCGCCGGATACGTCGGCGCGATCCGTGCGGCGCAGCTCGGTCTCGGCGTCGGCCTCGTCGAGAAGGAGACGCTCGCCGGCGGCACTTGCCTGCGCATCGGCTGCATCCCGAGCAAAGCGCTGCTCGAATCGACAGAGCTGTGGCAACGCATCCGGGGCAATCTGATCGAGCACGGAATCCACGTCGGGACGCCGCGCTTCGACCTCGCCGAGATGCTCGGCCGGCAGCGCCGCATCGTCGACACGCTCGGGAAGGGCGTCGCGGGGCTCCTCGAGAAGAATCGCGTGACGCGCTACACGGGCACCGCGCGCTTGACCGCGGCGGGCCGCGTCGCGCTCGACTCGGGCGAGGAGATCGAGGCGGGGATCATCCTGATCGCCACCGGGAGCGACCCGGTCTCGCTTCCCGGCATCGTGATCGATCACGATCGCATCGGCGACAGCACCGACGCCCTCGAGTACGACGAAGTGCCGCGCCGCCTGGTCGTCATCGGCGCCGGCGTCATCGGACTCGAGCTCGGCTCGGTCTGGAGCCGGCTCGGCAGCGAAGTCACCGTGCTCGAATACCTCGACCGAATCCTCCCGGGAACCGATGCCGAAATCGCCGCCAAGGCGCGGGAGCTCTTCGAGGCGCAGGGCATCCGCTTCCGGCTCGGCGCGCGAGTGACCGGCGTCGCGACCAGCGCCGGAGCCGCCGAGGTTCAGGTCGACGGCTCGGAGCCGATCCGCGCCGACAAGGTGCTCGTCGCGGTCGGCAGGCGGCCGCGGACCGCTGGGCTCGGACTCGATGCGCTCGGCGTCGAGCTCGACCGCCACGGCGCGATCGTCGTCGACGCGGCGTTCCAGTCGACGCGGCCGGGCATCTACGCGGTCGGCGATGTGATCCCGGGGCCGATGCTCGCGCACAAGGCCGAGGAGGAGGC
>DASWIG010000840.1:0-2732 GCA_036397835.1 Thermoanaerobaculia bacterium
GGCGGCGGGCCTTCCGGCCTCGACGGCGCCGGCTTCCCGCTCGGCGGGGGGCGGCGCGCAGCCCAGGGCGGCGGCGAGAGCGAGGCCGGCCAGATCGGACGCCCGCCCTCTCATGGACGTTCTTCGAGCTGGCCGGCGAAGGCCGCGGCCTGGCGCGCGGGCTCGTCGCGGCCGAGGCGGGTGAACGTCCGCGCCAGCAGGCGGTAGGTCTCGGCGCGGCCCGGCTCGAGCCGGCGGGCTGCCAGGAGCTGCTCGAGCGCCTCTTCGGCGCTGCCGGCGTCGAGGAGCTTGGCCGCCACGGCGAGGCGGGCGTCGACGCGGGTGGGATTGCGCGCCACCGCCGCCAGCGCGAAATCGATCTCGTCGCGGCGGCGGCTCATCGCCGCGAGCTCGGCGAGCCGCTCCCGCGCCTCCTCCGTGCGGCCCAGCCGGCCCAGCACCCGGCCGAGGTTGTAGAGCGCTCCCACGTGCCCCGGCACCTGCGCCAGCACGGCCTCGAAATCCGCGGCGGCGGCCGTCAGGTCGCCGGTCTGGCTGGCGGCGAGACCGGCGCGGAAGCGGGCCTCGAGATGGGCGGGCCGCACCGCCAGACACCGGCGCAGGCTCTCGAGGCTGGCCGCGTACACGCCGCGGTCGATGAGCAGCCGGCCGAGCTGGTAGAGGGCCTCGGGATGGTCGGGCTCGCCCTCGAGGCACCGCCGCAGCGCCGTCTCGGCGACGTCGAGGTCGCCGGCATTGAGGGCGCACATGGCCTTGGCGAAGAAGTACTCGGGCCGCGGCTCGAGGGCGATGGCGCGGTCGAGCTCGGCGATGGCAGCGACGTTGCGCCCCTGCTCCTGGAGGGTCTTGGCCAGGGCGTGCCGCCAGGCGTGCTCGCCGGGGCTCGCGTCGACGGCCCGGCGCAGCTCGGCCTCCGCTTCCGGCCAGCGGTAGAGGCCCGTCAGGGTGAAGCCGAGAAGGTAGTGCCCGTAGGCCGACGGCCGCGCCGCCACCAGCACGCGCAGAGGCGCCTCGGCCTCAGCGTAGCGGCGCTGGCGGACCAGTTCCTCCAGGCGGCGAAGGTCACCTTCGGCCAGGGTCTGACCCGCGGCGGAAGACAGGCTCCACGCCGCGGCCAGCAAGGCGGCGCAGAGCCCCTTGAGACTCGCGGTTTCACGACGTCTGGCGATTCTAGCCCGGGTGCCTGCCGCGGCGCCACGACGAATCCGGTGTAGGGAGGACGAGTTGCCCTCGTCCGGCGTCCGATCGCGGTCGGTCAAGGTGCCGAAGGGCTCGTCTCCGTCTTCCGGACTCTCTCAAAGATCTTATCCGTCGCTTCAGGGGATGCCGAGATGTTAGACTTACTGCAAGGCGGCGACAGAGTCATCGAGGGAGAGCCAATGCCGACAACGAGAAGCGTCACGACCGAAGGTGCCCGGAGCATGCGCCGCCCACGGTTCAGCAAGGACGAGTTCATGAAGCGGGGCAGAGAGCTCTACGAGCGGATCCGCCCGCAGGTAGAGAAGGGCAATCGCGGAAAGATCGTCGCGATCGACCTCGAGACGGGCACGTTCGAGGTGGCAGCCGACACTCTCCGCGCGTCTGAACGACTCCTCGCTCGCTGCCCGCAAGCCCAGACCTGGTTCGTTCGCATTGGCTACGACGATCTCTTCCGCATCGGTCCTCGCAAGACGCTCGCCTCCGCATGATCACCGGAGTCTTCAGCGACTACGAGGCGAGGGTTTCCCTGCTGGTCCTCGGGCCGAACGGCGAGGAGCAGGGTGTAGCCGCCGTCATCGACACCGGCTTCTCCGGCTTTCTGAGCCTCCCCGCGGCGGTCGTCGAAGCCCTCGGGTTGCCCTGGCTCGGCCGAGGGCAAGCTCTCGTGGGAGACGGGTCCCATCAGGCGTTCGACCTCTACAGAGCGACGGTCGTTTGGGGCGACGAGCCACGACCGGTTCAAGTGGCCTCCACGGAGACCGAACCGCTACTGGGCGTCAGCATGCTCTACGGTCACGACCTCCGAATCCAGTTCATCGAAGACGGTGCCGTGGCGATTGAAGAGCTCGAGTACATGTAGCGCTCGCTTGACAGGAGCGCCGACCTTTGAGCTCGGCGCACCGGTGGCACGGGCAACTTGTCTGCCAGCGCTTTTCGGTAGGCGAGGAAGGCACTGGCGGACGAGCCGCCAGCGCCACTCGCGCATTAGCTCCGTCGCACCAGGATCTTGCCGGCGAGCTCGAGCGCCGCCGCGCCGGCCGCCTCCAGGAAGCTCGCGATCGACGCCGGCGAGCGCGCCAGGCCGTCGGCGAGGTTCAGCGCTTCCGTCAGCTCCGGATTGCCGTGGCGCAGCCGACCCACGGCGCGACCGTCGCGGTAGAGCACCGGACCGCCGGCATCCTCCGGGTCGACGGAGAAGCTCCGCGTCCGGTCCACCAGCGGCAGGAAGGCGGCGGCGAGCAGGGCCGTGTCGCGGTCGGTCAAGGTGCCGAAGGGCTCGTCGCCGTCCTCCGGATTCTCCCAAAAACGAAAGAGGCCGTAGCGCTCGTCGCCCAACGGGACGACGCGCCAGAAGCCGCCGGTCACCGCCTCGCCGGCGGTCACGGGGTCGTCGTGTTGGTCGAGCTGACGGAGGTAGGCGGGATGGAAGGCGTTGACGGGAGTAGAATCGTCGTGATCGGGCATGGGACTCTGTCTCCTTTGCCTGGTCGGGCTCGGGCGAGGTACCAGCTCGCTCGGGCCGTCTTGTTGAT
>DASWIG010000841.1:0-4162 GCA_036397835.1 Thermoanaerobaculia bacterium
CGGCATTACTCGGCCTCGGCCCACTTGGCGACCGAATAGCGCCAGAGCCGGACCTCCGGGTGCCAGAAATCCGGCGCCAGACCCGCTTTCTCCAGCAGCCGGCAGAGGAAGTCCCGCGGCTCGGGCAGGGATTCCCAGACCTGGGGGAGAAAGGTGCCGGTGTGGTCGCCCCAGGTCACCACCCAGCCGTCGTGGCCGCGAGCGAGACGCTCGACGGCTTCCCGCGGGGAAGCGCAGGCCACGGGCTCGAGCGGCGACAGCAACGAGACTTCGACGGTGGTCTCGGGCAGCTCGTCCGCGGTCAGCGGCGGGAAGCGCGGGTCGCGCGAGGTGACCGCGCGGGCGTTGGAGCGCAGGTCCTGGATCAGCGGCGCGCTCGCCTCGAGCGAGCCGAGACAGCCGCGCAGAACGCCGCGGCAACGCAGGGTCACGAAGGTGGCGCCGGGCTGCCACAGCCAGGCGTGGCGCAGCCAGGCGTCGTCACGCTCCGCCTCGGGGGTCCCGAGCACGGCGTGGTACACGCTCTCGCGGGCGATGGCGAGCAGGGTCTCGCCTTTCTCGGCGTCGGAAATCATGCGCCGGCCTCGGCTGTCGTGAATGAGAACGCGCCGTAGCCCACCACGCGGCTGCGGTCGCCGGCGGTATCGCCCGAGCTGCGCAGATCGAGCAGCCTGGCGGCGAGCGGCAGCTCGCCGCCGGCGAGGTGGAGCAGGCCGTTGATCGCCACCGCGCCGCAGGCCTGCTGCGGCGCGATCGCGGCGGCGAGCCGCAGGATCTCGTCGGCGGTCTGCCGGTCGATGCGTCGCGCCGTGGCGTAGTCGAGGAAGTGCGACAGGTCGGAGCTGACGACGATCCGCGTCTCCTCGCCCCCCCACACCCGGGCGAGGGCCTCGGCGACCGCCGCCGCCGACGCCCGGCCCGCCACCAGGGGGACGACGCGGAAGTCGTCCAGGACCTGCTGCAAGAAGGGGATCTCCACCTCGAGCGAGTGCTCGCGCGCGTGGGGCCGCGCGTCGACGCGCACCTGCGGCAGCTCGAGCAGGGCCGCCGCCGCCTCGAGGTCCACCTCGACCCTGCCCAGCGGCGTCTCGAAGGCGTCCGCTTCGGGCAGCGCCAGCCCCTCGAAGGCCACGTGGTGCGAGGGCCCGATCACCACCACGCGCGTAATCCGGCCGGCGAGCGGACGAAAGGGCTCGAAGGCGTTGGCGGCGATCGGACCCGAATAGGGATAGCCGGCGTGGGGGGCGATGATCGCCTTGGGCACGGCGCCGGCGGCGCCCTCGGCTGCGCGGAGCATGCCGTCGACCAGGTGCCGCAGCGGACCGCGCTCGTCGGGGTAGAAGAGGCCCGCGACCGCCGCCGCCCTGACGCCGCGCATTCTCTGGAGCTGGGAGCGACCCATGACGCACCTCCGGGTCGATGGGAGGATAACTCGAGAGACCATTATACCAGAGAACGTCCGCAGGCACGCTCGGATCCGGTAGACTGTGCTGGGCTCTGACGGTGCTGGGCCCCGACGGGAGACGCTTCATGGCTGTGATCCAGGCATCCCCAAAGATGGTCTATGACGCCGGCGGCAACTTGGTGGAGGTGATCCTCTCCGCCGCCGACTTCCGAACGTACCTACGCACGATTGCCGACGACTGGGAGACCCTCCCCCGTCATCTCCAGGACGCTTCGGACGCGCTGCTGATCGAGGAGGTCCGGAGCGAGAAGCAACACGCAATGAGCCTCGTCCGCCGGGCGCGGTCAAGCTCACCTTGAGCAAGAGCGACTGGCGGATCCGGGTGGGGGACTACCGGATCGGGCCGGCGGGTCGAGTACAATCTCGACGCCATGCCGCGCATCACCAAGGTCTACACCCGCACCGGCGACGACGGCACCACCGGGCTCGGCGGCGGCCAGCGAGTCGCCAAGGACAGCCCCCGGGTGACGGCGTACGGCACCGTCGACGAGCTGAGCTCGGCCGTCGGCGTGGCGGTGGCCGCCGGCGTCGACGCGCGCATCGCCGCGCCGCTGGCCAGGATCCGGAACGAGCTCTTCCATCTCGGCTCGGACCTGTGCATCCTCGAGCAGGACAAGGAGCGTCTCCCGGTGCCACGGATCGAGGAGCGCCACGTCGTCTACCTCGAGCGCCTGATGGACGAGCTGAGCGCCGACCTCGGGGCGCTCGAGAACTTCATCCTGCCGGGCGGCGCCCCCGCCGCGGCCCACCTCCACCTCGCCCGTGCCGTCTGCCGCCGCGCCGAGCGCGACGTGGTGACGCTGGCGCGCGAGGAGAAGGTCGGCGCCTGGGTGATCCGCTACCTGAACCGTCTCTCCGACGCCCTCTTCGTGTTGGCCCGCTACGAGAACAAGGCCCGCGGCGTCTCCGACGTCCTCTGGGACAGCCACGCCTAGCACCGCCGACACGATGGATCCGAGCCGCGAGCCGTTGCGATCGCCGTTCCCCGCGGGCTATCCCGGCCCGCCGCAAGAGGAGCACGTGCCGCCGCGTTCGGCTTCCTCATCACCGCCCTCAACCTCATGCCCATCGGCCAGCTCGACGGCGGCCACGTCCTCTACGCCCTGCTCCCCGGCCGCGCCCACGTCGTCTCCGTCGGCCTCTTCGTCGCCGCCATCGCGGCGGTGGTGGTCGGAGGCTATTGGCAGTGGTCGCTGATGCTCCTCCTGCTGGCCCTCGTCGGCGTGCGCCATCCGCCGATGGCGGAGGGGGGCGCGCCGCTCGGCGGCGTCCGCGTCGTGCTCGGCTGGCTCATGCTGCTCTTCGTGCTGGTGGGCTTCACGCCGACGCCGTTCGACCTCAGCTCGTTGCCGTGAAGCTCCCCGAGCCCTTGCTCGCCGGCACCCTGGTGCGGCGCTACAAACGCTTCCTCGCCGACGTCGAGCTCGCCGACGGCCGCGTCGTCACCGTCCACTGCCCCAACCCCGGCCGCATGACCTCGTGCGGCGAGCCGGGGCGCCCGGTGCTCGTCTCCGACTCGGGCAATCCCCGCCGCAAGCTGCGCCACACCCTCGAGCTGATCCGCATGGGCCGCACCTGGGTCGGCGTCAACACGGCGCGGCCCAACCGCACCGTCGAGGGCTTCATCCGCGCCGGCGAGGTCCCCGAGCTGGCGGGCTACGGCGAGATCGCCCGCGAGGTGCGCTACGGCGAGGGCGGCCGCAGCCGCGTCGACCTGCTGTTGCGCGACCCGTCCGGCGGCCGTCCCGACTGCTACGTCGAGGTCAAGAACACGACTTGGCGCGTGCCCGTGCCCGGCCGCCCGGGCGTCCACACGGCGGCGTTTCCCGACGCCGTCACCGCGCGCGGACGCAAGCACCTGCGCGATCTCGAGGGGGTGGTGGCGGGCGGCGGGCGTGGCGTGCTCTTCTTCTTCGTGGGGCGGGCCGACTGCCGGCGCTTCCGTCCGGCCGACGAGGTCGACCCGGCCTATGGCGAGACGCTGCGCAAGGTCGTGGAGCGTGGGGTCGAGGTGCTCGCCTACCGCATGCGCTTCAGCCCGCGCCGTGTGGTGGTCGTCGACCGGCTGCCGGTGGACCTCTAGTCCCGAGCCCCTCTGGCCTCCTTCTTTGGAGTCGATCCACTAAACAAATCCCTGCCGAGGGAGATCTATCCCCATCAGTTGCAGCGCCTTGGCTCAACCAGTCATGGAGGGCGAATTTCATGGATGAGAAACAAACGGGACCGCTGGAGGAGCAATTCAGAACCGACGTCAACTGGTTCTTCTGTGTGGCGGCTCTTTCGGCCTTCAATTCGGTGGGTTGGTTCTTCAACGTAGATTGGATCTTCGCGATCGGCCTGGGAATCTCCCAGCTCTTCCACGGCATCATGCTCGGCATGACCACCGGCGCGTCGGCGGACTCCCAAATGGTGGGACAGGTCGTCTCGCTCGTCCTTGGGCTTGTCGCCGCCGGCTTCTTCGCCCTTCTCGGGGTGTTCAGCAGGAAGGAGATCGCACCGGTCTACGTCCTTGGCATGGTGCTCTACGGTCTGGACGGCGTCCTTCTCCTCCTGTTCCAGGATTGGCTGGGCGTCGGCGTCCACGTGCTGGCACTCCTCTATCTCGCACGGGGCTATCAGACGATCCGGAAGCTGAAGGAGATCGGGTCGGCGATGCCGTCGCCGGAGCTGGTGAACGTCTGAGCTCCTTCGCCGTCC
>DASWIG010000842.1:0-2092 GCA_036397835.1 Thermoanaerobaculia bacterium
CTGGGGCTCCACTTCAAGGCCCTGTGCGAGGGGCGCAAGACCTTCTACACCAGCCCGATCAAGGCCCTCGCCAGCGAGAAGTTCTTCGACCTCTGCGACCAGCTCGGCCCTGAGAACGTAGGCATGCAGACCGGCGACGCCGCCATCAACTCCGCGGCGCCGGTGATCTGCTGTACCGCCGAGGTGCTCTCCAACCGCGCCCTGCGCCAGGGCGAGGACCTCGAGGCCGATTACGTGGTGATGGACGAGTTCCACTACTACGGCGATCCCGAGCGCGGCGTCGCCTGGCAGGTGCCGCTCATCACCCTGCCGCGCACCCGCTTCCTGCTGATGTCGGCCACCCTCGGCAATACCGCGCCGATCTCCGAGCGCCTGGAGCGCGACACCGGGGTCAAGGTGGCGCTCGTCTATTCCGATCAGCGTCCCGTGCCTCTCGACTTCGAGTACCGCGAAACGGCGCTGCACGAGACCGTGCAGGACCTCTTCGACGCCGGCAAGGCGCCGATCTACGTCGTCAACTTCACCCAGCGCGAGTGCGCCGAGCTGGCCCAGAGCCTCACCAGCGTCCGGCTCATCGGCCGCGACGACAAGGACAAGATCCTCGAGACGATGGGCGACTTCCGTTTCGACACGCCCTACGGCAAGGACGTGCGCCGCTTCATCCGCTTCGGCGTCGGCATCCACCACGCCGGGCTCTTGCCCAAGTACCGGCTGCTCATGGAGCAATTCGCCCAGCAGGGGCTGCTCAAGGTGATCTGCGGCACCGACACCTTGGGCGTCGGCGTCAACATCCCGATCCGCACCGTGCTCTTCACCAAGCTCGCCAAGTACGACGGCCAGAAGGTGGCGATCCTGCGCGTGCGCGATTTCAAGCAGATCGCCGGCCGCGCCGGCCGCAAGGGCTTCGACGAGGCCGGCAGCGTGGTGGCCCAGGCCCCCGAGCACGTGATCGAGAACCGCCGCCGCGCCGGCGACGGCAAGAAGAAGAAGAAAGCGCCGTCCAAGCGCCCGCCGCCGGGCTTCGTGTCGTGGAGCCGCGAGACCTTCGAGAGCCTGATCGCGCGTTCGCCGGAGATGCTCAAGTCGCGCTTCCGCATGACCCAGGGCATGGTGGTCAACCTGCTGCAACGCGACGCCGAGCGGGACGACCCGAACCGCGACAACTTCGACTCGTTGCGCGAGCTCATCGCCAAGAGCCACGAGGACGAAGGCCGCAAGCGGGAGCTGCTGAGCTACTCGGCACTCCTGGTGCGCTCGCTCCACCGCGCCGGCGTCATCAAGATGGAGCGCGACACCAAGACCGGCTACCGCTGGGTGATCGTCGACGAGAACCTGCAATACGACTTCTCGCTCTTCCAGGCCCTGGCGCTCTTCCTCGTGGAGGCCATCGAGCACCTCGATCCGTCGCACCCCGAGTACGCGCTCGACGTGGCCTCGCTGGTGGAAGCGATCCTCGAGAACCCCAACGTCGTGCTCTACCGCCAGGTCGACAAGGCCAAGGGCGACCTGATCGCCAAGCTCAAGGCCGAGGGCATGCCCTACGAGGAGCGCATGGACCGCCTCGACGCGGTCACCTACCCGAAGCCGATCCGCGAGTTCATCGACTCGGTCTTCGAGGACTTCCGCCGCGACCATCCCTGGGTGCGCGGCGAGGACATCCAGCCCAAGTCGATCGCCCGCGACCTTTTCGAGGGCTACTTCAGCTTCAACGGCTACGTGCGCCACTACGGCCTGCAGAAGAGCGAGGGCGTGCTGCTGCGTCACCTGAGCCAGTTCTACAAGACGATGACGCAGACGGTGCCCGAGTGGGCCAAGACCGAGGGCGTCTACGACATCCTCGGCTTCTTCCGCGCGCTCCTGGAGCGCACGGACACGAGCCTGATCGAGGAGTGGGAGAACCTCCTGCACCCGGAGCTGGCCCTCGAGCGCGACAAGCAGGAGGCGGCGCGCCGCGAGCTTCGCCTCTACGAGCTCTTCCACGACCCGAAGGCGTTCGCGGCGCGGGTGCGCGCCGAGACGCACCAACTCGTGCGCGACCTCTCGGAGCACAACTACGAGGAGGCGGCCTTCGGCCTCTGGCACGACCCCGAAA
>DASWIG010000843.1:0-1563 GCA_036397835.1 Thermoanaerobaculia bacterium
CGCTGCTGCTTGCGGTCGGTGTCGGCCCGGGCGGTGTGCTCGCGCCACACGTCGAGGACGATCGCGCGCCACAGCTTCAGGAGCTCCGGCTCCGGCCGCAGCCCCTTCAGCAGCTCGGCGAAGTCCTGCTCGAGCGTCGCCACGCTCCGGTTGCAGCTCGTGCACCGGTAGTAGGCGTACCGGCCGTTGCGCCCTTTCGTCCAGGAGCCCGTCAGGGGCTGACAGCCCCCACAGCGCACGAACCGACGCAGGGGGAAGTCCGGGTGGGCGCTCTGGTACGGCGCGCGAGAGGGCATACGGCCCAGCACGGCCTGGACGCGGACCCACAGCTCCCGCTCGACGATCGGCGTCCAGTCGCCAACCCGCTCGACGTCCCAGGTCCTGCACTGCAGGCGGCCGGCGTGGGCCGGGTTGCGAAGGAGCTTGCGGAGCGTCTCGGCGCTCAGGGCCTTGCCGCTACGCCGGCCGCGGAGCCCGCGACCGTGGAGGCGCTCGGCGATGGCGCCGAGGCTGTAGAGGCCGGTGGCCGCCAGCTCGTACGCCGCCACCACCAGCGGCGCCTGGCGCTCGTCGGGGTCGATGCTCTTGGTGCCGTCCGGACGCACGACGTTTCGGTAGCCGAGCGGCGCCTGCCACACCCACCGGCCGCGGCGGATCGCCTCTTGCATGCCGGCGGTGGTCCGCTCGCTGCGGACGTCGTTGTACCACTGGGCCATTGAGGCGAGGATGTTCTCCATCAGCTTCCCGGTCGCCGTGTCGTCGAGCGGCTCGGTCACCGACCGCAGCGACATCCCCTTGCGCGCCAGGTGGGCCTTGATGGCGAGGTGGCTGTACGTGTCTCGCGCCAGCCTGGAGACCGAGTAGACGACGAGGGTGTCTGCGTACCCCTTCGTGCGAACCCCTTGCCCCTCGCAGTAGTCGCGGCACGTGCGCTCCTGGAGCGGCAGGCTCAGGTTTGAGACCTGCTCCTGGCTGCTGACGCGGACGTAGACGATGGCCTTCATGTGGCCCCCGTTCACCCGGCATTGCGCTCGAGGGCGGCTACACGCCTGGTCAACTGAGTCCTGGCCTCCAGGTTGATCTCGTGGCTGTGGGTGATCGCCCGGAGGATATCGGGGAGCTCCGTGTTGAGCCTCTCGTTGATCGCCTGGACTCCGGTTATCAGCGTCTCGACGTCGCGCCGCAGCTCGGCCTGACCCGCCTTCAGGTCCTCAAGCCTCTTCAGGATCTCTTGGATCATCTCTTGCATCCGGTGCCTCCTCCTCGGAGTCTATCGGTTCGTCAGCCCTGACGGCGGCGGAAATGGCGGCACAGCCCTCGATCAGACGCTTCTGCGATTCCCGCAAGCGCTGCCACTCCCGCTGCATCGTCCGCGCCGCCTCCTCCTCGCTCTCCGGCCACTCGATGACGAGGGCGGCCGCTCCGTCGACGCCCGCCTCGCAACCGACCACGGGACGACCCCTCAGGTCGACGGCCAGGCCCTCCGACGAGTACTCGCCGCTCGCAAGGCCGCGCGTCAGCTCCTCGATCAGACGCGGGATGGTCCAGGACGTCTTCACCGCC
>DASWIG010000844.1:0-3094 GCA_036397835.1 Thermoanaerobaculia bacterium
TTCTGCCTCCTCGTCGGAGAGCTCCCGGCCCGCGAGCCGCGCCGTACGGTCCCAGGTCTCGCCCTTGGGCATCTCGACGCGGGCCTTGAGCGGCACGAAGACCTCGAGCAGCGGCAGCCGCAACGGCACGCGCTCGGCGACCCCCATGCCCTTGAGCTCGAGGTAGCGGTAGCGGTCGTGGAGGTAGTTGAGGTAAGTCCGCGTTGCCGAGCGGAGCTCCTCGGCCGAGGCCGTCTTGCCGCGGGCGTCGTGGTGGCGGTCGGCGGCGATGACGATGCGGCTGTTGACGACGGAGCCGTCGACGATCACGCTGTGGTCGCTGGCCTTGGACTTCTTCATCTCGGATCCCTCCTGTGCTCCCGGAACCTCTTCCAAGAAGTCGTCTCGTTCGAGAACTTGTACCTCGCGTTCCGCAAGGCCATGCGAGGCATTCAATATCTCCCGTAAAATCCGGATCATCAGAAACCAGAAATCAGGATTCAGAATGCGCCAGGGACAAAACCACCCGGAAACCGACGAAGTCGAAGAAGTCCTCCGGGACGACCCTGAGGCGCGCGGCGCAACGAGCGTCCCTTTTGTCATTATAGAAAGACCCTCCACGCAAGATCCTTCCACACCGAGAGCTCCGATTCTCTCGGCCGTCATCAGCGACATAGGGGTACTCGTAATCCGCCGGCAAGGCTGCCCTCCCCCACGCCGTCGACGTCCACTCCCAAACGTTACCCACGACGTCACGAGCCCCAAAGGGGCTGGAGTCGCCGGGGAAGATCCCGACCGGGCTCGGCTCCCCAACTTCGTTCTCCTCGCTGTTGCACAGCTTCGCGTCGAATTCGTTGCTCCACGGCCAGAGAAGCCCCTGGGTGCCTCGCGCCGCCTTCTCCCACTGGGCTTCCGTCGGCAAGCTGACGCCGCACTGGACGCCGACTACCGGTGTACCGCCCTGCTCGCCGAGGTGCGCGGTCAGCCACCTGCAGAACGCGCAAGCTTCATGCCACGTCACGCCGACCACCGGTCGTGTCGGCGCCGACAGCCTCTCGTGGTCCCAGAAGAACGGCCGGCGCCGTTTCTCCTTCGGTCTTTTCGCGAACCAGTTCGCCATCTGCTCGCGCCAGTCCTCGGGATAGAAGGAGCCGTCTGGCTCGGCGCCCTGAAGCCACTCCCGGCCGTCCTCGGTCCAATAATCACGGTTCGAGTACCCGTCATCCTCGACGAAGGGCCGAAACTGCGCGTTGGTGACCGGGTAGCGGCTGATCCAGAAGCGCTCGAGGTACACCTCGTGTTGCGGGCGCTCGTCGTCATACGCCAGGGGATCGGCGTCCGCGCTGCCAATGACGAACGGCCCGGCCGGCACCTCCAGCCAGTCGACGGCCTCGACTCCCGGCCGCGGATCGCCCAGGCGCCCGAGGACGTCGCCCGCCTTGACCCGTTCCTTGGGGCTCAGCCTCCCCTCCTCGACAAGCCGCACCAGCCAGTCCCGCGCCCGCCGGACGATGGCGCGGTACTGCGGCTCCTCGGCCTTCTCGGTGCCCAGGATCGGCAGCTCGAGAAGGGCCTCGCCGCAGAGCACGGCGACGCGCCAGTGGACGTCGTCGATCGTCTCCTGGGAGTCCGGACCGTCCGGCATCAGCGTGGACACGAAGCCGACGGCGGTGCCGAGGCCGGAGCGCCGCGCCCGTCCGATCCCCAGCAGCACGACCTCGCGCCACCACGCCGGGTCGGCGAAGGCGCGCTGGCGGAACTGGTCCATGGGATCGGGAAGGCCCCCGAGATGGCAGGCCGCCAGGTACTCCTGGAAGGAGCGGTGCGGAAAGGCGTAGACGCCCGCGCGCCGGTGGATGAGCACTCCGGCGCGGTTCTCGAGGTAGCCCAGCAGCTCGGCGGGGCCGACGTCGTCCAGGAGCGGCCGGAACGCCTGCAAGAGCTCCGCGTCCGAGATGTCGGCCGGCTGCTCGTCGCGTTCGGGGTCCGCGCCCTGACGCTCGTGGACGGTGAAGGCCAGGGCCTCCAACGCCTCGCGCAGGCGGCGCTCCGGGACCCGGAGGAGCTGGGAGAGGCTCTCCTCCTCGCCGCCTTCGCCTTCGCGGGCGCGCTGCCAGCGGCCGAGGAGGAGCTTGACCGTCTCCTCGTAGAGGTCGGCCCGGTCGTCGGGCAACTGTCCCCAGCTCGAGTGCAGGGTCGCCATCAGCGTGAGGAGCAGGGGCCGCGACGCCAGGTCGCCGAGGTAGGGCCGGTGGTCGAGCGCCCGGCGGAGCAGCTCGCTTTTCGCCCGGGCGGCATCCTCGGTCCAACGGAGGGCCTGGCGGGCCGCCGTCATGTACCACTGCTCGATGAACAGCTCGACCTGCTCGGCGCGGAACGGCGCCAGGCCGAGGATCTCGAAGCCTTCGAGGTGCCACTTCGGGTCGGCGTAGGCGTAGGGACGCGCGGTGACCAGGAGACGCGAAGGACTGTCGCGCAGCGTGGCGGCGAGGTCCGCGACCGCCTCCAGGAGGACCTCGCGCCGGCGCCCGGTCTGCGCCACCTCGTCGAGACCGTCGAGCACTATGAAGGCGCCCGAGTCCATCGCCCGCTCCTGGAGATGCGGGAGGAGGCGCGACGCGGCTGCGGCTCCCAGTCGATTCTCCAGGTCTTTGGCGAGGGCGTTCCACAGCACGCCCGCCGTCCCTTTGCGGACGGCGGCCGGGAGGTGCAACGCCGCCACGTCCCGCAGCACGAAACGCACGGGAAGAAGGCCCGCGAGCCCCTCTGGGACGTCCCCGCCGGCGACCAGGGCGCGGCAGAGGTGGTGGGCCACGGTGGTCTTGCCCGAGCCGGGATCGCCCAGCAGCACGTGACGGCTCGCTTCGGGCCGTGCCAGGGCCGCGCCGACGCCCATGCGGCCCGCGGCTTCGCCCCGTATCAGCCGCCACGACCAGTCCCGCTCTCCGTCGTCCGCGGACGGCCGCGAGGTCACCGTGACGTCGAGCTCGACGTAGACGTCGGGCAGGCGCACGCGCCGCTCGCCGCCGTCGCGGAACTGGGTGTCGATCGTCCCCAGGGGGAGATAGTCGCAGTCGTTGGCCAGCGACGCGAGATAGGCCTTGAGCAGGAGCTC
>DASWIG010000845.1:0-8400 GCA_036397835.1 Thermoanaerobaculia bacterium
AGAGCCTGGGCGCCGACGCCGTGACCGACGTGCGCTTCTCGACCTCGTTCCTGATGAGCGGCGCCGCCGAGATCCTGGTCTACGGCAACGCCGTCCAGCTCGAACGGGAGTCCTGACGGCTCCCCTACAATAGCCCAGGCACCGGCCTTGAGCCGGTCCTTCTCGATGATCGCCTCGTCGAGGTCGCGCTGCGTCGCGTCGATCTGGTCGAGCGTCGAGGGCTGTGCAGGCCCAGCCCCAGGATCAGCGGCGCCGGCGCAGATCAGCCGGGATGTCACTCGCCATGAGCATGGCGGGAAGCCCGCGCACCCGTGCTGACCGAGGTTCTTCCGACGATCCACCCGGAGGCGCCGGAGCATTGCATTCCAGGGTCCTACATTCCATGACTCGGCGTCCCGGGGCTTTCCGGAGAGCACGGAATCGTGTATTGCAATGTTCCAAGCCGTTCCGAGAGCGTTTGGACGCCTGCTCACAGTGCTGGACGCCGTTCCGGGGATTCCTTGGTCTTCTATTGCAATGCTTGGCGGGTCTCCCCCCTTCCGGAATCCTATAATGCAATGCATTTGCGGGTCTCCTCTGAACCGTGATCCTGTAATGCAATGCGTTTGAGGATCGCCGCGAGAGCAGAGTCCTGTAATGCAAAGCTCGGAGACGTCCCGGAGGTCTCGGAGCGGCCAAAACAACCGCAAGGAGGCGTCCCCGGAGACCGGAATATCCTGTTTCCTCGATCGGTGGCTGCCGTCCAGTCTATACTTGCCGCATCTCTGCCCGCAGCGACGCCGGGAGCGTATGGACCAGGAGGTAGCTTCCCTTCTCGGGTCGATAGACGTACTCCGGCGGGGTTTCGGCCCCCATGCGCTCGACGAGTGGCGCCAGGAAGGCGCGCGCGGCGTCGTCCTCGCCCTGCTGCCGCGCCGCCCGCGCCCGCGCCAGGCGCGCCCAGTCCGACCATGGCCCGCGCGCCAGCGCCCGGTCGGCGGCCGTCGCCGCCTCGGCAGCGCGGCCGGCGGCGCAGAGCCACCAGGCCGCGAACGCCAGCGCCTCGGGCTCCTCGGGATCGAGGAGGAGGGCCGCGTCGAGCTGGGAGCGCGCTCGCTCGCTCTCGCCGGCGCGCAGCAGGTCGCGGGCGTAGTCGATGCGCAGCTCGGTGACCCCGCTGCGCTGGCGCACCGCTTCCTCGTAGGCATGCCAGGCGGCGTCCCAGGCGCCCGCCAGAGCGTGGGTCGAGGCCAGTCCCCACAGGGCCCACGGATGATCCCCCTGGTAGGCCAGCACCCGCTCGTAGGCCGCGAGCGCGCCCGCGGCGTCGCCGGCGGTCCACAGGTAGCCGCCGAGGGCGAGGTCGACCTGGAAGCGCTCCTCCTCGCGCACCCGCGCCCGCGCAGCGCGCAGCGCGGCGACGGCGCCCGCCAGTCCGCGGCCGGCGAGCCACAGGGCCTCGGCGTGACGGCCGGCCAGGTCCGCGCTCTCGGGATGGGCGCGCGCCGCGGCCGACGCCAGCTCCAGGGCCTCGCCGGCGCGGCCGGCGACGAGCAGGCCGTAGGCGAGGGAGCCGGCGGCGTCCTCGTCGTCCGGCGCCCGCTCGCGGGCCCGGCGGTACGCCGCCACCGCCGCCTCGGCGCGGCCCCGGCGGAGCTGCTCGTCGCCGCGGTGGACCGACGCCATCACGTAGGCGCCGTCGAGCTCCGCGTCGTTCATCAGCTCGCGCACCAGCTCGGAGAGCTCCGGGTCCCTGGCGGCGAGCCGCTCGCGCAGCATCTCGCGGTCGTCGAAGCGGTCGCGGCGCGGCGTCGCGAGAGCGTTGGCGCCCTCGGCGAAGTACTCCCACACGCTGCTGCCGGCGTAGCGGCTGAGGAAGGCGTCGCCGGTCTCGGCGTCGCGCGCCTTGGCGCGGCGGTAGAGCTCCTGGAGGCGGCGACGCGCCGCCGCCGGCAGCACCTGGTGGACCTGGTGGGTGAGCTCGTGGAGCACGGTGTTGTAGCCGTTCCAGATCATCCGCTCCACGTCCTCGACGCCGGTCACCGTGTGGTGGCCGCCGACGCCGCGCACGTCGTCCCACAGGCGCGCGTCGTAGCCGATGCGGCGGTCGCGCAAGTAGTGCTGCTCCGGACATTCCGAGAGGTGCTGGTGGAGCGGCTTGACGTAGTGCGTCGAGCCGGCCTCGAGCAGCACCGGCAGGTAGCGGCCCCACGGCGCCACCGCCAGCGCCACCGCTTTCGCGTGGCGCGGCTCGAGCCGGCCCCAGTTGACGACGTAGAGCTCGATGCCCGGCACCGCCGGCGCCGGCGACGCGGCGAAGCGCTCCTCGTAGCGCGCGCGGTGGACGTCGAAGCGCAGACGCTCGGCCTCGAGCGCCTTGGCGAGGCCGTTGTGGGCGCGGCCGTGCTCGGGGCACAGCCCCAACGCGGCGGCGAAATGGCGCCGGGAGTCGGCGTAGCGGCGCTCGGCGAACGCCCGGGCGCCACGGCGTACCGCCGCGCCGGCGCCGGCGAAGGCCGTGGGGCAGGCCGCCGCGAGCTGGCTCACGTTCCTGCGCGCGTAGCCGTTGCCGAGCACGTAGTGGGCGCGCTCGTGGTAGGGCGCGAGGCGCACCGCGAGCTCGAGGGCGTCGATCGCCTCCGCGGTGCGGCCGAGACGGATCAGCGCGTCGGCGAGCGCCGCCAGCAGGTCGCCGTCGAGGGGCTCGAGTGCGAGGGCCTCGGCGAGGCGCGCGAAAGCGCCGTCGAAGTCGCGCTGGCGGTAGAGCACCACGCCCAGCCCGTGCAGGGCGAAGGAGCGTTCCTCCTCGCCGGGCGCGGCGGCGGCCGCCGCCTCGTAGGCGTCGCGGGCCGCCGCCACCTCGTGGAGGTGCACCCGCAGCCGCGCCGCCGCCAGCCGGTCGACGAACGCGTCGCCGGCCGCGGCCAGGCGCTCGACACGCGCCAGGTCGTCGACCGCGAAGGCCCAGCGGTAGACCAGCCGCCGCACCCGGGCGTCGCCGCCGCCGGCGTCCGCCAGATCCGCGACGAGCGGCGCCAGGCGCTCGTAGTCGGCCACCGCGAAGAGCACGCGGGCCGCTAGCAGCCGGCCTTCCAGCCCTTCCTCGAGCAGGCTCGGCACGCGTGCCCAGGCCGCGTCGTGGGCCCCGGTCTCGAGCCGCAGCCGGATCTCTTCGTGCGGCTCGGCGGCGGCCAGACGCTCGAGGCGCTCGGCGAGGCGCGCCCGCGACGGGCCGAGCACGCCGGCGTCCGGGCTCACGACGGCCCCGCTCGCGACGGCCCCGTTCACGACGGCTCCGTTCACCGCGCCACGAGGTTCGTCGTCACCCGGCCGTTGCCGGCGGTGGCCTCGCGGAAGAAAGACTCGAAGCGCTCGCGGAAGGCGTCGAGACGCGCCGCCGCCGCCTCCGGCGTCTTCTCGCCCGGCGGCCCCACCAGCACGAAGGCGGCGCGGAAGACCTTGGGCGCGTCCACCCACGGCGGCGCCCGCGCGCCCTCGGCGGCGATCACGTCGGCGATGGTCACGTCCTGGCGCTCGCCGCGGAAGCTCAGGCCGCCGCGCGGATTGGCGCCCGTGTCGATGCCGGAGAGCGGACTGGCGACGAAGAAGAACGGCGGCACTGCCGCGGCCGGGATCAGGCCCATGGCGTACTGGTCGAGGGCGCTGTAGCGCACCGCCACCGGCGCCACGGTGTGGAAGGAGCCGTCGCCCCGGTCGACGATCTCGTTGCCCTCCATGAGCGAGGCGTCGGAATCGAGGTAGAAGCTCCAGTGCGACTGGTCGCGGCCGAGCAGGGCCGTCTGGATTCGGCCGTCGCGCGCATCGCGGTAGCGCAAGCGCGCCAGCCAGCGGTGCCCTACCTCGTGGCCGACGAGGCTCATGGTGGACTCGCCGCCGCGGAACTTGCGCTCGTCGGGATCCACCGGATAGTCGACGACGCTGCCCGCCATCTCGACGAGCGCCTGCAGGCGGCCGGCGCTGCCCGCCAGGTCCGAGAGGTCGAAGACGTCCTCGCCGATGCCGGCGACGTCGTTCTTGAGCGCCGTGGCGCGGCCCAGCACCCCCTCGCCGAGGCTCATCGGGAAGGCGTACCACACCACGAGCTGGTCGTGGACGTCGCGGTAGTGCTGCAGGAAGCGCAGGCCGATCGACAGCCGGTCGAGCAGCGGGCCGGCGGCCGGGAACCACTCGGCGATCGCCACCCGCTCGGGCCGGAACGGCAGCTCGACGTGGTAGTCCATCAGGTGCAGGGGCTCGGCGCCGGCGAACGGGTTGGCGCCGACGATCGCCTCGGCGGCGTCGACCTCGGCGCCGTAGACGAAGGTCACCCTGCCGGTGGTGAAGAGCGTCACCTGCACGGTGTTGCGGTTGGCGGTGCCGAACTCGGGGACCGCGAGCCAGGTGAAGCGCACCCGCTCGGGCAGGAACTGGAGGTAGACGCCGCCCTCGCCGGCCGCCGCCGACGGATCGAGGTCGGCGAAGAGCGGGGCGATCCGCGGCGGACCGTCGAGGAAGCGCGCCGGCGAGCGCGCCGTGGGCTGCGCGTCGGGCCCGCCGAAGGTGAGGTTGCCGTCGGAGTTGACCCAGACGCGGTCGTAGACCGCCTCGCCGAAAGGAAAGCGGAAGTCGGCGGGGAAGTGGACGAGGAAGCTGTCGTCGTCGCCGAGGCCGAGCCGGTCGCCGAGCGCCGCCTTGAAGTCGAGCTCCGAGCGCACGGCGCTGAGCCCCTTGGGACGCCGCAGGAATTGCAGCGAGGCGCCCTGGAGGTCGACGCGCTTGGGGGCGATGAAGAGGCTGCCGTCGTCGTCGAAGACGGCCACCTGGCCGACCTGGCGCACCGTGTCGTGGGTCTTGGGCGGCAGGCGGCCGCCGGCGCGCTCGCGCGCCAGCCGGCGCGCGAGATAACCGTGCTCGGCGGCGGCGAGGGCGACGCCGGCGCGCTCGGTGCCGCACCAATGGGCGCCGGGATCGACCGCGGCGCCGGCGGGCGCCGCCAGCAGCAGGGAGACGAGGACGGCGTGGCGTGGCGCGCGCATCGGCCTATTTGGGGAAAAGCCCCGTCGCCATGGTGGCCCGGTTGTCGGTGGCATCCTGGAAGTACCCGTTGAATTGCGTCCTCAGCGTCTCGAGCAGGTCGATCGACTCCTGGGAAGCCGGCTGCCCGGCGCGCGCCAACAGGATGAAGGCGAGGCGGAAGTTCTTGGGCGCGGCCGCGGCCCCCGGGATCCGTGGCCCCTCGGCGGCGATGATGCCGTCGATGCCGGCGTCGACGCGGGTGCCCGGGACGACGGCGCCGATGCGGTCCACCAGCGTCACGTCGTCCTGGTTGAAGATCACCGGGTTGTCGATGTAGAAGAAATCCGCGACCTGCGCCGGCGGCAGGAGCCCCATCAGATACTGGTCGACGTCGCTGAAATGGCTCGAGGTGCGTTCGGTGATGCGGAAGTTGCCGCCGCCCTGGTCTTCGTAGTCGTTGCCCTCCATCAGCGAGCCGTCGGTATCCACGAAGTGGCTCCAGTGCGAGCCTCCGGCGCCGATCAGGCGGTTCGTCCTCGCTCCGTTGGGCTCGACGTACCGCGGGTGGCTCAACCATCGGTGGCCGGCCTCGTGAGCGAGGATGCCCATCGAATCGTAGGTGCGGTTGATGAGCTGGCCGAGGGTCGGCCGATACCTGATGACGAAGCCCATCTGCAGGACGGTCTGGAGGCGCCCGGAGCTGCCGAAGCCGCCCGCCGCGTCGAAGAGCGGCAGTCCCAGGCCGCGGACGTCGTTCCTCACGCGCGCCGCGAAGGCGAAGGCGGAGCCGTCGAGGAGCCTGATGAAGAAGTCCTCCCACACCGCCAGGTAGTCGTAGACGTCCTCGAAGTGCGCGTAGAACGTCCGCGACAGCGCGGCGAGATTGACGTCCTGGGTCGACCGGAACTCCTCGGCGATCGCCAACCTCTGGGGCGGCCGGAACGGCAGCTCGACGTCGTAGTCGATCAGGTGCAGGGCGTTGGTGCCGAACGGCGCCGCGCCGACGATCGCGTCCGCGGCATCGACCCGGTCGCCATAGGCGACGTTCGCCCGGCCGGTGGTGAACAACGTGACCTGGAACGTGTTGACCATGCCGTTGTCGCCGAAGATCGGCACCTCGAGCCAGGTGACGCGCACCCTTTCCGGCGGGAAGCTCACGTAGACGCCGCCCGCGGAGGACGGGTCGAGGTCGGTGAACAGCGCCGCGATCCGCGGCGGACCCGCGAGGAAGCGCTCGAGCGACCGCGCCGAGGAGTCGGCGTCGGCGGCGCCGAAGGTGAGGTTGCCGTCGGAGTTGACCCACAAGCTGTCGTAGACCTGGTCGCCGATGGGGAAGGTGAAGCCCGGCGGGAAGGCGATCTCGACCGCGTCGTCGTCGCCGAGCGCCAGCTTCTCGCCGACGTCGTCCTTGAAGTCGAGCGGCGAGCGCACCGCGCTGAGGCCCTTGGGCCGCCGCAGGAATTGCACGGACCTGCCGTCGAGATCGAAGGGTTTCGGGCTCACGGCGATCGTGCCGTCGTCCTCGATGACGGCGACGTTTCCCGATTGGAAGACCACGGGCGCGGACTTCAACGGCAGGCGGCCCGCCCGGCGCTGGCGTTCGAGGTGCCGCTCGAAGGCGGCGTCCCGCGCCTGCGCCACCGGCAGGTTCAAGGGGTGGGTGCCGCACCAGCCGTGCGGTCCCGCCGCCGGCGCGGCGAGGGCCGGCGCGGAAGCCAGGGCGGCGAGGACGAAGGGAAGGGCTCGACGGATGGATGACATGGGACGCTCCTTGGTGAAATTACTGGCCATCCATCCTAGCACAGACCTCACCCTTGCGGCGTCGGGCGCGCGGCTTCCTCCGGCGTCATCCCCGACGCCAGCGGTCCGAGCCCCCGATGAGGACGCCGCGCCTGACGCTCCAACCACAGCCGCTCGAAAGGCAGGGTAAGCCGGTGGTAGCCGAGCGCCGCCAACCGCCGCAGGTGGCCAGGCCGCAGAACGGACGGCTGACGCAAGGCGCCGCGCACCTCCTCGCCGGCCAGGCGCGCGCGGAACTCCTTGGTGACCACCCGCCAGAGCTGGCGGTAGAAGGCCGTCGCGAACGGGCCGCGGTACATCATCGCCAGGTCGTGGGAGTCGACCCAATTGCGCCGCTCGCCGAGCTCGGCCTCGACCAGGTCGTAGAACTTCGTGCCCGGCAGCGGGTACGACACCGAGACGCCGATCTCGTCGGGACGGCACTCGCGCACCATCTTGCGCGTCAGCTCGACGTCGGCGCGGGTCTCGCCCGGATAGCCGAACTGCAGGAAGAAGCCCACGCGCACGCCGGCCTCGCGCAGCCGCCGCGCCGCCTCGTAGATCTGCTCCACGCGGGTGCCCTTGTCCATGGCGTCGAGGACCTTCTGCGAGCCCGACTCGGCGCCGATCCACACGCTCGCGCAGCCGGCGCGCGTCAGCGCCGCGACCTCGCCGCCGCGCAGCAGCAGGTCGGCGCGGCTGAGGCACTTGAACGGCGTGCGCGCGCCGAGACGATGCACCTCGGCGGCGAAGTCCGCCATCCAGCCGCGCTTCAGGCCCAGGATGTCGTCGCAGAACCAGACGTGGTCCGGACCGTAGCGCTCCTTGAGCTCGGCGAGCTCGGCGGCCACCTGGGCCGGGCCCCGCATGTGGTAGGTCTGGCCCCAGATCGGCTTGGCGCACCAGTTGCAGTGGTAGGGGCAGCCGCGGGTGGCCACCACGTTCATCGAGAAATAACCGTGACGCTCGCGCCACACGCGCCGGTAGCGCTCCACGTCCACCAGGTCGCGGGCCGGCGGCGGCAAGGCGTCGAGCTCGCGCAGCACGCCGCGCGCCGGCGTGCGCACCGGCGCGCCGGCCTCTTCGGAAAGGAAGGTCAGGCCCCGGACTTCCTCGAGGGGGACGCCCGAGCGGCCGTCGAGTCGGTCCATGAGCTCGGCGAGGGTTTCCTCGCCCTCGCCGTTGAGGACGAAGCGGGCGCCGGCGGCGAGGTATTTCTCCGCGTGGTCCGTGGCGTCCGAGCCGCAGACGAGCACCTCGGCGCCGGCGCGGCGGGCGGCGTCGATCATCGTGAACGCCGCCTGGCGCATGCGCAGCAGGCACATCTTCGACAGGTAGTTGAAGTTGTCCTCGTAGAGCACCGCCCAGCGCGGCCGGTGACGCGCCAGGGCGTCCTCCCACTCGGCCTCGGAGGGCGCCAGCATGGCGTCGAAGAGCGCCACCTCGTGGCCGCGCGCGCGCAGGCAGGAGGCGGCGTAGAGCGTTCCGAGCGGCGGATAGGGCTGCATCGCCCGCCACAGCTTGGGGTCGAAGCGCAGGTAGTACGACTGGCCGAAGAGCACGCCGCCGCTCATCGTCGTCCCCCGTAGCGCGCGTGGAAGAGGCCGGCGAAGTGGGGATCGGCCG
>DASWIG010000846.1:0-2718 GCA_036397835.1 Thermoanaerobaculia bacterium
CGGCTCGCGGCGGCGCTCGGCGAGCGCCTCCCAGACGTGCTCGATCGCCGCGTCCACCGGGGCCGTGGCGTCGGCGAGCTCGTCGCGCCACTCGGCGACGATCTCCGCCACGAGACGCCACCAGGGATTGCCGGCGTCGTCCCCGGCCAACTCCCGCCGCAGCTCCTCGAGCTGCGACGCGCTCCGCGCCTCCTTGTCGATCGCCTCGAGCGCCCGCAGGAACGCCGCGGTCTCGCGCACCCGGCCGAGCGGCGGCAGAGTGCCGCGCTCCGGCGTCCAGCTCACGGGGACGCCGCGCTCCTCGAGCACCGCGCGCACCGGCTCGAGCGCCGCGTGACGACGCGCCAGCACCGCGCAATCCATCCACGCGAGATCGGCGTCGAGACCGCGCATCTCCGAGAGACGCTCGGCGATCGTCGACGCTTCGAGGGCGTCGTCGTCCACTTGCAGCACCTGCACGCGTCCGCCGCCCGCCGGCTCGATCGTGGCCGGCCAAGAGAGCCCGAAAATTTGCCCGCAGCCGGCCTTGGCCGCCAAGAAGGCATGAAGATCTGGATCAGCGGAGGTAGCCCAGGGCTTCGAGCCGCTTTCGCGTCTCCGCGTCGAGCTCGCGGGGACGCTCGCCGCTCGCGGCGGCCGGGCGTAGCCGCGACCGGGAGCGCTCGAGCAGACGGCGGGCCGCCCGCCGCCGCTCCGCTTCTTCGCCGGCGAGGTTGTGCCGCTCCGCGGGATCGGCGGCGAGGTCGTAGAGCTCGTCGGGCAGCTCGCCGTGCGGGAAGTGGATGAGCTTGAGCGAGTCGGTCCGCAGCCCCCGCTGCGGGGCGACGGCGTGGGCGGTCTCCACCGCCATCAGCGCCCAGCGCCGCCGCGGCGGGTCGGCGGCGAGCTCGGGCGCCAGCCACGGCGCGAGACTCACCCGGTCGCCGCCCAGGCGCGGCAGGTCGAGCCCCAGCAGGTCCGCCAGGGTGTCGTGCAGGTCGACGAGGCTCACCAGGGCGTCGACGCGACGCTCCTCGGGCAATCCGCCCGCCGGGCGCACCACCAGCGGCACCCGCACCTGCTCGCCGTAGAGGGCGTTGCCGTGGCCCGTGGTCCAGGCCCCATGGCCCGGCAGCCGGACGCTGTGGCCGTCGCTCGCGAACATCTCGCCGTGGTCGGAGACGAGGACGAAGACGGTGTCGTCCCAGGTTCCGCGAGCCCGCACGAGCTCCAGCATGCGGGCCAGCTCGGCGAGCGCGTAGCGCGTCTCCTCGCGGTAGAGACGCTCGTCGCCCGACAGCGAGGCCGCGCCCGGGTCGGCGGCGAGCTCGGGGTGGGAGTGCAGCGGGGTGTGGGGATCCATCAGGTGGATCCAGAAGAAGACGGGACGCGGATCGCCGGCCGCCGCCGCGAGGCGGTGCCGCAGACGCCGGCGCACCGCCGTAGCGTCCTGATAGATGCCGTGCGTCAGGACGCCGGCGCGCACCAGCAGGGTCGTCAGCGGCAGCATGCCCGCCGTGCTCTCGAGGGTCTCGAAGCGCGCGAAGCCGCGGCCGATGCCGGTCACCGGATGGAGCACCGGGTTGGTGACGACCGCCTCCGTCCGGTAGCCGCGCTCGCTCAGATGCTCGGCCAGCGACGCGACGGAGCCGGGCATCGGCTTGAGAAAGGTTTTCAACGAAGCGTCCGCAGCGTGACCGAAGCCGTGCTCCGCCGGGTAGAGACCGGTCATGATCGAGGCCACCGAGGGCGCGGTCCAGGGCGCGGTGGCGAGGGCGTTGTCGAACCAGGCGGCGTTGCCCAGGGCCTGTCGGAAGGCGCGGCCCTCGGCGGTCTCGTCGACCACGGAGCGGAAGACGTCGAGGCGCAGGGTGTCGACGACGGCGAGCAACAGGTGAGGGTGACGCGGCTTCGCGGGCCGCGGCGAGCTCAGGGACGGCGCTCCCACGGCGGCCAGAGCGACGGCGAGACCGCCACCGGCGACGATGGCCGCCCGCCGCGGCCCGAGAAGACACACGGCCCGCGGCGCGCCCCACGCCAGCGCCAGGGTGGCGGCGAGCACCGCGGCGTCCGCGGCCAGCGCCGCCGGCTCCAGCGGACGGGTGACCGCGTTGCGGTTGACGGCGAGACCGAGCGCGACGCCGAACGACGCGAAGAGCATCGCCGCCGGCGGCACGGCGGCCGTCCGGCGCCCGGCCAGGACGCTGCTGACGAGGACCAGCCAGAAGCCGCCGCCGACCGCGGCGCCGGCCACGGCCGCCGCCAGCGCGACGGGGCCGGCCGCGTGCGGCACGAGGAGGAACTGGAGGCGCTCCGCGACCGCCGCGGCGTAGAGCAGCGCGACGGCGCCGGCGAAGACCTGGAACCGGGGCGCGGGCGGCCGCCGGAGCAGCCCGCGGCCGGCGTCGACCACGAGGGCGGCCAGCGCTCCCAGCGTCGCGTACGCCGCGGCGTTGCGCGGCGCCGGCGGCACCGGATAGCCCAGGGTGACGAAGGCAAGGAGCTCGTCGAGGACGAACGCGGCGAGCCCGGCCGCGCCTCCGAGCCAGCCGACGCCGAAGGTCCTCCGGAGCACACGGATCATCGGGCTCGGATCATAACTCGACGTCTCGGAAACTGCACAACTATCTGAAAATAGACGTCTTACGTGTAGGTCAGGCTGCGCCTGACGATTCTGCCACGGATCGCGTGAATCGGCAGGCGGAGCCTGCCCTACACGGAGCTCCGCTTGTTGCGCAG
>DASWIG010000847.1:0-10461 GCA_036397835.1 Thermoanaerobaculia bacterium
TGGCGCGAACCTACCGGCGGCTGATCGAGCTGCTGGCGGGCATCCCCTCGGTCGTCTACGGCTTCTGGGGGCTGGTGGTGCTGGTGCCGTGGATCCGCCGCCTCGAGCCGCCGGGGCCGAGCCTGCTGGCGGGGGTGCTGATCCTGGCGATCATGGTGCTGCCCACCGTGGCCCTCACCGCTGACGCGGCGATCGCCGCGGTGCCGCGCTCCTACTTGCAGGCGGCCGCCGCCCTCGGCCTGTCGCGCTGGACCGTGCTGCGCGGCGTCGTCCTGCCGGCCGCCCGCGACGGCATCCTGACCGGCGTCATCCTGCAGACCACCCGCGCCCTCGGCGAGACGATGGCGGTGCTCATGGTCTGCGGCAACCTGGTGCGCACGCCGTCGAGCGTCTTCGATCCGGTGCGCACGCTGACCGCCAACATCGCCCTCGAGATGGGCTACGCCGTGGGCGACCACCGCTCGGCCCTCTTCGTGAGCGGCCTGACGCTGCTGGCGCTGGTGGCGGCGCTGGTGGCGGCGGCGGAGTGGGTGAGCCGGGGACGGGTCCATGGCTGAGGCGCTGTCGACCTTGGAGCCGCGGCGCGGCTTCGGCGGGCGGCGCCGCGAGTGGCCGCTGACGGCGGCGGCGTGGCTCGCGGCGCTGGCGGTCACGGCGGCCTTCGCGTTGATCGTCGGCGACCTGGTGCGCCACGGCCTGGGGCAGCTCTCGTGGTCGTTCCTCGTCGAGGCGCCGGCGAGCGCCGGGCGGGCGGGAGGCATCGGCCCGATCCTGGCGTCGACGGCCCTGATCCTCGGCGTCTGCCTGGCGGTCAGCGTGCCGCTCGGCGTCGGCACCGCGGTGCTGCTGGCGGAGCTGACGCCGGCGGACGGGCTCTTCGCTCGCCTGGTGCGGCGCAGCCTCGACGTGCTGGCGGGCGTGCCCTCGATCGTCTTCGGCCTCTTCGGCAACGCCTTCTTCTGCGTCTGGCTCGGCCTCGGCTTCTCGATCCTGGCGGGCGGCCTGACGCTCGCCTGCATGGTGCTGCCGATCCTCATCCGCACCAGCGAGGAGGGGCTGCGCGCGGTGCCCCGGGAGCACCGCCTGGCCGCCGCCGCCCTCGGCATGACGCGCGCGCGCACCCTGGCGACGATCCTGCTGCCGCAAGCCGTGCCCGGCCTGGTCGTGGGGCTGGTGCTGGGGATCGGCCGCGCCCTCGCCGAGACCGCGGCGCTGCTCTTCACCAGCGGCTACGTCGACCGCATGCCCGGCTCCCTCCTCGACTCGGGGCGGGCGCTGTCGCTCCACGTCTACGACCTGTCGATGAACGTCGCCGGCGGCGAGCCCAACGCCTACGCGTCGGCGCTGGTGCTGGTGGCCTCGCTGCTGGCGATCAACGGCGCGGCCTCCTGGCTCGCCGACCGTTTCCTGCGCCGGAGGACGACGGCGTGAGCGTGCTCACGGCGCCCCCGCCCTCGCCCGCGGCCGCGACGCGCCCGCTGGTCGAGTGCGAGGCCCTGAGCCTGCGCTACGGCGAGCACCGCGCGTTCGCCGACGTCTCCCTCGCCGTCGAGCCGCGGCGGATCACCGCGATCATCGGCCCTTCGGGGTGCGGCAAGTCGAGCTTCCTCACCTGCCTCAACCGCCTGACCGACCTGATCCCGGGCTGCCGCGTCGACGGCCGGCTGCGCATCGGCGAGGTCGACGTGCTCGACCCGGCCACCGACGTGGTGGCCCTGCGGCGTCGGGTGGGGATGATCTTCCAGAAGCCGAACCCGTTCCCGCTGTCGATCCACCGCAACCTCGACCTGCCGCTGCGCCAGCACGGCATGCGCCGGCGCGCCGAGCGCGACGCGGCGATCGAGTCGGTGCTGCGCGACGTGGGTCTGTGGGACGAGGTCGCGGGCCGCCTGCACAAGCCGGCCACGTCGCTCTCGGGGGGGCAACAGCAGCGCCTGTGCATCGCGCGGGCGCTTGCGTTGAAGCCCGAGGTGGTGCTCCTCGACGAGCCGTGCAGCGCCCTCGACCCGATCTCGAGCGCCGTCGTCGAGGACCTGATCGTGAGCCTCAAGGAGCGCTTCACCCTCGTCATCGTGACCCACAACCTGGCGCAGGCGCGGCGCATCGCCGACCGGGTGGCGTTCTTCTGGATGGTCGACGGCTGCGGGCGTCTCGTCGAGAGCGGGCCCTGCCGTCAGGTCTTCGCGGCGCCGCGCGAGGAGCTGACGGCGGCGTACGTGCGGGGGGCGCGGGGATAAGGAGAAACCCCCTCGCCCCCGGCTCGCGCACGGGGCTGGGCCACCGGAGCTCCAAACGCGTCGAGTGCGGACCCGTGGAGTGGGTATGGGTTAGAGTCGTTCGTGATCGTAGTCCGCTATCCGTAGTCGTCCGTCATGAATACGCCGCCCCAAGTCCCTGCCCGGTCGCCCGACGAGCTCGCGGCCCTCGTCCGCCGGGTCTCCCATCCCGGCCCGAGGAGACCGGGCGTTCGAGCGGCGCCGCCGGAAGTACGGGTTCTAGCAGGGAGCATGCGATGAATCGAACCGATCTTGCGGAGCTGATCTACAACGGCGAGAGCTCGGGCGCCGAGTTCAAGCGGGACGACGTGCATCCGGAGAAGCTCGCAAAGGAGATGTCGGCGCTGCTGAACTTCGAGGGTGGCCACATCCTCCTCGGCGTGGAGAAGGACCAGACCGTCTCCGGGCTGACTCGCCAACGGGAGAAGGCCGAGGAGTGGGTCATGGAGGTCGCTCGCGTCCACCTCCGCCCGGCGGCGATTCCGTTCTGGGAGACAATCGATTGGGGCGAGGGGAGGGTCGTCGGCATCGTCTCGCTGCCAGCAGATGCGCCGGACAAGCCCTACAAGGCGAAGCGCGGTTCGGCGTGGGTCACACAGATGAGGGTGGGCACGACGTCGCGCGACGCGACGGACGAGGAAGAAGCGCGGCTCTACCAGCAGTCGGGGCGATTACAATACGACCGAAAGCCGGTTCCCGGGGCGTCGCTCGCCGACTTCGATCAACGACGCCTTCGCAACTATTTCCGCGACGTCCGCCGGCAGACCTGCCCCGACGAGAGCGATCACGAGGGTTGGGTGCGACTCCTCGTCAATACGGAGATCATGGTCGAGGATCGCGGGCGCGCCATCCCTGGTGCCGGCGGCCTCCTGGTGTTCGGGATACGTCCCAACAAGTTCCTCCCGCAGGCGGGCATCTCCGCCGTGGCGTACTCGGGGTTGGAGAAGGACTACGACGCGAAGGCAAGGGCGTCCTTGCGCGGCCCGCTGGCGTCGCTGTATCCGGAGCCGACGCAAGGCGGTGAGCACTTCTACCCGCAGATGGCGCGCACCTTCTCCGAGGGTGGCGAAGCTGTGGAAGCGGGTGTCATCGAGAAGGCAATCGAATTCGTTCGTCGCAACGTCGAGGTGCGAGCCTGGATCGACGACGGTGGGCGCCGCCAGGAGCGATGGGACTATCCGCTGGAGGCCGTCCGTGAGGCCATCGTGAACGCTGTCGCCCATCGTGACTACACGATCACGGTCTGCGACATTGAGCTGTCGATCTACGCCGACCGCCTCGAGGTGGTCTCGCCGGGTCGCCTTCCCAACACAGTCACCGTGGCCAAGATGCGCGCCGGCTACCGCGCTTCTCGCAACGAGCTCGTCAAGGAGATCCTCCGCGACTTTCGGTACATCGAGGCCACCGGGCTCGGTGTTCCGCGCAAGATCGTCGAGGGAATGCGCGCGCACAACGGGACCGAGGTCGATCTGATCGAGGAGGAGGATCGCTTCACCGTTCGCCTCTGGAAGAAGGTAAGAGCATGATCCCGCGAGAGGGAGTGACGTCCTCAGTCGAGGACGCCCGCGGCGTAGACGCCGTCTCGCATCAGCGCCCGCCCGGCGCCGTCGATGGTCAGGTCGACGCGCCGCACGGGCCGTAGCGCGGCGCCGCCAGCTTGAGCGGCGCGGTGGCCGAGAAACGGGTCGGGGCGAGCAGGATGCTGAAGCCGCGGAAGACCTCGTCGAAGGGCCGCGCACCGGCGGGGTCGAGCGCGTCGCGCGACAGGGTTGGCTCGTGCGGCGGCGTCATCATGACGGAGGCTACAATCAGGGGCGACTCTACCCCATCGGAGGAAATTCGCATCCTCGGACGACTCGCCCGCCGGAAACGCCGCCCCCTCGACCCCGCCGAAGCCTATCGCCGCTGGGCCGCCGACTACGGGCGAGAGCACAACGCCTTCCAGGAGCTCGAGGCCGGTGCCCTCGAGCGGCTGCTGCCCGCGCTCGACGGCCGCGCCGTGCTCGACGCCGGCGGCGGCAAGGGACGCGTGGCCGCGCTGGCGCTGGCGCGCGGCGCCTCCCGCGCCGTGGCCGCCGACTTCTCGCTGGCGATGCTCGCGGGCGCCCGCGCGGGTCACCGCGTGGCCGCGGACGTGGGCGCCCTGCCCTTCCTTCCGGAGACGTTCGACGTCGTCGTCTGCGCCCTCGTCCTCGGCCACGTCGCCGACCTCGACCGCGCCCTCGCCGCGCTCGCCGCCGTCCTCCGTCCCGGCGGTCATTTGCTGATTTCCGACTTCCACCCCTTCGCCACCCTTCGCGGCTGGCAGCGCACCTTCACCGACGGCCGCGGGCGGACCCACGCCATCGAGCAGCACCTCCACCTCTTCGCCGACTACGTCGGCGCTTTCCGGCGGCTGGGGCTGGCGCTCGAAGAGCTCGAGGAACCATGTTGGGGAGGCTCGCCGGTGGTCTTCGCGATGCGGGCGCGCAAGCCGTGAAGCTGCTTCTGCGCCACCTGCGCTGGCACTCCGAGGGACAGGACCGTCAAGGCGACCTGCGTCTCGCCGCCGGCCGCGTGGCCGAGGCGGGACGCGGGCTCGCCCCGCGCCGTGGCGAGCGCGTGCTCGACGGCGCGGGCCTGCTCGCCCTGCCCGGCCTGATCAACGCCCACGACCACCTCGGCCTCGACCTCCTCCCGCGTCTCGGCGCGGGCAGCTACGCCAACGCCTACGAGTGGGCGAGGGCGATCTACCGTCCTGACGCGTCGCCGATCCGCGAGGTTCTGCGCGTGGGCCTGCGCGACCGCCTGTGGTGGGGGGCCTACCGCAACCTGATCGCGGGCGTGACCACCGTCGTCCACCACGACCCGTACTACTGGTGGGTCTTCGGTCGCCAGTGGCTGGGGCGCCGGCTGGTGCGCCGGCGGCTCTTCGGACGTCGCTTTCCGGTGCGGGTGCTGCGGCGCTACGCCTGGTGCCATTCCCTCGGGGGGCCGGAGCTCGGTTACGGGGACGACCCGGTGCGGGCCTTCCGGCGCGCCGGCGCTCGTCCTTTCATCCTCCACGCCGCCGAGGGGACGGACGCGCGGGCGTCCGCCGAGGTCGACCGGCTCCACGAGCTCGGCCTGCTCGGGCCGTCGACGGCGCTCGTCCATGCCGTCGCCGTCGACGCGCGCCAGCGCGAGCTCCTCGCCGCCACCGGGACCGGCGTCGTCTGGTGCCCGGCGTCGAGCCTGGGGCTCTACGGCGCCACGGCGCCGGTGGCCGCGCTCCACGGCAAAGTGTGGATCGCCCTGGGAACCGACTCCACCGTCACCGGCTCGCCGACCCTCTTCGACGAGCTCCGCGTCGCGGCGTCGACCGGCCTGGTCGAGCCGGCGGCGCTGCTCGAGATGGTGACGACGCAGGCGGCGCGGATCTTCACGTTGGACGACGGCCGAGGGACGCTTCGAATCGGCGCGCCGGCGGACGTCCTGCTCCTCCCCGACGACGGCCGCAGCGCCGCCGAGCTGCTGCTGGCGGCGACGGCGGGCGATCCGGAGCTGGTGCTCGTCGGAGGACGGCCGCGGGCGGCGTCGGCGGCGACGGCGGAGGCGCTGGCGCTCGGCGCGCCGAACGCCTGCGTCGGCGGCCGTCCGACGTGGCTCTACGGCGACTTCGCGCGGCTGCGCGAACGCATCGAAAGCGTCGCCGGTGGCGACGTCCTCGAGCTCAACCCGGTGTGGACGATCTTGAGCCCGAAGGGCGGAAGCCGGTAGCGCTGCTTGGCCTTGCGCTCGGAGCTGGGCCCGTCGGAGAACCGCGCCATGGCCGCGCAGCAGGGATGCGGCGACGGTTACGGACGATCCTCCCAGAGCTCCTCGACCGTGGCGACGGTGAAGGCCTGCTCGATCCAGCGTTCGAGCTCCCAGGGGTCGTCGCAGTCGAGGATACGCTGGCGCGCTGGGGCGTCGAGGGTGAGGCCGCGACTCTCGAGGACGGAGACGAGCAGTCGCGCGGATCGCCGATTCGCGGCCCGCCGCGCCGCCGTCTCCTCCGCGGCCCGCTGCTCCGCGGCCTGCCGTGCCGCCGCCTCCTCCGCGGCCCGGTGTTCCGCGGCCTGCCGCGCTTGCTCCGCGGCCTGCCGCGCCGCCGCTTCCTCTGCGGCCAGGCGTTCTGCGTGCAGCCGCCGCTCCTCCTCTTCCTCGGGAGTCAGGAGCCGTTCGCCGGTGGCCACGTCCACGAGCACCAGCTCCTCGGACTTGCTCACGCTCAGCCACAGGCCCAGCGAGCGCAGCAGAAAGCGACCTTCGGCGTCCGCTCCCTGCTCCCGGTAGGCGCCCGCCTCGAGCGCGAAGCAGCGCACCGCGCGGTCGCCGCGCTTGCGGTACTTCGCCGGATACAGCAGCACGTAGTCGTCCACGCCCGCCGCGGCGAAGAGCGGCTTGTTATGGACCTCGTCCTTTTCTCGTTTCTTCTTCGACCGCGTCGTGACCACCTCGAAGACCGCCCGCACCCGGCAGCCCGTGGCCGTCACGTCGAGGTTCTCGTCCACCGCTTCCGGATCCGCGATGCCTTGCGCCACCGTCACGTCGGGAGCCACAGCTCGCAGGTCCTTGCGCGCCCAGTGGACCATCAGGTCGCTGAACACCCCCCAATCGCCGCGGCGCTCGAGGTAACGCCGCAGGCGCTGCGTGAGGGGATAGAGGTAGCGCGAGTGCGGGTTGCCTTGGGGCACGTGGTCGTCTTCCGAGGGGTTGAGGAGGATCTCGAGCGTCAGCGGGATCTCCTCGACCACCACCTGGCCGTCAGCGTCGAGCGAGGTGCGCAGGACGATCTCGTGAGGATCGTCGGCGACGCTCGCTCGCCGCCGCGGCGACGGGCCGGGGAGCCGGGCGGGGTGCCGGTGGATGGTGGGCTCCATACACTCAAGCGTAGCAGATCTCCCAAGGGCCGCGGGATTGTATCCGAAAAGCGGAAAGACGGCTTACAGCCGGCCTCGACGTCGGCGCCGTAACGGCGGCCTTGAGAAGGGTCGTCTTGCCGTCGCCGAGATGGCCGCTGAAGAAGAGCGCCGTGGTACGAGGTGAGATGAGGGCGTCGAGAGCCGGACCTGAAGCGAGCCGACGCCCCGGACCTCCGCGGTGGGGACGTACCGCGGGTGGCGGCGCGAATCGGCAGGCGCAGCCTGCCCTACGCCAAGAGGGGACGCTGGCGCGTCCGGGGCAGGCACGGGGGCCTGCCCCTACCCCAGAGGGGACGCTGGCGCGTCCGGGGCAGGCACGGGGGCCTGCTCCTACAAAGGGGGTCGTTAGTGGTGCCCCTCCTCCTTCTCGCGCTGCGCCTCGGCGATAATCTTCTCCTGCACCTGCCGCGGCACCTCCTCGTAGTGCGAGAACTCCATGGTGAAGCTCGAGCGGCCCTGGGTGATGGCGCGCAGCGCCGGCGCGTAGTCGAGCATCTCGGCCATCGGCACCGACGCCTTGATCACCTGCTTGTCGTCCTTCGCCTCCATGCCCTGGGGCTTGCCGCGGCGCTGCGACAGGTCGCCCATGATGTCGCCCATGAAGTCGTCGGTGGTGGTGATCTCGACCGCCATCACCGGCTCGAGCAGCGTCGGCCCGGCCTTGGCCATGGCGTCTTTCCAGGCCAGGGAGCCGGCGATCTTGAAAGCCATCTCCGAGGAGTCGACGTCGTGGTACTGGCCGTCGATCAGCCGCACCCGGAAGTCGACCACCGGGAAGCCCGCCAGGTAGCCGCGCTGGCGCGCCTCGAGGATGCCTTTCTCCACCGCCGGCCGGAAGTTGTGGGGGATGGCGCCGCCGAAGATCTGGTCGACGAACTCGAAGTCCTCCCCCGGCGCCGGCTCGATCTTGATCTTGCAGTCGGCGAACTGGCCGCGGCCGCCGGTCTGCTTCTTGTGGCGGCCGTGGCCGTCGGCCTGCCTGCGGATCGTCTCGCGGTAGGGGACCTTGGGGGGATGGAGGATCACCTCCACCTTGTGGCGGCTCTTGAGCTTGGCGACCGTGATCTCCACGTGGAGCTGGCCGCTGCCCGAGATCAGCAGCTCGCCGGTCTGCGGGTCGCGCGCCGTCTTGAGGCCGAGGTCCTCGTCCATCAGCCGCGACAGGGCGTCGGAGATCTTCTCCTCGTCGCCCTTCGACTTGGGCTCGATGGCGAAGGAGATCGCCGGCTGGCGGATTTCGACCCAGCCGAGCTTCACCGGCCGCTCCTTGGCGCACAGGGTGTCGCCGGTCTTGGTCTGCTTGAGCTTGGCGACGCCGCCGATGTCGCCGGTCACCAGCTTCTCCACGTGGCCGCCCTGCTTGCCCTGGAGCGCCTGGATGTGGCCGATCTTCTCGCTCTCCTCGACCCGCACGTTCCACAGCGCCGCGTCGGAACGGACCTCGCCGCTGACCACGCGGAAGATGGTGATCTTGCCGGAGAAGGGGTCGTTCAAGGTCTTGAAGACGAGGGCGCTCGCCGGCGCGTCCGCCTCTGTCCTCACCGGCGCGTCCTCGCCGCCGATGGTGGTGGCGGGGAAGGTGCCGCGGGCCAGCGGGTCGGGCAGGTAGTCGACGACGGCGTCGAGCAGCGTCGAGGTGCCGACGGCGTGGCCCGAGGAGCCCACCGTCAGCGGGAAGATCGCGCGCGTCAAGATCGCCTTGCGCAGGCCCGCCACGAGGTCGTCCGCGGACAGGGTGCCCTCCTCGAAGAACTTCTCCATCAGCGCGTCGTCGGACTCGGCGACGGCTTCGACGAGCTTGCCGCGGGCCTCCTCCACGGCCGCGGCGAGCTCGCCCGGCACCTCGCACGGCTCGCCCTTGCCGTCGCCGTCGCGGGTGAAGCGCCACGCCTTGCCGGCGACCACGTCGACCACGCCGTCGAAGCCGTGGTCCTGGCCGATCGGAAGCTGGATGGGGACGGCGGCGCGTCCGCAGAGCTTCTCGATGGCGGGCAGCGAGCGCTCGAGGTCGGTGTGCTCGCGGTCGAGCTTGTTGAGGTGGATCAGCACCGGCTGGCCGATCTCGGCGGCGTAGGTCCAGATCTTCTCGGTGGTCACCTGCACGCCGGCGGCGGCGTTGATCACCAGGATCACGGCGTCGGTGGCGCGCACGCCGGCGCGGCTCTCGACGCCGAAGATGCCGGAGCCCGGCGTGTCGACCACGTTGACCTTGTGCTTGCGCCAGGGCACGAAGCACGGCGCCAGGCCGATCGAATAGCTGCGCGCGACCTCCTCGGAATCGAAGTCGGTGGTGGCGTTGCCGTCCTCCACCTTGTTCATGCGGTTCACCACGCCGCCGGTGTAGAGCAAGGCGCTGGCGAGCGTCGTCTTGCCGGTGTCGGCGTGTCCGGCCAGCGTCACGTTGCGGATCCTCTCCGAGCTGTCCACCTGCATTCCTGAACCTCCTGGGCTTGAGCGTCCGAAAGCGAGAGCCGGACTATAGCACTCCTCGCCGGTTTGACTTCTGCGAGGCCGCGGCCTACTATCGCTGGCGCACGTCCCCTCCGGCGAGGACGATGACCCCACAGAACCTAGGCCGTTACGAAATCCTCGGCGAGCTCGGAAAGGGCGCCATGGGCGTCGTGTACCTGGCCCAGGACCCGATCATCAAGCGCCAGCTCGCGATCAAGACCTTCCGCATGGCCTACTCGGCCAAAGAGAAGGAGGTGGCGCAGTTCCGCGAGCGCTTCCTGCGCGAGGCCCAGGCGATCGGCCAGCTCAGCCACCCCAACATCGTCACCGTCCACGACGTGGGCCAGGAGGGCGAGGACTACTTCATCGCCATGGAGTACGTCAAGGGGGTCAACCTGAAGCAACGGATGCAGCACGACGAGCCGCTGGCGCTCGAGTTCGTCCTCGAGGTGGTGGCGCAGATCGCCGACGGCCTCGACTGCGCGCACCAGAAGGGGATCATCCACCGCGACGTCAAGCCGGCCAACATCATCATCACCCACGACCACCTGGTGAAGATCACCGACTTCGGCATCGCCCGCCTCGAGCAGTCGAACCTGACGGTGGCCGGCCAGCTCCTCGGCACCCCCAACTACATGGCGCCGGAGCAGATCCAGGGCAGGGCCGTCGACGCGCGCAGCGACATCTTCTCGCTCGGAGTCCTGCTCTACGAGCTGCTGACGCGCAAGAAGCCGTTCCAGGGCGAGAACCTCACCCAGGTCTCGCACCGCATCGTCTACGACGAGTTCACGCCGCCCGAGGAGTACGTG
>DASWIG010000848.1:0-2532 GCA_036397835.1 Thermoanaerobaculia bacterium
TGGAGCTCGGCGGCGAAGCGGTCGCCGTAGTTGGCGAACGGGCCGCCGTGGATCTCGAGCACGAGCGGGTGCTTGCGCGACGCCTCGAAGCCCGGCGGCTTGACGATCCAGGCCTGGACGCGGCGGCCGTCGTGGGAGGACTCGTACCAGATCTCCTCCACCGCGCCGAGCTCCTTGTGGGCGAGCAGGTCGTCGTTGAGCCGCGTCAGGCGCCGCACCTCGGAGGCGCCGCGGCGGCCCACGGCGACGTCGGCGGGATGGTCGGGGCGGCTCAGGGTGTAGGCGAAGCGGCCGTCGCCGGCCACCGAGAAGGAGCCGCCGGAGTAGGGGCGGCCGATCGAGGTGCCGCCGACGTCGCCGGCCGCCAGCTCGAGCTCGCCGGCGAGCGGCGCGTAGCCGACCTTGCCGTTGCCGCGGTCGTCGTAGCCGAAGTAGACGCCCTGTCCGTCGGCGCTCCACACCGGATCCGCCACGCTGCGGTCGAGCGCCGCGGTGAGCACCCGCGGCGCGCCGGAGCCGTCGCGCCGCGTCACGTAGAGGTGGGTCACCTGGTAGCCCTGGTAGCGGTCGTCGTACCCGAGATAGGCCATCTGCTCGCCGTCAGGCGACACCGCGGGCGCGGCGTCGGGGCCGGCGCGCCCGGTCAGCGCCCGCAGCTCGCCGTCGGCCAGGCGGACCTCGTAGATCTCCGACTCGTTGGGCTCGTACCGCCAGTCCTCGCGGCGGTTGGCGGCGAAGAGGACGGCGTCGCCGGCGGGAGTCCAGGCCAGAGGACCGGCGTGGTTGAAGGGACCCTGGGTGAGCTGGCGCGGCGTGCCGCCCTCGGCCGGCAGCACGAAGACGTGGCGATAGCCGTCCTTGAGGTACCCGGCGCCGTCGGCGCGGTAGAGGAGCTCGTCGATCGCCACCGCGGGAGCCGCCCACTGGGCGCCCGCGGGCTTCTCGGGGAGCTCCACGAACGGCTCGACGTCGAGCGGCGCCAGCATGGTGAAGGCGATCCAGCGTCCGTCCGGCGACCAGGCGGGGTCGGCCGGCGGCTCTCTGAGCTGGGTGAGGCGGGCGCTCCCGCCGCCGTCGAGCCAGCGCACGTGGAGCTGGCTCGAGCCGTCGTCGGTGGAGGCGTAGAGCAGTCGCCGGCCGTCGGGGGACCAGCGCGGCGCGAAGTGGTTGGCCAGGCCCGTGGTCAGCGGCCGGTGATCGCCGCCGTCGGTCGTCGCCAGCCACAGGTTCGAGCGCCGCCGGTCGTGCATCACGTCCATGAAGTTGCGCACGTAGACCACGCGCTCGCCGTCGGGCGAGATCTGGGGGTCCGAAGCCCATTCGAGCTCGAAGACGTCGGCGAGCCGCAGGCGGCCGGGGTCGGTGGGGTAAGGGTGCTCGCGAGAGTCGCCCCGGAGAGGAACGGCGAGGACCGTCGCCAGGGCGAGGACCCGCCAAACGGAAGCCATGTTTCGCATGGCGGGAAGGCTAGGAGATCGCGCCGGCCGCGTCAATCGTCTAGACTGCACGAAGGGGGCGCTGGCTGACCATGATCACCTTTCCCTATGGCATCGCCGACTTTCAGGGCATCCGTCGCCGCGGGATGTTCTATGCCGACCGCACGATGCACGTCCGTGACGTCGAGCGTCTCGGCAGGACCCTCGTCTTCCTGCGTCCGCGGCGTTTCGGCAAGTCCTTGTGGATCCAGACCCTCGCCACCTACTACGACCTGCGTCTCGCCGGCGAGTTCGACGCCCTCTTCGGCGGCCTCGCCGCCGCGCGCGAGCCGACCGCGGAGCGCAGCAGCTACTTCGTGCTGCAGTGGAACTTCTCCGAGCTCAGCGCCCGCGGCAGCGTCGACGAGATCGCCCGAAGTCTCCACGCCTACGTCAACAACCAGATCGAGGACTTCCAGCTCGGCTACGAGGACCATCTTCCCGGCCCGATCAAGATCGAACCGGACGCCACGAGCACCCTGCGCCACCTCCTGGCCCGGATCCGCCAGACTCGGCACCGCCTTTGCCTACTGATTGACGAGTACGACAACTTCGTCAACGAAGTCATGGTCAGCGACGCCACGACCTACCGCGCTCTCTTCGACGCCGACGGACCGTTCAAGGAGCTGTTCAAGTCGGTCAAGTCGGGGACGGAAGGCCAGGGCCTCGAGCGAGTGTTCGTGACGGGAGTCTCGCCGGTGGCGCTCAACGATCTGACCAGCGGTTTCAACAACGCCAAGGACGTCTCCGACCACCGGGCCTTCGCCAACCTCTGCGGCTTTCGCGAAGCGGAGATCCGCGACGCGCTCGAGAGGATCGCGGAAACGCGAGACCTTGTGGGGACCCCGGACGAGCTTCTCGAGACGATGCGCACCTGGTACAACGGTTACCGCTTCTCGGACGACGTCGAGGACCTCCTCTACAATCCCACCAGCGTGCTCTACTTCCTCGAGCACCTCGCCGACTCCGGGGAGCCGCCGAAGGTGCTCCACGACCAGAACCTGCGCACTGACCGCGGCAAGCTCGTCTTCCTCGCCAACACTACGGCCGGCTCGGG
>DASWIG010000849.1:0-13792 GCA_036397835.1 Thermoanaerobaculia bacterium
GGCGAACGCCCGGTCGGCCTCCTCGAAGTTCTTCATCTCGTAGTGGACGCTGCCCAGGTTGAGCGTGACCTCGGGGTCCTCGGGACGCTCGACCTGCTGGTCGACGAAGCCCTGGAGCGCCTGCTCGTAGGCTCCGGCCTCGTAGGCCTGATAGGGGCTCGCGAAGATTTCGGCCGCCGGCAGCTCCGCCGGCTGGGCCGCCGGCGGCTCAGGCTCGGGCGCCCGCGGCTGAGCCAGAACCGTGGTCGTCCCAAGCATCAGCAGGACGACCAGGCAGGCTCTTCGTCCCGTCAGGGACGGTGGAGAGATAGCCAGGGATTTCAATCCCTGGAACATCAGTGGACGCTTCTCATGCGACATCGGCCGTCCCCTTTCTGCGCATCCGCTCCGAGATCAGCGGCTCGGCCATCAGCGCCAGCAGCGCCGCCGCCACGATCCACTGGAACCGTTCCTCCCAGCGCTGGCGGCGCTTGGAGCCCAGCTCCTGGTCCTCGAGCGTGGCCTTGATGCCCTGCACGTAGATCTGCTCGAGGTCGACGTCGCCGGTGACCGAGCGCACGTAACGGCCGCCGGTCTCCAGCGCGATCTTCTGCAGCGTCGTCTCGTCGAGACGCGAGAGGATGATCTCGCCGCGGCGGTCGCGGCGAAAGCCGCCGCCCGGCGCCGGGATCGGCGCGCCCTCGTCGCGGCCGATGCCGATGGTGAAGACGCGCACGCCCGCGAGCTTGGCCTCCTCGGCGGCGCGCAGGGCGTCGCCCGTGTGGTCCTCGCCGTCGGTGATCAGGATGATCGCCCGCGACTTGTGCGTGGCCCCCTCGAAGGCCGTGACCGCGGTGCGGATCGCCTCGCCGAGCGCCGTGCCCTTGACCGGGATGAGGTCGGTGTCGAGGGTGTCGAGGAAGAGCGACGCGGCGCCGTAGTCGAGCGTCAACGGGCATTCGACGAAGGCGGTGCCGGCGAAGGCCACGAGGCCGATGCGGTCGCCCTCCATCAGTTGCAGCAGGTCCGCGATCTCGCGCCTGGCGCGCTCCAGCCGCGGCAGCTTGCCGCCCGACTCGGCGTCCTCCACCAGCATGCTGTCGGAGACGTCGAGGGCCACCACCACGTCGACGCCCTCGCGGGTGACCTCCTCCCAGGTGAAGCCCCACCGCAGCTCGGCCAGCGACGCCACCGCCGCCAGCAGCCCGAGGAGCACCAGGGCCGCTTTCAGCACCTGGCGCGGGCGGCTGACCCCCGAGGTCAGGCGCGCCAACATCTCGGGCGAGGCGAAGCGCTCCAGCAGCCGAGTCTTGGCCCGGAAGACGTAGACGTAGAACGCCAGCGCCGCCGGCACCAGCCACAGCAGCCACAGCGATTCGATCGATCCCACGCGCACGTCCATCACGTTTCTTCCGTCGTCTCTGGTCCCCCCCTTTGAAAAAGGGGGGTCAGGGGGGATTTCTTCATGGCAGCTTGCGGAACCGCGTGCCGAGCATGACGATCTCCATCAGCAGCAGGGCCACCGCCGGGATCACGAACCAGCGGAACCGCTCGTTGTACTCCATGTAGGACGACATGGTGATCTCCGTCTTCTCGAGCTCGTCGATCTCGCGGTAGATCGCTTCCAGCGCCGCCTCGTCCTCGGCGCGGAAATAGCGGCCGCCGGTGCGGCCGGCGACCTCATGCAGGGTTTCTTCGTCGATCTCGACCGGCTGGTAGACCACCTGGCGGCCGAAGATCGAGTCGACGATGAACGGCGCGTCCCCGTGGCCGCCGGCGCCGATGGTGTAGATCTTGACGCCGAAGGTCGCGGCCACCTCGGCCGCCTTGGCGGGCGAGAGCGTGCCGGCGTTGTTGCGGCCGTCGGTGAGCAGGATGACCACCTTCGACCTGGCCGCCGACTCCTTGAGGCGCTTGACCGCGGTGCCGATGCCCGAGCCGATGGCGGTGGCGTCGCCGGCCATGCCGATCTCGAGACGCTCGAGGAACGTCGCCACGATGCCGTGGTCGAGCGTCAGCGGGCATTGCGTGAACGCCTCGGCGCCGAAGACCACCAGGCCGATCTGGTCGTTGTCGCGCTTTTCCACGAATTGCTCGACCACGGCCTTGACCACGTCCAGGCGGTGGCGGCGGTCGGCGATGCGGCGGTCGGCGTCGAGGTCGAGGGCCTGCATGCTGCCCGAGGTGTCGATCGCGAGCACGACGTCGATGCCCTCGGTGCGCACCTGGGTCTGGGTGCGGCCGGTCTGAGGACGCGCCATCGCCAGCATCAGCAGGGCCACGGTCGCAAGCCGCAGGCCCTGGAAGAGACGCCGCAGCACCAGCGTCTTCGACGGCCTGAGGCGCTCCAGGGCGCGGATGTTCGAGAAGCGCACGGCCGCCGCCTGGCGCCGGCGGTGGGCCAGCCACGGCACCAGGAACCAGGCCGCCGTCCACAGCACGAAGAGGGGCCCGAGCACCCAGAACAGCCAGCGGTGGGCGAAGAAGAGCTCGCTACTCACGCGGCCTCCTTGAGCTCGGCCTCGGGGGGCGCGACGATGGGGCGCTCTCGGGTCACCTCGACGAAGGTGAGGGCGTTCTCGTAGGTGGCCCGGATCTCCTCTTCGCTCGGCTCGTGGGCGGCGAACTTCACCCGGTCGGTCGCGCCGAGGAAACCGCGCAGAAGGTCGCGCTCGTCGCCCCCCAGGCCGCGGACGCCGCCCAACCGGGCGACGATTTCCTCGGTGGTGAGGTCGGTGGCGTTGAGGCCGAAGCGGGCCTCGACGTAGGCGCGGACCACCTCGGAGATCTCGAAGTGAAAGCGGCGCACCGCCTCGGCGTCGGCGAAGTCGGTGCGGCGCAGCCGTTCGAGGGCCTCGAAGGCGATCTCGTGGGCCGGCCGCGGCGGCGCCAGGGGCGGCCGCCGGCGCCGCCGCCAATAGAGGAAGGCGAGCGCCGCGAGGACGACGGCGCCGCCTCCCGCCGCCAGCGGCCACCACGGCAGCGGACGCTCGATCCGGCGCAGGGGCTTGAGGCCCCGGATGTCGGTGACCTCGCCGTCGGCCGGGAGCACCGACTGCACCTCGACGAAGATCTCCGACGTCTGCACCGTCTGCGCCTCGGCCGCCTCGGCGCCTACCTCGGCCCGCGGGCGGTAGGTGACGGTGATCGGCGGCAGCACGTAGGAGCCCACCAGGTCGGCGCGGAGCTGGTACCAGAGCTCGCGGACGACGCGGCCGTCCTCCTCGCGCGGCTCCTCGCGGCCGACGTCGACGATGCGGAAGCCGGCGATCTCGGCGCCGGGCTCCGGGAGCTCGACCTCGTAGGACGCGTCGTGGTCCACCGTCACCGTGTAGGTGATCAGGTCGCCGGTGGTGGCGACGGCGCGGTCGACGCGGGCGCGGCTCTCCACCGGGTCGCGGGGCTCGGCGGGCGCGGCCGTCTCGGGGGCGGGTCGGGCGCAGGCGGCGAGGAGAAGAAGCATGTAGGGCAGGCTGCGCCTGCCGATTGGCGAGCGGGAGAATCGGCAGGCGCAGCCTGCCCTACGCGGAGGGAAGAGCCCGTCGCTAGCCATCCTTCATCTTCTCCGGGAAGAGCTCGACGTCCGCCGTCGCCAGCTCCGACTCGATGATCTTCTGGTACTCCGACTCGATCTTCGACATCCGGTAGTCGCGCTCGACCTCGGGCGGCATCTGCTCGAGCTTCTCGCCCTCCTTCTCGTAACGCCGGCGGTTGGCCTCGAAGAAGTTCTCGAGGTCGGCGGGGTCGACTTTGACCTGGCGTACCACGTCGCTCTCGATGAATTTCGAGATCGCGAGCTGCTTGAGCAGCGCGTCGTGGCGGCGGCGCACCTCCGGGTCCTGGTCGTATTGGAGCTTCACCGCCTTGCGCCACAACAGCTCGTCGGCCACGTACTTCTCGAGCAGCTCGCCGCGCTGGGCCCCGGTGAGCTGGCCGGCCATCTCGGGCGGCATCTCGTCGAGCATCCGCAGCACCTCGGTGCGGTAGATCGAGCGCTCGCCGATGCGGGCGACGACCGGGTCGTCGCCCGAGCGCTTGACCGCGTCGCCCGGGGCGAGCGCCGTGCGCGAGCCGAGCACGGCTTGCGCCGAGTGGTGGCGGCCGAGACGCTCCAGGGCGTGGACGACCTTCTGCGACAGCGGGTCGGCGAGCTCGCCCACGCCCAGCGACTCGGCCTCGTAGAACCAGCGCAGGGCGCTCTCGTAGCGGCCGGCGTCGAGGTAGAGGCCGCCGAGGCTGAATGCCACGTTGGCGCGGGTGGCGGCCGGGGCGTCGGTCCGCGTCAGGTACACCTCGTAGAGGGCCGCGGCCTCGTCGAGGGCGCCGGCGGCCTTGAGCTTCGAGGCCACCTCGCGGGCGTGGTCCGCGGCGGCCGGATCGGCCGCCGGCGCCGCGCCCGAGCGCCACCACAGGAAGGCGCCCAGCGCCGCCACGGCGAGCAGGTTGGCGATCAGCAGCAGCCGCACGGCACGGTCGCGCGCCGGGGCGGTCGCGGTCTGGGGGGGCGGTCGCAGCTCCATGGTCACGTCTTCCTCTGACTTGTCTGACTTGTCTGACTTCTAACGCCGGGTCTCCCGGTAGTGGAAGTAACGCACCAGGGCGTCGACGTAGTCCCGCTCGTCGGCGCGGATCTCCACCTCGCCGACGCCGGCCGAGCGGAAGAAGTGGCGGCGTCCGGCGCGCTCCTCGCCCGCCAGCAGACGGAAGCCGCGGGTGGTGTTCCGGTCGTAGGTGTCGATCATGATCGTCTCGCCGGTCTCGGCGTCCTCGAGCTCGAGGATGCCGATCGGCGGCAGCTCGACCTCGCGCCGGTCGCCCACCGAAACCGCGGTCACGTCGTGGCGCCGGCCGGCGATGCGCAGGCGGTCCTGGTAGCCCTCGTCGAGGAAGTCCGAGATCACGAAGATCACCGAGCGCCGCCGCAGCACCTTCGAGAGGTACTCGAGGGCGCCGGTCAGGTCCGTCGACCGGCGCCGCGGCCGGAAGCTCAGGATCTCGCGGATCACCCGCCAGACGTGGGCGCGGCCCTTCTTCGGCGGGATGTAGCGCTCCACGTGGTCGGTGAAGACCACCAGGCCCACCCGGTCGTTCGACTTGATCGCCGTGTAGGCCAACAGCGCCGCGATCTCGGCCGCCACCTCGTTCTTGAGCTTGGCCCCGGTGCCGAAGGCGCCGGAGGAGCTGACGTCCACCACCAGCATCACCGTCAGCTCGCGCTCCTCGCGGTGCACCTTCACGAACGGGTGGCCCATGCGCGCCGTGACCTTCCAGTCGATGTGGCGGATGTCGTCGCCGGCGCGGTACTCGCGCACCTCCTCGAACTCCATGCCGCGGCCCTTGAAGGCGCTCTCGTACTCGCCGGCGAAGACGTCGGAGACCAGCCGCTGGGTGCGGATCTGGATCGCCTTGATCTTCTGGAAGAGCTCCGGCGAGAGGAGCTCCGGCTCGTGGTGCTGCTCGGCGGGCGTCATGGCGGGAACGTCACGGCACGTCGACGGTGTTGAAGATCTCCTGGACGACGTCGTCGGCCGTCAGGTCCTGGGCCTCGGCCTCGTAGGAGATGAGCACCCGGTGGCGCAGCACGTCGGGGCCCACCGTCTTCACGTCCTGCGGCGTCACGTAGCCGCGGCCCGACATCAGGGCCTGCACCTTGGCCGCCTGCGCCAGGTAGATCGTGGCGCGCGGCGAGGCCCCGTAGTCGATCATCTTCTCGAGCTTCCCGAGCTTGTAGAGGCCGGGCTCGCGGGTGGCGAACACGACGTCGACGATGTAATCCTCGACCTTCTCGTCGAGGTAGAGGGAGTCGGCCACCCGCCGCATCTCCTTGATGTCCTCGGGCGTCAGCACCGGCTCCACCCGCGGCTTCTCGCGCCTGGCCATGCGCCGCATGATCTCCTTCTCCTCGACCTTGTCGGGGTAGCCCACGCGGAGCTTGAGCATGAAGCGGTCGACCTGGGCCTCGGGCAGGGGATAGGTGCCCTCCTGCTCGATCGGGTTCTGGGTCGCCAGCACCAGGAAGGGGTCGGGCAGCGGACGCGTCTCGTCGCCGATCGTCACCTGGCGCTCCTGCATCGCCTCGAGCAGCGCCGACTGCACCTTGGCCGGGGCGCGGTTGATCTCGTCGGCGAGCAGCAGGTTGGTGAAGATCGGGCCCTTCTTGAGCACGAAGTCGCCGTGCTGCGGCCGGTAGATCTCGGTGCCGATGAGGTCGGCGGGCAGCAGGTCCGGGGTGAACTGGATACGCGAGAAGCCGGTGTGGATGGCGGCGGCCACGGTCTTGATCGCGGTCGTCTTGGCGAGGCCGGGGATGCCCTCGACCAGGATGTGGCCGTCGGCGATGAGGGCCATCAGGATGCGGTCGATCATGTAGCTCTGACCGACGATCACCTTCGCGATCTCCTCGCGCAAGCGGGCGAGCTTGTGCGCCTGGGCTTCGATCTCCTGCGTCAGCTCTTGAGCGGTAGTGGTGGTCATCTACGTCCTCCGAAGGGTTTGTCCGAGACTCAGGCGGGTTCTTTGAGCTTCACGCTCTCGCGTTCGTTTCGATCGGGATCGGGCCGCAGCTCGGCGAGCCGGCGCTCGACGCGGCGCTGGATGCGGTCGAGCTCGGCGGCGGGCGGCGCCGCGCCGCCGTAGCGGGCACGTTCCACGGCCTGGCGGAGCTCTTCGTCGGGCTCTTCGGCGCCGAGCGCGGCGTCGAGCTCGGCGAGCGCCAGCAGAGAGCCGGCGGCGTCGCCCTGGAGACGCTTGCGGCGCGCCTCTTCGAGCGCAACGCTCGCCCGCGCGAAAAGTTCCTCGGCCGCCGGCCGCGTCCGCCGGCCGCGGCGCCGCAGCCGGCTCGCCACGACGAGGCCGAGGCCCGCGAAGACCGCCACGCCGGCGCCGACCAGGGCCAGGACGCGCGGCGGCAGGCCGAGCACGGTGCGCGGCACCACCTCGACGGTGGGGCCCGGCACCCGGCTGGCGACCGGCGTCGCCTCGAAGCGCGGCGTGTAGAGCAGCTCCACGGGGTCGAGGGCGTACTTGCCGGGCTCGGCGGCGACCAGGGTCAGTCGGTAGGTGAGCTGGTTGCGGCCGTCGCGGCTCGACGACTCCGCCGTCACCTCCCGGCGCGTCACGCCCTCGGGCAGCGGGATCTCCGGCGGGTGGGGGAGGTACTCGTCGAAGTTGCCGGCCCAGCGCAGCTTGACGTCGACATGGAAGGGCTCGCCGGCGACGGGCTTCGCGTCGGCGAGCGCGACCTCGGCGGTCGGCGGGTCGGTGACGGTGGGCGTGGCCACCGGCTGGGCGGCGTCGGCGTAGGCGTCGGCCGGGGCGTCGGCGGTCAGGGCGGCGGGCACGGCGGCGAGGGCGGCGTCGACCATGGGCGTCATTCCCGACCAGTCGCGGGCGCCGCGGGCCACGCCCACCAGGCGTCCCTCGGGGTCGACGAGATAGCTTACCGGGATCGACGTCGCGCGGTAGGCGGCGCCGACCTGCTTGCCCGCGTCCCAGAGGACGGGGAAGGTGAGCCCGAGCTGGCGCACGAAGGGATCGAGCGGCCCGCGGTCGTCGTCGACGGAGACGCCGAGCACGGTCACGCCCTGGCCGGCGCGCTCACGGTGGAGCTTCTCGAGCGACGGCAGCTCGCTGCGGCAGGGTCCGCACCAGGTGGCGAAGAAGGTGAGGACGACCCAGCGTCCGTAGTAATCGGAGAGCGAGGTCTGGCCGCCGGCGAGGTTCTCGAGGGTGAAGTCGCTGGCGGGCGACGGCGGGATCGACTGGACGGCGAACCGGCGCAGGACGCCGGCGAGGTCGGCCGGCGCGGCCGGCGTCGCGGCGAGCGCGGCGGCCAGGGCTGCGGCGGCGAGCTGGGGCGTCCTGTTCACGGTCCGTTCCTTCTCCGTCCTGCCATAGCGGGTCGTCGATCGGCCCGCGGGTGTCAATTTGGCGCGGTCTTGCCGCGTCGGGGGGCGTCCGTCCGTGCGCGGCGGTACATGGAGGCAAGGGGCGTGCCAGGTCTTGGGGGGCGTCCCAGGGTGCGGACCCTGGGCTTTGATCTTTCAACCCCCCCGAGGGTCCGGCCCGACCCTGAGCGATTCCGCCTGGAATCGTCCAGGGTCCGGCGCAACCTCGAGCGATTCCGCCTGGAATCGGCCAGGGTCATCGGCGACCCTGAGCGATTCCGCCTGGAATCAGTCGGGGTCCGGCGCGACACTGGGCGATTCCGCCCGGAATCAGTCAGGGTCCGGCGCGACCCTGAGCGATTCCGCGCGGAATCAGTCAGGGCCGCCGCCGCCCCTCAGCGATTCCGCCTGGAATCGTCCAGGGTCACCGCCGACCCTGAGCGATTCCCCGCGGAATCGGTGAAGGCCACGCCCTGACGCCGACCGATTCGGCCGGCACCGGCGGCGTTCGCCCGCGGCCGCCCGGCGCGCGGATCATTCCGGAAAAGTGAACGGGGCTCGGCGCCGGTCGAATCGCCAAGTCATTGATCCGCCGACGGTTAGCCGTCCTCGGCCGGCGGCCCGCCGCGAAATCATTGCCGAAAAGTGAACGCGTTTCCCGAGCTTTCCCGCGATCCGTACTCTACGTGGCGAGCTTGGGACGAGCGCCGTAGGCGCTTGCCCGGTCCGGCACTGGAGCCGGACCATGACGAAAGGAGGCTGACGATGTCAAGCCAGATGCCGAAGAAGGCGGTGAAGAGCCTCGACCAGTCCGAGTTCGTGGTGGCGTCCACGATGACGGCGAAGTCGAGCGTCGCCGTCAAGCTCACCGAGGTCTATGCCCCGACCCGATCCGGGGACGGCCAGGGACCGCCCATGACCGACTTCGACGCCGCCCAGGAGTCCAATGCCGCGCTGCTCGGGCACGCGTCCGGCGAGGTCCGCCGGACCCAACAGGTCTACGGGGCTGCCCGCGTCCAGGTCAGCAAGGCGCGCGATCAGCGCAAACAGCAGTTCCAGCACGTCAAGGAGGTGCACCGCGACGTGCGCAAGTCCGTCGAGGGCACCCACGGCGAGGCCGCGCTGCTCCTCGTCGGTCTCGAGGCGGCGCCCGCGCGTACCATTACCGCGGCGCGCGAGCAAACCCTCGAGGCGGTCGGCCGGATGAGGAATCCGGAGCTCGTAGCACAGGTCCCCGGCGCGCGCGCGGGCCAGGAGCCCCTCGATTTCGAGCATCTCGCCAACGCCCTGGAGGCCGAGGTGCTGAAGCTCGACGAGGCGATGGCGGCGGTCAAGAACGCCGTCAAGCTCGCTGACCAGGCTCTCGTCGCCAAGAAGCAAGCCCTGGCCTACCACCGCCGCGTGTACGTGAACGTCGCGCGCATCCAGGAGGCTTACTTCCGCCTGGCCGGCTTCGACGACCTTGCCGAGCGGATCCGCGTGGCCGAGCCCGTGCGCCGCACGGAGAAGCCGGCGGAGGCACCGGAGGAGACGCCGGAGCCGACGTCCCCTTCCCCCTTGCCCGAGGAGGAAGCGCCTGTGACCGCCTGATCCCCTGATCGGGATCTTTCCATTCACCGTCCCGCCCCCGACCCGGGGGCGGGACTTTTCAGAAGACCGGTCCGGCCAGGTCGGGGAGCGGGAATTCCGCGAGTGCAGCAGGCAAGGTTCGCCCAGATATCGCGTTGCCGTGTCAGTCGAAATCGAGCTCGGCGATCGAAGGCGCGTCGACGACCCGCTCGAGGATCCGGTAGAGCCGGTCGAGGTCGTCGATGGCGGCCAACGTCTCCTCGAAGTCGGGCGGCACCTCACGATGCCACCGTCGCGCCAGCAGCACGATGGCCTTCCGTGTCGCCTCGAGCCGGCCCCGGGCCTCTCCTTTGGCCTCTCCTTTGGCCTCTCCTCTGGCCTCTCCTCTGGCCTCTCCTCTGGCCTCTCCCTCGGCCCTGCTCTCTGCCAGCGCTTCTTCCCAGGTGACGACCATGTCTCGGACCTCCTTGTTGGCGTCGCGCTCCAGCTCGGCAGCAAAGCGCTCGCTCTCATTCTCGCTCAATTCCAGGTAGTTGTCGACCACCCTCTTGAGCACGTATTGACGACTCAGGTCGAGCCCTTCCGCACGGCTGATCGCCTTCAGACAGCGCAGCTTCTGCTCTACGCGGTCCCAGACCTCGGAGCGCATCAGCGCCGCCAGCGCCGCCGCCAGCGGCTGCGGACGACCCACGTATTCCTCCGCCAGGCTCCCGGACAGGCCGAAGGCCAGGTAGAAGAAGCGCAGCGAGATCCATCCCGCCGCCTCCACCTCGACCTTTCGGATCTGGATCCCCTTCGGACCGCCGGTCAGGAAGACCGCGATCGAGACGATGGGCTTCTTCGTCTTGAGCACGAGGTGCAGGCCGTACTCCAGCATGCGATCGTCCATGACGCTGCTGAACGCCCCCTCGACGTCGACGTGGACGACGACGAGCTGCGAATCGCCGTCCACCGTCTGCGCCTCGGCGACCAGGTCCGGCTCACGGAGACCCTGCTTGCGGAAGTCCGCGAAGAGCTTCGGGGAAAGGATGCGGGCGTGGTCGAGATCGAGCCGCGCCGCGACCTCGGGACGCACCAGCTCGACGAGATTGCGCAGGAAGAGCTCGAAGGCCGTCTTGAAGAGCTTGTCGGCGGAAGTCTCGCCGTCCGCTTCGATGGCGGTCGGTATCGGTTTTCTGCTCGGCATTGCCCGAGCTTACGTCACAAGATGGCCAGGTGGTCGGCGATCGGCCCGAGGATCGCCACCGGCAGGGTCATTAGCGAGCCGGCTTGTGGAGTCCCGGCCAGGTCGGGGAGCGGGAATTCCGCCCGTGGATGATACCGTCGAGGCGGCGTTTTACGCTCGCGAGCAGCGTCGCGTGGGCGCTTCCAGTTGCGGCACCTCGGCTACCATACGTCCATGCAACGTCGACTCTTCTACACCTCCCCGGTCGATCACCGCAGCCTCGGGAGCTGGGACGGCCTCGCCCGCTCCCTGAAAGCTGCCGTCGCGGCGTGCTGCGAGCGCGACGTGACGATCGAGGTCGGGCCGCGGCCCGTCTTCGGCTACGGCACCGACGTCGACGAGACGCGAGCGGAGCTCGAGGAGCTGCGCCTCGGTCCCCGCGAGGTCCGCGTCGACCTGTGGTGCTCCGTCGTCCACTACGGCGCGATCTGCGTCGCGCTCGGCCCCGGCATTCGTCGCCCGGAGCGGCGGGCGCTGACGCGCCGGCTGCGCAAGCAGGAGCTCGCGCGCCAGGTCCTGCTCCGCGAGCACGAGGGGCCGTACGACTTCGACCGCGGCGGCAACGTCTTCGGCTACTCGATCTCGCCGGCGGACGACCGCGGCCGTTCCACCCTCTCCTTCCTGCTCTCGCCTTTCGACGGCCCGGTCTATCTCGGCGAGCACTGGCTGCTCCAGGGCAAGGACGAGCGCGTCGACGACCTGGCCTTCGAAGCGGCGTCGCGGCCGTCACCGAGCCTGGCCCTCTTCCTGGTGAACGATCCGGAGGCCGAGGAAAGGGTCTGGGAGGCGGCGGCGAGCGGCCAGGGGCTCGCCGCCTTCTACCCCGACGACCCGGCGGAGGCGGCGCTGGTGCGCGGCTTCGCGGACTTCCGCGACCTCCCGATCTTCGTCGCCGGGGCCCCGAGCGCCGGCATGCGGGTGACCATCGGCCGCGGCCGCCCGGAAGACTCCCTGGTGGTGGTCTACGGTCCGCCCGGGGCGCCGGAGATCGACGAGCCCCTACTCTTCATGATCTGAGCCCGGCTCAGAAGGCGCTGGTATCGCCCCGGCCGCAGATCTCGCCCGCCGGGCTCTGGTAGGTCTTGGTGGCGCCGGCCTTCTATAGCTAGGCCGGTGGCCGGTGCGGCGAGGTCTTGAGCGCGTGCGACACGACGCGGAAGAACACGATCCAGAGGAGGAGCACGAGGCCGGCCCCGAAGAGACGGCCCGGCCAGGGTGAGAGGACCAGGAAGTCGTAGAGTCCGTGGACGAGGATCGCCAGCAGCAGCCCCAGCGCGACCCGCCCCGGCCGCCGCGGGCGGGCGAAGCGGTCCAGCGAAAGAGACCAGCCCCAGACTGCGGCGAAGAGCGCGTGGGTCAACGGCGAGGCGAGCAAGCGCCCCCACAGCTCCGGCCCCTCGAGCCAGCGGCCGATGACGAAGTTCTCCATCGAGGCGAAGCCGAGCGCGCCGAAGGCGGCGTAGACGATGCCGTCCAGCGGCTCGTCGAAATCGGAATGATGCCCGATCAACACCAGAACCGGCAGGAACTTGCAGAGCTCCTCGATGGTGCCGACCACGAGCACGCAGAAGGCCAGCCGGACCGCCGCGTCGTCATCGAGCGCCAGCTCGACCCCGAGCCCGAACCGCTCGGCGAGGCGGTACAGGAGGTAGGCCGGGCCCACGGCGGCCATGCCGGCCCCGAACACCGTCAGAAGCAGCCGTCGCGGCTCGGGCTCGTAGACGTCCTTGAAGTAGAAGTAGGTGGCCCAGGCGAAGCCGGCGGCGAGGATCGAGGTGGCGAGGGACAGGAGGTTGGGCACCGCGGCTCAATCCGCCAGACGCTCGAGCATTACTCACGAGGAGTGGTTCACGAAGGGTGGATCATAGCACCCTTCGGCAAGGCCGTCGGCCTCCGCTCCTGTCCCCATGGTACCGCTCTTTGCAGCAGACCAGAACAGCGGGATCCAGGGGAGGACGTTCCACAGCGCGCTCTGAGTGGTTGTGCTATCCTTCCGATGTCAGCCCCAACCACCAACCGAGGAGGATCCGTCATGTCCAGAATCAGAAAGAGCAAGCTGTCCGTCGTCCTCGTGCTCGCCGCGGCCTTGTTGGTCCTGCCGCTGCCGTGGACGGAGGAAGACGAAGCCGGCGCCATGACGCGCTGCGGGACCGAGCTTATCTACTACTCGGACGCGAGCCTGACTGAGGTCGTCGGCGTCTTCACCTGGCTGCCCGAGAGCTGCGGCTGTCAGTTCTTCTCCTGGGGCACGTTCTCGCCCTACAAGACGGTGGGCGACAGCTACTGCTGACGGCCGCCGCCGGCGACGCGGGTCAAGGGCTTTCCGCGTCCGGCGCCAGGGCCAGCGATCGGTGCACCAGGGTGACGTCGCTGCGCACGGTGGCGAAGAGCGGACGCGGCAGGAAGCCCGGCGGGCGCGGCACGATGCCGGGAAGGTCGGGCAGGCCGTCGTACTGGTCGGTCACGTGCAGGGTCACCGGCGCCGCTCCCCGGATGCGGACCGTGATCTCTTCCTCCGGCGCCGCCGGGGTGCGCTGGATCACCGGCGGCGCGGCGGTGACCGCCACCTCCTCGAGCGACACCGAGCGGCCGTGGACCACCACCGAGGCGACGGCCTCCGGCGGCTCGAACCACATCGCCCGCACCGCCACCGGCGACGCCGCGCGCAAGCCCACCCGGACCTCGCGGAAACGCTCGCCGAGCGGTCGCGTCGCCAGGATCGCGAGCTCCGGCGGCGGCGCCGCCGCCGCCGGCGCGCCGCTCTTCATGAATTCGACCGGCGCCAGCGGGAAGAAGTGCTTGAAGGGGCCGGTGACGCCCCGCTCGAAGCCGAACTGGCGGGTCCAGTCGTCGGGCTCGGCGTCGAGGCTGAACCACGAGCGCTCCCCGGTGTCGGCATCGTGGGCGTAGAGGACCGAGTCGAAGGTCGCTGACGGGCCGCCGCGGGCGGCGGCGATCCCCAGCCCCAGGAAGACGACGCCGGCGGCGGCCGCCGCCGCCGCCGGCCCGCGGGCGCCGCGGGCCGTCCAGACGCCGATCTGGAGCGTCAGCAGGCCGAGCAGCATGACCTCCGCGAGGAGCGCGGCGCCGCCGAGCTCGAAGAGGCTCTGCAGTCCCACGTAGATCGTGGCGA
>DASWIG010000850.1:0-7773 GCA_036397835.1 Thermoanaerobaculia bacterium
TCGCGGAGAATCGTCAGGCGCAGCCTGACCTACCAGGATCCGGCCACGTCCTGCGCGGCCTTCGTCGCGCTCGTTCGACGGCCCAGACTCGAGCGCAAGGCCAAGTGTACTCCGGAACGACGGAGGACGACGCCTTCGTCGTCCGCTTCTTGGACGCCTTCTTGCGCTTGACCTCCCCACCCCCGACGTCTTGAGCCCGAAGGGCGACAGCCGGTAGCCAGGGGTTTCAACCCCCGGACCCGCCCCGGACCCGGATCCGGCGGTTTCAACCCGCGGACCCGGCACGCTGGCGCAGCTCGGCGACGAGCGCGTCGACCTTGACGCGCAGCTCTTCGAGGGTGCCGTCGTTCCACAGGATCCGGTGAGCGCCGCGCCGCCGCAGCTCGCCGTCCCCCTGGGCCGCCAGCCGCGCCCGCGCCGCGTCCGCGTCCATGCCGCGGACGACGGCGCGCTCGAGCTGGGCCGCCGGCGGCGACTCGACCGAGACCACGAGGTCGAACTCGCCGGCGCGTCCCGCCTCGACGAGCAGCGTCGCCTCGTAGACGACGACGCCGTCGGCTTCGGCGGCGATCTCCCGGAAGCGCTCGCGCACCAGTGGGTGGATGGCCGCCTCGAGACGCCGGCGGGCCTCGGCGTCGGCGAAGACGACCTCGGCGAGCCGCGGACGGTCGACGCCGCCGCCCGCCGCCAGCACGCCGCCGCCGAAGAGCTCGCGCACCGCGGCGGCGCCGCCGCCGCCCGGACGGTAGAGCTCGGCGACGATCTCGTCGGCGTCGAGCACCCGGAAGCCGGCGTCGGCGAGCCGGCCGGCGACCGTCGACTTGCCGCTCGCCAGCCCGCCGGTCAGGCCCACCAGGAAGCGGCCCATCCTCAGAGACCCTGGCGCCGCCGCGACGCCTTGACCGTGTTGGCGAGCACCTGCGCCACCGTCAGCGGCCCGACGCCGCCGGGCACCGGCGTGATCGCCGACGCCTTGGGCCGCACGCGCTCGTAGTCGACGTCGCCGGTCAGGACGTAGCCGCGCCTGGCGAAGCTCTCGCGGCGCGCCGCGTCGCCGGGGTAGAGGCGCTCGACCTCGGAGGCGTCGTCGATCCGGTTCATGCCGACGTCGATCACCACCGCGCCCTCCTTCACGTGGCCGGGGCCGACGATGGCGGCGCGGCCGACGGCGGCCACCAGCAGGTCGGCCTGGCGGCAGACGGCGGCGAGGTCGCAGGTGCGCGAGTGGCACACGGTCACCGTGCAGTGCTGGCGCAACAGCAGCGCCGCCATCGGCTTGCCGACGATGGCGCTGCGCCCCACGACCACCGCGTGGCACCCCTTGAGCGGGATCGCCTCGCGGCGCAGCATCTCGAGGATGCCGGTGGGCGTGGCCGGCGTCAGGGCGTCCTGGTCGAGCCACATCCGCCCGACGTTGACGGGATGGAAGCCGTCGACGTCCTTCGCCGGGTCGACGAGGTCGAGGATCTCGCGCTCCGGCAGCGGGTCGGGCAGCGGGAGCTGGATCAGGATGCCGTCGACCGCGTCGTCCCGGTTCCAGGCCTCCACCCGCGCCGCGAGCTCGTCGCGCGAGGTGCCGGCCGGCAGGCTCACGGTCTCGCCGGCGACGCCGGCCTCCTCGCAGGCCCGCGTCTTCGACGCCACGTAGGCGCGCGAGGCCGGGTCCTCGCCCACCAGGCAGGCGAGCAGCTTGGGTTGACGCCCGCCGGCGGCGAGCATCCGCTCCACCTCGGCCTGGACGTCGGCGCGGATCGCCGCGGCGATCGCCTTGCCGTCGAGAATGCGGGACGTCGTTGGCGTCGTCATGCTGGCAGCATACAGGGTCGGGCGAACGGTCTCACCGTTCCGATGGGGGTTGACAAGCCATCGCCGGACCCGTAAGATCGCCCCCCTTCGCTTCGCGCCTGGGGAGTGGAGTGCGTGCGCCAGGGTACGCCTCGGCCTCCGCGGCGGAGACTCCGACGGAACAGGGATCATGAAGAAGACCTACAGCCCGAAGATTGCCGAGATCGAGCGCCGCTGGCACGTCGTGGACGCCGACGGCCTCTGCCTCGGCCGGCTGGCTTCGCAGGTCGCCCACGTCCTGCGCGGCAAGCACAAGCCGACCTATGCGCCCCATATGGACACGGGCGATTTCGTCATCGTGGTCAACGCCGAGAAGGTCGTGCTGAGCGGCCGCAAGGAAGACCAGAAGGTCTACTACCGGCACTCCGGCCGTCCCGGCAGCCTGCGGCAGGAGACGGCGCGGCAGCGCCGGCAAAGGCTCCCGGCCAAGCTCGTCGAGGCCGCGGTGTGGGGCATGTTGCCCAAGAACAGCCTGGGCCGCCGCCTGTTCAGGAAGCTCAAGGTCTACGCCGGGCCGGACCATCCCCACCAGTCGCAGCAGCCGGCGCCGCTCGAGGTGCCGCAGGCGCGCATGGATCGATCGAGGATCACATCGTGAACGAGCTCAACTACTACGGGACCGGCCGCCGCAAGACCGCGACGGCGCGGGTCTTCCTGCGTCCGGGAGCGGGCGACGTCGAGGTCAACGGGCGCTCCCTCGACGAGTATTTCCCCAACGAAGTCCTGAAGATGATCGTCAAGCAGCCGCTGCTCCTGACCGAGACCGCCGAGAAGTTCAATCTCACGGTCACGGTCGAGGGCGGCGGTTCCGCGGGGCAGGCCGGCGCCATCCGCCACGGCATCGCCCGCGCGTTGACCGACTACAACGCCGAGCTTCGGCCCCGCCTCAAGACGGCCGGCTTCCTGACCCGGGATCCGCGCAAGAAGGAGCGCAAGAAGTACGGCATGAAGGGCGCCCGGGCGCGTTACCAGTTCAGTAAACGGTAGACCGTAGCAAACGGTAAGGAGGATCGAGACTTGATCCAGGTCAGGATGAGGGAGCTGCTCGAGGCCGGCGTCCACTTCGGGCACCAGACTCGGCGGTGGAACCCGAAGATGCGCCGGTACATCTTCGGCAAGCGAAACGGCATCTACATCATCGATCTGCAGAAGACGCGCCGGCGCTTCCAGGTGGCGGCCGACTTCGTCTACCGCCTGGGCACGGAGGGGCGCAAGATCCTCTTCGTCGGCACCAAGCGTCAGGCCCAGGAGGCGATGGCGGAGGAGGCCCAGCGCTGCGGCCAGTACTTCGTGACCCATCGCTGGCTCGGCGGCACGTTGACCAACTTCGTGACCATCCGCAAATCGATCGAGCGCATGAAGGACATCGAGGGCCGGCTCTCCGATCCCGACGGGATCCCGACCAAGAAGGAGCGCCTGCGCCTCGACCGCGAGCGCAGCCGCATCCACCGCAACCTCGAGGGCATCCGCGACCTCACCGAGCCGCCCGACGCGCTCTTCGTCGTCGATCCCAAGAAGGAGTCGATCGCCGTCGCCGAGGCCAACAAGCTCGGGATTCCGGTGATCGCCATCGTCGACACGAACTGCGATCCCGAGCTCGTCGACTACGTGATCCCGGGCAACGACGACGCCATCCGCACCATCCGGCTCTTCGCCGCGCGGATCGCCGACTCCTACCTCGCCGGGGCCGGCAGGCTCGAGCAGGAGCGCATGATCCGCCAGAAGGACGCCGTCCGGCCGTCGCGGGCCGCAGCCGCGGCGCCGCCTCCGGCACAGGAGAGCGTCGCCGAGGAGCCGGCCGTGGTCGAGACCGCGGCGCAGCCCGAGACCGCGGCGCAGCCCGAGGCCGCGGCGCAGCCCGAGGCCACGGCGCAGCCCGAGGCCGAAGCGGCGGCGGACGACTACGAGCAGGACGAGGACTGAGGCTCCCCTCCGGGCGGGCGCCGCGTCGCGAGGCCGGGGACGAGGTCGCTCGACGCCCCGGAATCGAGGCTGGCCTTTCTTGTGCCTGCGCGGCATAATCGAGTGCCAGCGTGGCACAATCTGGCTCACAGGAGAATCGTGAAATGCAAGTCACGGCTCAGATGGTCAAGGAGCTTCGGGAGCGCACGGGCGCTCCCATGATGCAGTGCAAGTCGGCGCTGACGGAGACCGGCGGCTCGATCGAGGGCGCCATCGACCTGTTGCGCAAGAAGGGCCTGGCGGCCGCCGCCAAGAAGGCCGGGCGGATCACGGCGGAGGGAGCCGTGGGCTCCTACATCCACGCCGGCGGCAAGATCGGCGTGCTCGTGGAGGTCAACTGCGAGACCGACTTCGTGGGCCGCACCGACGACTTCCAGGAGCTCGTCAGGGACGTCGCCATGCACGTCGCCGCGGCCGACCCGCGCTTCGTGCGCCGCGAGGAGGTCACGGCGCAGGACCTGGCGCGCGAGCGCGAGATCTACCGCGAGCAGGTGCTCGCGGAGGGCAAGCCCGAGCACCTGGTCGACCGCATCGTCCAGGGCAAGATGGAGAAGTTCTACTCCGACAGCGTGCTGCTCGAGCAGCCCTTCGTCAAGAACCCGGACCAGACGGTGGGCGAGATGATCGCCGAGCGCGTCGCCACGATCGGCGAGAACATCCAGGTGCGGCGCTTCGCGCGCTACAAGCTCGGCGAGGGCATCGAGAAGAAGAGCGACGATTTCGCGGCCGAGGTCGCCGCCCAGGTGAGCCAGGCGGCGGGCTGAGCCAGCGCCCTTGAGCCTGTGTCACGGCCGGAGACCGAGATGGCAGATACGGCCCCCAGGAACCCCGAAGCGGCAGCGGCTCCGGTCTTCAAGCGGGTGCTCCTGAAGCTCTCCGGGGAGGCCCTGATGGGCGAGAGGAGCTTCGGCCTCGACGAGCAGGTGGTGGGGGTCATCGCCGACGAGATCAAGGGCGTCCACGCCCTGGGCATCGAGCTCGCCGTCGTCATCGGCGGCGGCAACATCATCCGCGGGGTGGCGGCGAGCGCGGCGGGCATCGAGCGCGTGACCGGCGACTACATGGGCATGCTCGGCACGGTGATCAACGCCCTCGCCCTCCAGGACGCGCTCGAGAAGCGCGGCGTCACCACCCGCGTGCTGACCGCGATCGAGATCCGCGAGGTCGCGGAGAGCTTCATCCGCCGCCGCGCCATCCGTCACCTCGAGAAGGGGAGGGTGGTGATCTTCGCCGCCGGCACCGGCAATCCCTATTTCACGACCGACAGCGCCGCGGCCCTGCGCGCCAGCGAGATCCACGCCGAGGCCCTGCTCAAGGCCACCAAGGTGGCGGGCATCTACACCGCCGACCCCTGCCGCGACCCGCAGGCCGAGCTGCTGCACGAGCTGACCTACCACCAGGTGCTGGAACGCGACCTGCGGTTCATGGACGCCGCGGCGATCAGCCTCTGCCGCGAGAACCACATCCCGATCGTCCTCTTCGACCTGAGGGAGAGGGGCAACGTCCGGCGCGTGGTCTGCGGCGAGCCGGTGGGCTCGGTGGTGAGGTAAGATCCGCGTCATTGGAGACCCCGAACCAGCCAGGAGGGCGCGATGCAAGACCTCTACCGTGAGATCGAGATCAAGATGAAGCAGGCCGTGGACCACCTCCACGAGGAGCTGAAGAAGCTGCGCACGGGCCGGGCCAACCCGGTCGTCCTCGACGGCGTGATGGTCGACTACTACGGCACGCCGACGCCGCTCAGGCAACTGGCCAGCATCACCGTGGCCGACGCCAGCCTGCTGGTGGCGCAGCCCTTCGACACCAGCCAGATCACGGCCATGGAGCGCGCGATCCACGCCGCCGGCCTGGGCCTCAATCCGTCCAACGACGGCAAGATCATCCGCATCCCGATCCCGGCCCTCACCGAGGAGCGCCGCAAGGAGCTGGTCAAGAAAGCCAACGACATCGCCGAGGCGAGCCGCAACTCGGTGCGCCAGGCCCGCCGCGAGGGCAACGACCAGCTCAAGAAGATGCAGAAGGACAAGAAGATCAGCGAGGACGACGAGCACCGCGGCCACGACGAGATGCAGAAGCTCCACGACCATTACATCGGGCAGGTCAACGAGACCCTGGAGCGCAAGGAAAAGGACATCATGACGGTGTAGGGGCGCACGGCGTGCGCCCGATGACGGCGTAGGGGCGCACGGCGTGCGCCCGCGAATCGATGGACTTCGTCTACGGCTTCCATCCCGTCCGCGAGATCCTGCGGCACCGGCCCCATGCCGCCGCCGAAGTGCTCCTGGCGCGGCGCCGCGGCGGCCAGCGCTCCCGCGGCGGGCGGGTCGCGGAGATCGTCGAGCTCTGCCGCCGCCACCGCCTGCCGGTGCGCGAGGTCGGCGAGGCCGAGCTCTCGGCCCTCGCCGCCGGCGGCACCCACAACGGCTTCGCCGTCCGTCTCCGCTCCGGGAAGAGGACGGCGGCCTCCGAGACGGCGGTCCCCGAGACGGCGGCCGGCGCCGACCCCGACCTCGTGGTGCTGGTCGAGGACGTCCAGGATCCGCGCAACCTGGGGGCCCTGTTGCGCGTCTGCGAGAGCGCCGGGGTCGGCCGGGTCCTGGTGCGCGACCGCGGCTCGGCGCCGCTGACCAGCGCCGCGGTGCGCACCTCCGCCGGGGCCAGCGAATGGCTCGACGTCGAGCGCGTCGTCAACTCGGCGCGGGAGATCGAGCGGCTCAAGGCCGAAGGCTTCTGGGTCTACGGCGCGGCCCCGGGCGGCGATCCGCCCTGGGAGCACGATCTGACCGGCAAGGTGCTGCTCTGCGTCGGCGGCGAGGAGAAGGGGCTGCGCCCGCGCACCCGTGGGCTCTGCGACCGTCTGGTGGGGCTGCCGATGCGGGGCCGCGTCGAGTCCTTGAACCTCGCCACCGCCGCCGCGGCCCTGCTCTACGAGGCCGTTCGGCAACGAATGGTTGCGCTGACCGAGTAGAACGGGGTACAATCTCAGGCTCGCCGACGCCGGAGCGCTCCGGCGGACCGGGCCACCGAGCGGACCTGCCCAGGCGGGGCTGCCCAAGCCGGCCGGCATAGCTCAGACGGTAGAGCAACTGACTTGTAATCAGTAGGTCCTCGGTTCGATTCCGGGTGCCGGCTCCATGCGGCGGACGCCGGAGACGAGCGGTGGCGGCGAAGGCGCCCTCGGGGGCGCGGATCTTCGGAGGTGTGGCCGAGCGGTCAATGGCAGCAGACTGTAAATCTGCCGGCGAATGCCTACGGTGGTTCAAATCCATCCACCTCCACCACGACCGACGGAAACTCAGACCGGCGCAAGCTCAGCGGGAGTAACTCAGGGGTAGAGTCACAGCCTTCCAAGCTGTTGGTCGCGGGTTCGATTCCCGTCTCCCGCTCCACAGCGCGAGTCGGTCCGACGAAATCGGGCCGCAGGGGTAGACAACGAGGTCCGGCTCTGCTAGAGTCCGGAGACTTGTCTCTGGGCACCGGTTTTCGGGTGCCCGAAGCTCCGCGGGAAAGCACGACAGCGATGGCCAGGACAGCGACCACGGGGCTGCTACAACCACTAGGAAAAGCGGATCCAGCATAGACGAGATCGACGAGCACAAAGCGCTGACGTGATCCGTCCGGCTCGCCGGGCCGGGCTCGGCGGGCGGCAGAGAGTCTTCGGCCCACGTGGCTCAGGGGTAGAGCACTTCCTTGGTAAGGAAGGGGTCACCGGTTCAAATCCGGTCGTGGGCTCCAGAGCGTTCTCGCGTCAGCTCCTGCACTCGACAAACCGAACCGCGGCCGGCCGCAGCGCGGCGCCGCGAACCAGGAGGCGACTCGGAAGACCATGGCCAAGGAGAAGTTCGAACGTACGAAGCCCCACGTCAACGTCGGCACGATCGGTCACGTGGACCACGGCAAGACCACGTTGACGGCGGCGATCACGCGGGTGCTGGCGGCCAAGGGTCTGGCGCAGTTCACCGCCTT
>DASWIG010000851.1:0-7736 GCA_036397835.1 Thermoanaerobaculia bacterium
CGCAGGTGGCCGTCCATGCCGTAGTGGTCGCCGGGCACTACCAGCACGCCGCGGTCGCGGCGCAGGCGCTCGACGAGCACGGTGGAATTGACGGCGTGGCGGTAGCGCAGGTAGAGCATGGCTCCGGCCTGGGGCGGCAGGTAGGTGAGCCGGTCGCCGAGCGCGTCGAGCCACGACGTGATCACCCCCAGGTTGCGGCGCAGGATCGAGCGGGTGCGCTCCAGGAGACGCCGGCGCCGCGCCGGCTCGAGGGCGAGCGTCGCCAGCCGGTCGCTGAGCGTCGCCGGCGCGATCGTGGTGTAGTCGTGGCGGCTCCACAGCTCGGCGATCTGCGGCGGCGGGCCCACGATCCAGCCGAGCCGCAGCCCGGGCAGGCCGTAGGCCTTCGACAATCCGCCGGTCACCAGCACGCGCTCGCCGCGTCCCCACATCGACGGGCTCTCTTCGCCGCCGGCGAGCTCGGCGCCGCGGTAGACCTCGTCGCAGAGGATCCAGGCGCCGTGCAAGGCGGCGACGGCGGCGATCTCGTCGAGCTCGGCGGCGGTGAGGCAGGAGCCGGTGGGGTTGTTGGGGTGGCAGAGCAGGATCAGGCGGGTGCGCGGCCTCACGAGGCGGCGCAGCTCGTCGAGGTCGGGCCGCCAGCGCCCGGCCGCCTCGTCGGGCCGCAGGCGCCAGGGCTTCACCTCGGCGCCGAAAGCTCGCGCCAGCCCCCAGGTCTGCATGTAGTTGGGCAGCGTCATCACCACCTCGTCGCCCGGCTCGACGAGCTGCCAGGCCGCCAGGTAGTTGGCTTCGGCGCAGCCGGTGGTGATCTCCACGTGGTCCTCGCCGGCGCCCGGATGCAAAGCCGCCACCGCCAGGCGCAACGCCTCGCTGCCGTTGGACTGGACGTAGGCGAGCGGCTCGCCGAGCAGGGCGTCGACGTCGCCGTCGTCCACGAGCTCGCGCACGGAGAGCGGCACCACCCCGCTCTCCGAGAGATTGATCTCGACCCGGTGCTCCCAGGTCGACTGCATGCGCTCCATCAGAAAGGGCTCGATCTTCACGCCCGTAGTCTAGCCTGACCTACTCCTCCCGCAGGACGCTGATCGGGTCCGTCCGCGACGCCCGCCGCGCCGGCACGTAGCAGGCCACCAGCGCCGCCGCCGCCAGCAGCGCCACCACGGCGGCGAAGGAGGCCGCGTCGGCCGTCGACACGCCGAAGACCAGGCTCCTCATCAGGCGTCCCACGGCCCAGGCGCCGGCGAGCCCGAGGACGATGCCCAGCGCCACCAGCCGCAGCCCCTGCCCCACCAGCATCCCCACGACGTCGCCGCGCCGCGCTCCGAGCGCCACCCGGATGCCCATCTCCCGCGCCCGCGCGCCGGCCACGTAGGCCATCACGCCGTAGGTGCCGATGGCGGCGAGCGCCAGCGACAGGGCGGCGAAGCCGGCGAGCAGCAGCATCACGAACTTGCGTCGCGCCACCGCGGCGCCGAGGTGCTCCTCGAGGGTGCGCATCCGCGCCACCGGCAGGTCGCGGTCGAGGTCCCACACCGCCGCCTTGACGGCGTCCTGCACCCGTCGCGGATCGCCCTCCGCGCGCACCAGCACGTTCATGCTGCGGTAGGCGAACTGGCGCTGATGGAAGTAGATCGCCGGCTCCGGCGCGTCTTCGAGCGACGTGTTCTTGACGTCGCCCACCACGCCCACCACCTCGGCCTCGAGCGTTTCCGTGAGGACGCGGCCGAGAGGCCCGAACTGACGGCCGTCGCCCTCGATGACCTCGCCCACCGGGTTCCTGCCGCCCCAGTAGCGCTCGACCGCGGCGCGGCTCAGGATCACCGCGCCGGGCTTGTCGGGCGTGTCGCGGTCGTCGAAGTCACGGCCCTGGAGCAGCGGGATGCCCGCCAGCTTGAAGTAGCCGGGGCTCACCGTGTGGTATTGGGCCTCGGGCTGCTCGTCGTCGGCGAGCGTGTCGACTCCTTCGTCCTCGCGGGCGAAGTCCACGCGCCAGCCGGCCTCGAGGGGCAGGAAGCCGGTCACCGCCGCCGCCCGCACCCCGGGGACGCCCTGAAGCCGGTCGACGAGACGGGCGTAGAGCTCGCTGACGTCAGTCCACTCGCCGTAGGACGTGAAAGGCAGTTGCAGGTTGAACGTCAGGGTGTGCTCGGGGTTGAACCCCGGGCTCTCGGCGAGCAGCCGGTAGAAGCTGCGCACCAGCAGGCCGGCGCCGAAGAGGAGCGTCAGCGCGAGGGCCACCTCGGCGACCACCAGGGACTGGCGCAGACGGCGTCCGCCCGCGCCGCCCGTACCGCCGCGTCCGCCTTCCTTGAACGACTCGGTGAAGTCGGTGCGCAGGGCGTGGAGGGCCGGCGCCAGGCCGAAGACGAGCCCCGCCAGCGCCGCGACGCCCAGGGTGAAGAGGAGCACCCGCGCGTCGACGCCGACGCCGTCGAGCCGCGGGATCTCCGGCGGCGCCAGGCTCACCAGCACGCGCACGCCGGCGAAGGCCATGCCGAGCCCCAGCGCGCCGCCCGCCAGGGCGAGCACCAGGCTCTCGGTCAGGAACTGGCGCAGCAGGCGTCCGCGGCCGGCGCCGAGGGCGCCGCGCACCGCGACTTCCTTCTCGCGCGCCGCGGCCTGGGCGAGGAGCAGGTTGGCCACGTTGGCGCAGGCGATCAGCAGCACCAGGCCGACGGCGCCGAGGAGCACCCAGAGCGCCGGCCGCACGTCACCCACCAGGTCGTCCTGCAAGAGCTTCACGTCCACGCCCCAGCCCTCGTTCGACTGCGGGGAGTCGCGGGCGAAGCCCTCGGCGAAGGCGTCGGCCTCGGCCTGAGCCGCCGCCACGTCGACGCCTTCGGCGAGGCGACCGAGGACCCCGAAGAAGCGCGCGCCGCGGCTGTGCCGCGCGGGGTCCCAGCCCAGCGGCAGCCAGACCTCGGTGTCGTCGGGAAAGTCGAAGCCGGCGGGCATCACGCCCACCACCTCGTACTCGTTGCCGTCGAGGGCGACGCTGCGCCCGAGCACGCCCGGGTCGCCGCCGAAGCGCTGCTGCCACAGGCCGTGGCCGAGCACCGCGATGCGGGGCTTGCCGGGCTCGTCCTCGCCGTCGACGAAGCCGCGCCCCAAGGCCGGCGTCACGCCGATCACGTCGAAGAACTCGTCGGTCACGTTGATGGCGGCGGCGCGCAGCGGCTCGCCCTCGCCGGTGGTGAGGTTGAGGTCGGGGTGCCACCAGCCGGCGAGCGCCGCGAAGCTCGTGGCGTGGTCGCGGACGTCGTCGAAGGTCACCGGCGACACGCGGCTCTCGTCGATCTCCTTGCCGCGGTTGGACTCCCACAGGCGCACCAGCCTGCCGGCGTCCGGATAAGGCAGCGGATCGAGGAGGACGGCGTCGAAGACGCTGAAGATCGCCGTGTTGGCGCCCACCCCGAGCCCCAGGGCGAGGAGCGCGGCGACGGTGGTGACGGGCTTCTTGGCGAGGACGCGGACCGCGAAGCGGAGGTCTTTGAGGACGGATTCCATGGCGTGGCTCCCGAGGTACGTCGACCATACGATATACTCCTGATCGGCCTGGAAGTTACGGATTCGGCCGCCGGGGAGGTATGGTAGCCTTACCCCACAAGGAGCCAGCGATGCTCAGCCTACCCATCGACGCAGAGATCGAGCAACACCTTGAAGCGCTAGGGGCCAAGACCGCCGACAGCAAGGCCCAACTCGCCCGAGAGAGACTTCTTGCAGCCCTCAAGGAGGACCGTGAGGATCAGGGGTGGATCCGCATCGCGGAGGAGCGCTTGGAGCGGCCCGAGAAGACCTACTCCCTCGAAGAGGTGGCCCGCGCTCTTGACCTGGAAAGTTAGATTTCGCGAAAGCGCGCGAAGAGACCTGGAGCGTCTTGACCGCGTCGTCCAGCGCAGGATCATCCGTTTCCTATCGGTGCGGATCGCCACCGGTGAGAGCCCGAAGCGCCTGGGTAAACCGCTCGTCGGCAGCTTCGCCGGGCTCTGGTGCTATCGTGTCGGAGACTATCGAATCATCTGCCTCATCAAGGAAACTGAGCTGCTGGTCGAGGTCGTCGCAGTAGGACACCGAAAGGATATCTACGACTGAAAGTCCCGAATCCCGAGCTCGAGGTGAGAGAGCTCGGTCAGGTGCCGACGTAGGCCGCGAGGTGCTCGCCGGTGAGGGTGGAGCGGGCGGCGACGAGGTCGGCGGGGGTGCCCTCGAAGACGATCCGGCCTCTTTCGCAGCCTCGACGGCGGCTCGCTCTGGTCACTCGCCAGCCCGTCGCCCTCGCGGCTCTGCAACCTCAGCGCGAGCCTACCGATCCCCAGCTTCTCGGCGCGCTCACCAGCACGAAGCGCTCCTGGAAGGTCCGTGCGGCGTGGAGCCGCAGCATGAGCAGCTTGAACCACTCCTCGAAGCGGCTGCTCCTTTCCATCCGGCGATTCGTCGCTATACTCCTTTCAGAACGTGGAGTCAGGGGAGGAAGGCCAGGTGACGATGGAAGCGCTGGCGGATCGCGAGGTACCGGAGACCGACTGGGTCATCCTCGAGCCCACGACCGCGGCGCCCGACCGCGACGCGGCGCGGCTGCGCGAGCTGCTCGAGGGCCGCACGGTGCGCCGCGGCGAGAGCGTGGAGGTGACCTTCCCCGACGGCCGGACGCTCGATTTCACCGTCGCCAACGCAAGCCCCAAGGGGGCCTCGCGCGTCGCCTTCACCACCCGGCTCATGCTGCAGCCCGCCGCCGCCGGCGGCGTGCGCAGGGTGCTGACCTACGCCGACGTCGGCGGCCTCAAGCCGCAGCTCGGCCGGGTGCGCGAGGTCATCGAGCTGCCGTTGCGCTTCCCGGAGGTCTTCGAGCGCCTTGGCATCGCGCCGCCCAAAGGCGTGCTGCTGCACGGTCCGCCGGGCTGCGGCAAGACGCTGATCGCCCGCGCCGTTTCCCACGAGATCGACGCCTCTTTCTACTCGGTGAGCGGCCCCGAGATCATCCACCACTCCTACGGCGAGAGCGAGGCCCATCTGCGCAACCTCTTCGAGGAGGCGACCCGCACCGCCCCGAGCGTGCTCTTCCTCGACGAGATCGACGCCATCGCGCCGTCGCGCGAGCGGGTGCAGGGCGAGGTCGAGAAGCGCGTGGTGGCGCAGCTCCTGGCCCTGATGGACGGCCTCGCCCCCCGCCGCCAGGTGATCGTGCTGGCGGCCACCAACCGGCCCAACGCCCTCGACCCGGCCCTGCGGCGGCCCGGCCGCTTCGACCGCGAGATCATGATCCCGGTGCCCGACCGCGCCGGCCGCCGCGAGATCCTCGAGCTCCACAGCCTCCGGATGCCGCTCGCCGAGGACGTCGACGTCGGCCATCTCGCCGCCGTCACCCACGGCTTCGTCGGCGCCGACCTCGAGGCCTTGTGCCGGGAAGCGGCGATGAGCCGCCTGCGCCGCATCCTGCCGCGGATCGACCTCGACCTCGCCGAGATCCCGGCCGCCGAGCTCGACGCCCTCGAAGTGACCATGGACGACTTCCTCGCGGCCCTGCACGAGGTCCAGCCCTCGGCCCTGCGCGAGGTGGCCATCGAGGTGCCCAACGTCCCCTGGGACGCGGTCGGCGGCCTCGCCGGCGTCAAGGCGCGGCTGCGCGCCGTCTTCGAGTGGCCGCTGGCCCACCCGGAGCTCTTCGCCGCCGCCGCCGTGCGCCCCACCAAGGGCATCCTGCTGCACGGCCCGCCGGGCTGCGGCAAGACGCTGCTGGCCCGCGCCCTGGCCTCGGAAAGCGGCGTCAACTTCATCTCCGTCAAGGGGCCGGAGCTGCTGTCCATGTACGTCGGCGAGTCGGAGGAGCGAGTCCGCGACGTCTTCCGCAAGGCGCGGCTGGCGAGCCCGTCGATCGTCTTCTTCGACGAGATCGACGCCCTCTTCTCGGCCCGCCAGGCGGCCGGCGAGGCACGTACCGCCGAGCGCCTGCTCAGCCAGCTCCTCGCCGAGCTCGACGGCATCGAGGAGCTCAAGGACGTGCTGGTGCTCGGCGCGACCAACCGCGTCGACCTGCTCGACCCGGCGCTCCTGCGTCCCGACCGCTTCGACGAGGTGATCGCCATCCCGCTGCCGGACCTCGAGTCACGGCGCGAGATCTTCGCCGTCCAGCTCCGGGACAAGCCGCTGGCCGCGGCGGCGGACGTCGACGCCCTGGCCCGCCGCGCCGAGGGCTGGAGCGGCGCCGAGATCGCCGAGGCGGTGCGGCGGGCGGCCCTGCGCGCCATCGCCCGCCTGCTCGACGGCGAGGCCGAGCCCGACCCCGAGGCCCTGCGGATCACCGCCGACGACCTGACGCAGGCGATGGACGACGTGCGGCCCGGAACCCTCACCCCCCAACCCCCTCTCCCAGGGGGAGAGGGGAGTAGGATCCGGGGGCTCGCGCCCCCTCTCCCCCTGGGAGAGGGAGTTGGGGGGTGAGGGTTCCGATAGAATGCTCGCGATTCCACGGAGGAAAGCCGTTGACGCGAATTTTCTATGACGAGGACGTCCCTGCGCACCCGCTGGAGGGCGAGACGGTCGCCGTCCTCGGCTACGGCATCCAGGGCCGCGCGCAGGCCCTGACGCTGCGCGATTCGGGCGTCACCGTCGTCGTCGGCAACCGGGTGGACAAGTACAGCCACCTGGCCAAGGACGACGGCTTCACCGTCCACGACCTGCCCGAGGCCGCCGAGCGCGGCACCGTGCTGCTCCTGCTGGTCCCCGACGAGCTCCAGGCCCAGGTCTACGACGACGTCGTCAAGGCGCGGCTGAAGCGCGGCAAAGCCCTGGTCTTCGCCCACGGCTTCGCCGTCCACTACCAGCTCATCGAGCCGCCGCGCGACGTCGACGTGCTGCTGCTGGCGCCGCGGATGCCGGGCCAGTACCTGCGCGGCCGCTACCTCGACGGCTGGGGCGTGCCGGCGTTCGTGGGCGTCCACCGCGACGCCACCGGCCGCGCCTGGGTGCGTCTGCTCGGCCTCGCCCGGGCCCTCGGCGTCACCCGCTGCGCCGCCATCGAGACCACCTTCGCCGTCGAGACGGAGCTCGATCACTTCGCCGAGCATGTGACCTACCCGCTGATCTTCCACGCCCTCGAGCTCGCCTTCGAGTCCCTGGTCAACGAGGGCTACCCGCCGGAGATCGCGCTGATGGAGCTGCACGGCTCGGGCGAGATGGGGCAGATCCTCGAGGCGGCGTCCCAGGAGGGGCTCTTCGAGATGCTCGAGACGCACGCGTCGCCGGCCTGCAAGGCGGGGATCGCGCACCATTGGGAGCGGGCCGTCGGCTCGTCCGAGGAGATGCGGACGCGGATGTACGAGGCCGTCCGGGCAATTCGTTCGGGCGAGTTCGCGCGCCACCTCGTAGATCAGGTGTCCAAGGGCTATCCGGAGCTACGCGACTGGAAGGCGAGCCGTTCGCAACGGTTGAGCGAGGCGGAGGCGTCGCTGCGGGATTGGCTGCGGGGGCCGACCGCCTCGCGCTACGCGTAACAAGCTGAACCGACACCCGAGGAGGACGTCATGGAAACCGAGATCACGAGGCTCGTCGACGACTTCGAACGCGGCCGGCTCACCCGACGCCAACTGGTCGCGCACGTAGCGGCCCTGGCGGCCGCCGTGGCGGCGGCGCCCGCCCGCGGCCAGGGGGCCGCCAGCACCTTCCAGGCCACCGCCGTCGACCACGTCGCCCTGCGGGTGACCGACGTCGAGCGCTCGCGCCGCTTCTACGAAGCG
>DASWIG010000852.1:0-3861 GCA_036397835.1 Thermoanaerobaculia bacterium
CCCGATCCGCGAGACCAATCCGCTGCGGCCGCTCTCGCCCTACGCCGTCTCCAAGATAAGCCAGGACTACCTGGCCTACCAGTACTTCCAGAGCTACGGGCTCAAGACCGTGCGCACCCGCGGCTTCAACCACACCGGGCCCCGGCGCGGCAAGGTCTTCGTCACCTCGAACTTCGCGATGCAGCTCGCGAAGATCGAAGCCGGCCTCCAGGAGCCCGTGATCCGGGTCGGCAACCTCGACGCGATCCGCGACTTCACCGACGTGCGCGACATGGTGCGCGCCTACTACCTCGCCGTCACCCGCGCCAGGCCCGGCGAGGTCTACAACATCGCCAGCGGCAAGGGGATCACCATCCGCGAGCTCCTCGATCGCCTGATCGAGCTCGCCGCCGTCGAGGTGAGCATCGAGCAGGACCCCGAGCGGATGCGGCCCTCGGACGTCGAGATCCTCCTCGGCGACAGCTCGAAGTTCCGCGCCGACACCGGCTGGGAGCCGCAGATCCCCTTCGAGCAGACGCTCAAGGACACTTTCGAGTACTGGCGCCGGCGCATCGCCGCCGGGCGCCTGTGAGAGCGCATGCACGTCCTGATCACCGGCATCACCGGTTTCATCGGCGTCTACCTGGCGCGCCGGCTGACGGCGGCCGGCCACCGCGTCTCGGGCCTGTCCAGCGATCCGATCACCCGTCTGCCCGGGACCCGCGCCGAGATCTTCCCCCGGGTCGACATCCTCGACGCGGCGGCGCTGGAAGGCGTGATCGCCCGCTGCGATCCGCAGGTCATCGTCCACCTCGCCGGCCTGAGCCACGTCGGCGAGTCGTGGCAGCGGCCCGGCGACTACCTGCGGATCAACTTCGGCGGCACCCGCAACGTGCTGCGCGCGGCGGCGTCGCGGCCGGTGATCCTCGCCTCGAGCTCCGAGGTCTACGGCCAGGTGCCGGAGCAGGAGCAGCCCATCCGCGAGGACCGTCCGCTCGACCCGCGCTCGCCCTACGCCATGACCAAGGCCTGCGCCGAGCAACTGGCGCTCGACGCCGGAGCCCTCGTCGTGCGCTCCTTCAACGCGGTGGGCGCCGGCCAGGCGCGCCGTTTCGCCCTGCCCTCCTTCGCCGCCCAGCTCGCGGCCATCGAGCAGGGGGAGCGCGAGCCGGTGATCAAGGTCGGCGACCTCGGCCCGCGGCGCGACTTCCTGCACGTCGACGACGTCGCCGGCGGCTACCTGGCGCTCATCGAGCGCTTCGCCGGCGGCCAGGTCTACAACCTGGCCAGCGGCCAGCACTTCTCGATCGGCGAGGCGCTCGAGCGGCTGCGCGCGATCTCGGGCGTCGCGGCCGAAGTGAGGCGCGACGAATCGCGGGTGCGGCCGGTCGACCTGCCGCTGCTCTGCGGCGACCCGCGGCGCCTGCGCGAGCTCGGCTGGCGGCCCGAGCGCGGCCTCGACGACGCCCTCCGCGACCTCTGGCAGGAGGCGCGGGCGGCGCCGCCGGACTAGTGCTGCGGCTGCGGCGAAGAAGTCCGACCCTGAATGGCGGGCCCCCCGAGAACGGCGATGCTCTGGCGACGGCACAAGCTCGACGCGGCGTCGATGGGGACGGGATGGCCGCGGCGTGAGGCTCCGAGGCGCGCTTTGGAGAAACTTTCAGGGCGACGTTTCGCCCGTACGGGAGCAAAAAAGTTCCTCGATTGCTCTCGTTCGGCCGAAACGGGAGCAAAAAAGTTCCCCGATTGCTCTCGTTCGGCCGAAACGGGAGCAATCGAGACTCTCGATTGCTCGCGTGCGCGCCGATCGTCGCCCTGAAAGTTCCTCCGAACCCGACGTTACGGCCGCCACGCACGAGCCCTCGCCCTGTGCGCTGGACGGATCCAGCGACACGCGGGGCCTTGCCTGCCATGGCCCCTCCGACTGCCCATTGGCCCTCCGACCGGCCACCTCCGGTAGACTCTCCCCTCGATTTCGCGGCGCCTGATCCGGCTCCTTCGCCGCCTCAGCCGCGGACGCGGGAGATCCGTATGAGAGTGGACCAACGCCAGGCCCTCGCCACCCTCGCCAAGCCCCGCCTTCTCGAGCTCGCCGCCGCCTTCCAGCTCGACGTCCCCGCCGCCGCCCTCAAAGACGACCTCGTCGACGTCCTCGCCCGCTCGCGCCGCGCCTCCTTCGAGCGCATCCTCGAGTCCCTCCTGCGCGACGAGCTCAAGGCCGTCTGCCGCGCCGCCGGCCTCGACGACTCCGGACGCGAGAAGGCGGCGATCGTCGACCGGATCCTGGGACGGGAAACGGCCGCGCTCCCGCCTCCCCCCTTTAAGAAAGGGGGGACCGAGGGGGGATTTCTTCCGCAGGCATCCCCCCTGACCAGGGAGGAATCCCTACCTCCCCGGGAGAAATCCCCCCTGGCCCCCCTTTCTCAAAGGGGGGGACCGGAGGGGAACGCGTCGGCGCCGCAGCAGCTCGCGCTCGATGTCCCACTGTCGGGACCAGTGGCCAACAAACGCGGACGCAAGGCCGCGAAGCCGTCGAACGGCGCCACGCTCGGCTTCGAGGAGAAGCTCTGGACCGCCGCCGACAAGCTGCGCAACAACCTCGACGCCGCCGAATACAAGCACGTCGTCCTCGGCCTCATCTTCCTCAAGTACATCTCCGACGCCTTCGAGGAGATCCACGAGCGCCTGCTCTCCGAGGTCGACGTCGGCGCCGATCCCGAGCACCCCGACGAGTACCGGGCCGAGAACGTCTTCTGGGTCCCCAAGGACGCCCGCTGGACGTTCCTGGCACCGCAGGCCAAGGAGCCCACGATCGGCAAGCTCGTCGACGACGCCATGGAGGCCATCGAACGCGACAACCCGTCGCTCAAAGGCGTCCTGCCCAAGAACTACGCGCGCCCCGCCCTCGACAAGGAACGACTCGGCGAGCTCGTGGACCTCGTGGGCACCATCGGCCTCGGGCAGGCCGAGCACCGCTCGCGCGACGTGCTCGGCCGCGTCTACGAGTACTTCCTGAGCCGCTTCGCGTCGGCCGAGGGCAAGAAGGGCGGGCAGTTCTACACGCCGCAGTGCGTCGTCCGCGTCCTCGTCGAGATGCTGGCGCCCTACCGCGGACGCGTGCTCGACCCCTGCTGCGGCTCGGGCGGCATGTTCGTGCAGAGCGAGAAGTTCGTCGAGGCCCACGGCGGACGCGTGGGCGACATCTCCGTCTACGGCCAGGAGTCCAACCCCACCACCTGGCGCCTCGCCAAGATGAACCTCGCCATCCGCGGCATCGACAGCAACCTCGGCAAAGAGTGGGCCGACAGCTTCAAGAACGACCTGCACCGCGACCTGAAAGCCGATTACCTGCTCGCCAATCCGCCCTTCAACTCCTCGGACTGGGGCGGCGAGGGCCTGCGCGACGACGTCCGCTGGCACTTCGGCACGCCGCCCGTGGGCAACGCCAACTTCGCCTGGGTGCAGCACTTCATCCACCACCTGGCGCCCGCCGGAATGGCGGGCTTCGTGCTCGCCAACGGCAGCATGTCGTCGCAACAGTCGGGCGAGGGCGAGATCCGCAAGGCCATCGTCGAGGCCGACCTAGTCGACTGCATGGTGGCCCTGCCCGGGCAGCTCTTCTACTCGACGCAGATCCCCGTTTGCCTGTGGTTCATCGCCCGCGACAAGCGCGGCGGCACGGGAACGGAGGGTCGCCGTCTGCGCGACCGCGGCGGCGAGACGCTCTTCATCGACGCGCGCAAGCTCGGCAGCATGGTCGACCGCGTCCACCGCGACCTGACCGCGGACGACGTCGGCCGCGTCGCCGGTGCGTACCACGACTGGCGGGGAGACGGGACGGGGACGTACGCGGACGTCGCCGGGTTCTGCAAGAGCGCGACG
>DASWIG010000853.1:0-3333 GCA_036397835.1 Thermoanaerobaculia bacterium
TCCGGCAGCTCCTCGGGCGACCCTTCGAGGAAGGCGAAGGCGTCCTTGAGGTCGCGCGAGAAGAGCTCCGGGCCGAGCGCCCAGAAGAGCCTCGCGGCGTCGCCCGAGAAGTGGAGGTATTCGCCGGCGTCGCGCGACACCTGGCGAATCGGGAGCTTGTCGGTCTTGGGTCCGAGCTCGACCGTGCGGCCGCTCGCCGGGAAGGGGGTGACGTAGGCGTTGAAGCGCTCGGTGAAGGCGAGCCAGCGGCCGTCCGGGGAGACGCGGAAGTCGCTCGCCGCCTCGCTGCCGACGTGGACGAGCTCGGCGCGGCTGTCGAGGTCCTCGCCGAAGCCGACCGAGTGCAGCTCGCGCCGGTCGCCGGCGCCCTCGACGGTCATGAAGTAGACGCGGTCGCTGCCGAGCCCGAAGTGGGGGCGCTGCCCGTGGTCGCTGATGCGCACCGACGGCCCGCCCTTGGCGCGGACCTTGTAGAGGCCGGGATCGCGCGACCAGAGCGGGCTCGTCACGAAGCCGCCGCCGGTCTTGCGGTAGACCACGAAGGTGCCGTCGGGGGCGAAGACCGGCTCCACGTAGTGACCCGGGTCCTTGGTGATCACCCGACCTTCCCGGCTGGCCGTACCCCCGCCCTCGGCCTCGACCACCCGCACCGCGCCGAGCTCGTCGTCGTTCCAGGTCACGTAGGCGATCTGCTGGCCGTCGCGCGACCACGACGGGTAGAGCTCGAAGAAGTCGTCCTGCCCGGTGAGGCGCCGTGCCTCGCCCAGCGGCTGGCCGTCGCCGTCGAGGTCGCGCAACCAGAGGCGTCCGAGGGCCTCGAAGACCACCTTGTCGCCGCGCGGCGAGACCTGGACCCAGCGCAGCATCCTGAGGTCGAGCTCCGCGGGCAGGACCTCGACCGGGAAGCGCAGGGCCTCGGCCATGCGGTGGGTCTGGCGCACGTGGAAAGGAATGTCGACGAGCTCGCGGGTCTCGACGTCGATGCGGTGGATCCCGCCGCCGGCCCAGAAGACGACCCAGCGGCTGTCGGGGGACCAGGCCATGTTCGGATAGACCCCGTGGATGGCCCAGGTCTCCTGCTGGTCGCGCTCGAGGACGTCGGTGAGCATGCGGTTCTCGCCGGTGACGACGTCGTGGAGGTAGAGCGCGGACTTGAAGCGCACGCGGCGCACGAAGGCGATCCAGCGGCCGTCGGGCGACGGCGTGGGGCAGACGGCGCCGCCGGGGCCGTCGATGAAGGTCTCGACCTTGCCGCTCGCGCGGTCGATGCGGTGGACGGTGTAGATCTGGTCGTTGGGGTCCTTGTTGTACTGGAACACGCCGCCGGGGGTGGAGTCGTGGCTGAAGTAGACGTAGCGGCCGTCGGGGGAGAACGCCGGCTCGCCGAGGTCCTTCTGATCGTTCGGCTTCTCGTTGAGTTGGAGGCCGGTGCCGCCGGTCTCGTGGTAGAGCCAGATCTCGCCGGCGCCGAGGGAGCGCCGCGAGGAGAAGTGCTTGTGGACGGCGATGAAGTCGCCGTCCGGGCTCCACACCGGGTCGTTGACGAGGCGGAAGTCCTCCTTGGTCACCTGCCGTGGATCGGAGCCGTCCCTCTTGACGATCCACACGTTGTCGCCGCCGCCGCGGTCGCTGGTGAAGGCGATCCACTCGCCGTCGGGGCTGTAGCGCGGCTGCATGTCCCAGGCGAGGCCCGAGGTCAGGGCCCGCGCCTCGCCGCCCGCCAGCGGGATCGCGTAGAGGTCGCCGAGGAGGTCGAAGACGATCTCGCCGCCGTCCGGCGACACGTCGAGGTTCATCCACGTCCCCGACTCGACGTCGATCGCGACCTCGTAGGTCTCGCCGGGAGGCTTTTCGACGTCCCAGGACGCCTCCTTCTTGTCCTTGTCGTCTTCGGCGTCGGCGTCTTTGGCCTTCTTCTTCGCCTCCGCGGCGGGGAACGCGGCGAGCAGGCCGGCGAGAAGGGCGATGAGGAAGGTGGCGCGGTCGATCGTCATGCGGGGTCTCTCCTTCGTTCGCGTCGTTTGGCTTCGTCCCAGAGGGCGTCCATCTCGGCGAGGGTGGCGTCGGCGAGGGTGCGGCCCTCACGGTCGAGGTCTGCTTCGACGGCGGCGAGGCGCCGCCGGAACTTCTGGTTACAGGCGGCCAGCGCCGCCTCCGGGTCGGCGCCGAGGTGGCGCGCCAGGTTGGCGACGGCGAAGAGCAGGTCGCCGACCTCCTCGCGCACCGATTCCGGGGAGTGCCCGCCGGCGAGCGCGTCCTCGAGCTCGCCGAGCTCCTCGCGCACCTTGGCGGCCACGCTCGCGGCGTCGGGCCAGTCGAAGCCGACGCCGGCCGCCTTCTGCGTCATGCGGTAGGCCGCCACCAGGGCGGGCAGCGACGCCGGCACGCCGTCGAGCAGCGACGGCGCCGCGCCGGAGGAGGGAGCGGCGGCCTTGCGCGCCAGCTTGGCGCGCTCCCAGCTCCGGCGCACGGCGTCGGCGTCGGCGAGCCGCTCGGCGCCGAAGACGTGCGGGTGCCGCTCCACCATCTTGGCGTGGACGCGGTCGATCACGTCGCCGAGGTCGAAGGCGCCTTCCTCGGCGCCGAGCCGGCACGCGAAGACGATCTGGAAGAGCAGGTCGCCGAGCTCGCCCGCGAGCTCGGCGCGCTCGCCGCTCGAGATCGCCGCCGCCACCTCGTGGGCCTCCTCCACGACGTAGGCGCGCAGGTCGTCGATCGTCTGCTCGCGGTCCCAGGGGCAGCCGTCGGGGGCGCGCAGCCGCGCCACCAGGTCGACGAGCTTGCGGATGTCGGGGTCGCGGACCTCGGGGTCGCGGATCTCAGGATCTCTGTCTTCCGCGGGCATACGCTTACCGCCATTTGAGAATACGGCGTTTGAGGGTAAGATCACTCGCAGCCGGCCGGGCGGTATGTTCTCCCACTTGGAGCGCTCGGAGCAAGCCGAGGGGCCGGATCAGGGAAGCCGAGGACGGAATATTGAGCGACGCGAACCAAGATCCCTCCGGCGAGAAGTCGGTGAAGGTCACCGACCGCCGAATGTTCACCCCCGACGGTCAGTTGCGGGAGGAGTACCGCCACATCGAGGAGAGCGCCGGGGCGCCGGCGGGCGCGGAAGAGCCTCAGCCGCCCTCCGAGCGCCGGCCGGAGCCGGAGCGCCTGGCGCCGGAGAGCCAGCGGCCACCCGCGCCCGATCCGGACCAGCCGGGCTTGCTCGACCTCGTGTCGCTGTTGGCCGAGAACGCCTCGATCTACCTTCGCCAGGCGTCGATTCCCGGCACCGACGAGCCCCTGCAGCACCTCGAGCTGGCGAAGCTGCACATCGACCTCCTGGGA
>DASWIG010000854.1:0-12069 GCA_036397835.1 Thermoanaerobaculia bacterium
ACCTCGTCCTTCGGAGGCTCCATCCAGCGCACCGTGGCGCTGCCGCCTTCCGGATTGCACCAGCTCGATTGGAATCCGCGCGCGCTGGTCCGGTCCGCCCCTCCGCAACCCTCTTTCGGGTCGGTGACGCCGCGCCAGAGAAGAGCCAGGGGGTTCTGGTTGGCCATCCCGGGATCGCACTCGTCCGCTTCGCCGGCGAACAAGATGGTGCCGCCGGTCGTGAACTCGATGTCCACCATCTTCTCGGGCTGCCGGACCACGATCAGGGGCTCGAGGTAAACACCGTCAGGGAGGGCCACGTCATCGCCGTATCGGAAGAGGTCGCGGAAGACCGGCTCGCCTTCGCTCGACAGCTCGATGCCGATGCTCAGCTTCCCCTCGCTCGCCGGAATGGCTCCCACCAGAGCCGGCGACTGCGCCGGCTGGTCAGGCGTGAGGCGGGCGAACAGATTCGGCTTCGACTCCTCCGCCAGGCAGGTGAACGCGAGATAGACGGGTTGCGGCGGTTGCGGCAGGCCCGGATTCTCGTCCTCCTGGACGTAGAAGCGGTAGACCCAGCGCCCCCAATCGTCCATCGCTCGCACCGGTCCCTTCCATGACGCTTGGACGTGCCGGCGGTCCTTCCAGACGAACGTGACCGGCCGCAGCGTCGGATGGGTGACGTGAAACGACGTGTCGGGAAACTGTGCCGCGAACACGGCGCCACGCAGCTTGATACTCAAGGAAAACGACGCGTCCGGCTTGACGTGGAAGAGCGGAGCGACCGTCAGGATCCCCTCGAGGCCCGCCAGCCCTCTGTAGAAAGAAGGTTCGATCAGATTCCACCGTGGCCGGGCCGTCCCGGCCAGACAATCGACGACGATCTCGTGGCTCGAGCCCTCGCTGGGCAATGGTGGATTCTCGAGCAAGGTGGCAGTGGCAGTAGCGTTCATGTTCCTTCTCCTTTCCGATCGAGTCACGACCTCGAGCCCTCTCGACCCGACGTGTCGCCCTCGCTCGTCCCCTCGCTCACCCCGTGCGGCTGCACCACCAAGTCATGGCGAAGTGCCCAAAGACGCAGATTGCCGATACCAGCAAAAGAATAGTACGCGCCGCCCTCGAAGGCAACCCTCCCTGGAAACGAAGAAGACGTGGAGGACGGCGCGGATGGGGCCCAGGATTTTCTTCCCTCCGGCATAGAGCTTGCGCTCCCTTCATGAGATGCCCACAGCAAGACAATCGATCCAAGAAGTCACTGCGTCCTGATGAGAAGGGTCCGTCGATGCCTTACGGCCGGCGGCCCGCGCGGCCTCAGACGACAGCGATACGACGATATGGAACCTCCTCCGAAACCACCTCGCCGCTGCGAGGTGCTCGTCCATCTGAAAACCGCGTCGCCCGATACAGGAGCAATCCCCATGCCAGGACGCGAGCCCCGGATCAGGGCCATCCGGCGCCGTTTCGTCGTGTCGGTCCGCCTTCCGTCGTGTCGGATCGCCCGCCGTCGTGTCGGTCGAGTCGGGCCAGGCGGCTCGCCGCCGCGGCGTCCACGGTGCCCGCAGGCCCGGGCAGGGGCGGGTGACGACGGCGTTGGCCATCCGCGGAGTCGAGTCTAACGCCGACGTCGAGCTAAGTTCGGATCGAACGAAGGTCCGGTTTTCGGTGTATGCTGACCGGCGAAGCGATTCATGGGACCGCCATGCTGAAAGCCGCCGCCTCGCTGGACACACCAGTCTTCCACGCCGACCATACCGTGCATCGCAAGGGGCGCGAGGCGGCACGTTCGGTGCTCGAGGCTCGGGCTGACTCGCGGCTGTTCGAGCGCGGGGTCGTCAACCGGCTGGTGGTGGCCTCGGGCGGAAACCTGCGCGACCTTCTCCAGTTGGCGGCTCAAGCGGCGGACGCGGCGCTGCTCTCGGGCTCGCAGACCGTCGCCCCTTCCCACGCGCGAGCAGCGATCGACCGGCTGCGGCTGGAATATACCCGTCGCCTGGGATCGGGCCCCTTCGATCCGGAAGAAATCCCCTACGAGGACAAGGCGCAGCGGCTGATACGGATCTACGAGGGCGAGTCGAGCGCGGCAGTTCCGGACGCGGTCTTGTACTCGTTGCTACGTTCCACGGCCGTCCAGAAGTTCAACGGCACGGGGTGTCTCGGCGTGCATCCTCTGGTGGTGGATCTCCTCAAAACGCAGGACCGACTTCCCCGCTCGGCGTCCGGCGGGACGCAGTGAGGCCGCATACGACGGCGGCAGCGGGGCTGTGGAACGTTAACCACTCTTCTCCTGCGGTGGCAGGCCGCCTCAAAGCTCAGTGACGTCATTCGCTTTGAGCCAGGTCTGAAATAGGGGATCGGTAGAGATGAGCTTGCGAAGCCCGCCTTCCGCAGCGACCTTCAGGTCTTCGAGAATAGCCGATCTGACCTCGGCCGGCGAACCGACCTTGTGCCCTCGTTGCTTCTCCAGCAGGATCTCGCAGGCGGCACGGTTCAGCTCATACATGACATAGCCGTTGTGCTGCCATGCCCCGCGCAGCTCGATGGCTTTCGTCAGCTTCTCTTTCGATTCCTCCAATTGGGGAATACGTTGATCTTTCAACGCGTAGCCCAACTGGGCATGGTCGCGATGATAGTTCGGATTCGCGTTGATCAGAGCTTTGAAGATCGGAATCGTCCGCTCCATCTTCGGTTTGTCTACGGCGTCCTCCCAAGTAGAGCGCCGCAGCTTCTCGGCCTCGCGAAAGATCGTGGAACGTGCCGCGTTCGAGCAGGCCGCGATGGCGGCGTCCAGATCCTTCTGTGGGATCGGAGGCTCGTCCTCGTTGGCCTCGAGCTGCCGTTGCAGGAGGTTCAGTGCCCGCGCATCGAACTCTTCTCTCGTGCGCAGCGCCTCGAGCTTTCGCTCTACAGATGCGAACCGTTGCCCGAAACTCGTCGTGTCGGCTGTCCGGAGGGCGCCAGCCATGTACAGGCGAGTCCAAAGATAACCGAAGAGAAAGCCGGCAACAACGAAATGCAGGATGATGAAAACGGCAAAACTCTCGCCGGCTTCCGCGCCACCAAGTCCAGGTCCGGCGAACGCGGCCACTCTTTTTAGCAGTGCTGGAATCTCTTTGATCTCGACTAGGCTTACTCCGATGATGATCTTGGTCAACCAATCTGAAATCTGCTCGAGATTAGTATTAGCTTGATACCAGGTGCTCTTGTCCGCTCTGGTGTCCGCGTCTTGCTGATCGTGTTGGAGGGTACGGGGAATGGCAAAAACGAAGCCCATCAATCCGCCGCACAGGCCAGCAGCACCACCCAACGCCAGCCCAACGGCCACAGCCAGGACGGCCTTGACGGTCAACCCGTGCTGCAGGCCGAAGAAGATCGTCGCGCCCACGCCACCGAGCATGAGGAAGGCAAGTGCCCGTAGGGCGCGAGCGCTCTGCCGTCTGCCGTCCGTTTCCCTTTCATCCTTGGCCATCGTCTCTCCCATCAGCAGCCGGCCGAGCCAGCTCTTACTGAAAGTCTTCCAGGCTGGTCAGCTCGCCAGTCTCGCATCCTCCGCCTCACTTCAGCCTCCGTCGTCGGTCTACCCTCACTCGGCAGCAGAGTGTAGCATGTCCTGGTGGCGCACGACCGCGGACGCTGACTCGTCCTGGCGTCCACCGACGGGCTAGCTAGCAGGAGACGCTGAAACGTCCTCGTTCTCCACTGACGGGCCAGCATCGGATGCCGAGACGTCCTGGTGCTCCACTGACGGGCCGACTCCGGATACCGGGATGTCCCTGTGCTCCACCGACGGGCTAACGCCACGTGTTGGAGCGTCCTCGCTGCACCGAACGAGCCGGCACCAGCCGTGGTCATGGTTGACGACCGACAGCCATGACATCACCCGCCGTTGTCATGGTTGACGACCGACAACCATGACAGCAGCGAAGCGCTCGGTCCCGGCTCCATGCGCATCCTGCCGCGCGGCCATCGCCGCGCTCATTCGACGGCCCAGCCTCGAGCGCAAGGTCAAGTGTACCGCGCTTCAAGGACGCAGGACGGCGCCCATCGTCGCCGGCTTCTTGGACCCCTTCTTGCGCTTGACCTTGCCACCCCGCCAGGCGCTGTGTCGAGCCCGAAGGGCGCCAGCCATCGTCGGCGCGGACTGGGAGCACGGGCGTCTCGCCCGCTTCCGGGAGCAGGCGGGACGCCTGCGCTCCCAGCGCCCTTCCCTGCACGCCGAAATAAAACGCTGATACGCTGCGTACAGGTCCCCAAGACGACCAGGAGGAGACGCAATCCGGTGTTCGTCGACGATCTCCTTGAACGCAACCGCGCCTTCGTCGCCCGCCGCCAGGCCCAGCCGCTGCCGCCGGTCGAGGCCGTGCGCCTGGCCGTCGTGGGCTGCTACGACCCGCGGCTCGACCCGCTGCTGCGGCCGTCCCTGGGGCTGGCGGAGGGCCAGGGCTTCCTCTTCCGCACGGCCGGCGCCCTGGTCAACGCGGAGGGTAGGACCCTGCGCTCGCTGGCCCTCGCGGTCTATCTCTTCAACGTCCGCGAGATCTTCGTGCTGGGCCACACGAGCTGCCGCATGGCGGCGTTCGACACCGCGGCCTTCATCGAGGCCTTCCGCCGCCGCGGCGTGCCGCGCGAGGGCTTCGGCGCCGGCGACCTGCGCGCCTGGGCCGGCGCCATCGCGAGCCCGCGCCAGGGCGTGCTGACGTCGGCGGCGGCGATCGCCGCGGCGCCGTTCCTTCCCCGCGACCTGGCGATCGCCGGCGGCGTGCTCGACGACGCGACGGGCGAGATCGAGGTCGTGCTGCGGCCCGGCGAGACGGTCGCGGCGCAGACGCCGCCGCCCGGCGCCGAACCGGCGGACGCCGCCGCGCCCCCTCCCCCGCCGCCGGCCGCCGAGCCCTTGCCGCCCGCCCTCGACACGCTCTACCAGACCGTCGACTTCCTCTCCGGGCAGAGCCACATGTACGCCCCCCTGGCACAGCTTCGCCACAGCCTGCAGCAGGAGAAGAACCCGCTCAAACAGCTCTCGCTGGTGCGCCAGTTCATGCGCAGCGGCGCCGCCGACACCCAGGAGCTCAAGGACGTCTTCACCCGGGTGCGCGATGAGCTCAAGACCGTCGACCTGAAAGACCTGTCGCAACTGCTCCAACCCCTTCTCCACCGGACGAAGAGATCATGAACATCGACCTCCTCTCGATCGAGGCCGTCTACCTCGTCTGCCTGACCCTGGGGGTCGCCTACGCCCTGATCGCCACGGCGCTCGGCTGGCTCCTCGGCCACGGCGACGGCGACGTGCACGTGGACGCGTCGGGGCACCTCGACCCCGGGCACCTGAGCCCGGTCTCGGGAACCGTGATCGCCACCTTCATCACCGGCTTCGGCGCCGGCGGCACGCTCGCCCACCGCGCCCTCGGCTGGACGCTGTTGCCCGGCCTCCTGGCGGCCGTGGCCAGCGGCCTGGTGCTGGCCGCCGCGGTCTTTGCCGTGATGGAGGCCGTCTTCTCGCGCACCCAGGCGGGCAGCGAGTACGACACCCAGGAACTGGCGGGCCGTACGGCCGAGGTGATCACCTCGATCCGCGCCGGCGGCACCGGCGAGATCACCTACGTCGTCAAGGGGCAACGCGAACGCGCCAGCGCGCGCGCCCGCGACGGCGAAGCCATCGCCAAGGGAGCCCAGGTGGAGATCGAGAGCATGGTCGGCTCGACCGCCTACGTCCGCCGCGCGGACGGGAACGTGAAGAGCCCGTCGTCATGAACGCTGTCCTCGTAACGAGACCGATGTCGTAAGGAGTCCGCTATGACGGGATTGGCCATCGTCGGAAGCGTCCTCGCCGTGGTCCTGGCGGCGACTGCACTCTTGCTGGTGTGGGCCTCGCGCTATCGCAAGGTGGGTCCCAACCACGTGATGATCATCTCCGGCCGCCGTCACCGGCTGTCAGACAAGGAGCGGGCCGAGTTCACGGGATTTCGCATCCGCAAGGGCGGCGGCGCCTTCGTCATGCCGCTCCTCGAGCGAGTGGACATCATCTCGCTCGAGGTGATGACGCTCGACATCATCACGCCCGAGATCTACACCAAGCCGGGCGTACCGATCGTGGTCGACGGCGTCGCCCAGGTGAAGGTCAAGGGCGACGAGACCTCGATCCGCACCGCCGCGGAGCAGTTCCTGTCGAAGAACGTCGAGCAGATCAAGGAGATCGCCCGCCAGACCGTGGAGGGCCACCTGCGGGCGATCATCGGCACCCTGACCGTCGAGGAGATCTACCGCAACCGCGACCAGTTCGCGGCCTCGGTGCAGGACGTGGCGGTGGCCGACCTCGCCAACATGGGCCTCGAGATCGTCTCCTTCACCTTGAAGGACATCAAGGACAACCACGGCTACCTCGAGGCCCTGGGCAAGCCGCGGACGGCCGAGGTCAAGCGCGACGCGGTGATCGCCCAGGCCGAGGCCGACCGCGACGCCAACATCCGCTCGGCCCAGGCACGGCAGGCCGGCGAGATCGCCAAGTTCCTGGCCGAGACCGAGATCGCCCTGGCCCAGCGCGACTACCAGTCGAAGAAGGCGCAGTTCGACGGCGCCGTCAACTCCAAGCGCGCCGAAGCCGACCTCGCCTATGACATCCAGAAGAACATCACCGCGCAGTCGCTCAAGCGCGAGGAAGTACAGATCGCGATCGTCGAGAAGGAGCAGCAGGTGCTGGTGCAGGATCGCGAGATCCAGCGCCGCGAGCGCGAGCTCGAGGCGACGGTGAAGCGCCAGGCCGACGCCGAGCGCTACCGCGTCGAGACCGAGGCCGCGGCGACCAAGGCGCGGGCGGAGCTCGAGGCCCAGGGCCAGGCCGCCGCCACCCGCCAACGCGGCCAGGCCGACGCCGACGTGATCCGGGTGACCGGCACCTCGGAAGCCGAGATCACCGCCTTGAAGGGCGCCGCCGAGGCCGAGGCCATGGCCAAGAAGGCCGAGTCGTTCAAGCAGTACAACCAGGCGGCCGTGCTCGAGGTCATGATCCGGGCGCTGCCGGAGATCGCCCGCGCGGTCGCCGAGCCGCTGTCGCGCACCGAGAGCATCACCATGATCTCGACCGGCGGCGAGTCCACGGGCGCTTCGAGGCTCACCGCCGACGTGGCCAAGGCGATGGCGGAGATCCCCGCGGTGATCCAGTCGCTCTCGGGCATCGACCTGCGCAAGCTGGCCGAGGCGCTGCCGGGTCTGGGCGATGCCGTCAAGGCGGCCACCAGGCAGACGAAGGAGCCGCCGCCCGCGCCGAGCGTCCAGCCGCCCAGGCCGAGCGTCCAGCCGTCCAAGGCGCCGCCGGCCTCGCCCGGTCCGACTCCGAAGGGCGGCGGGTAGCGAGGACCTCAATCCCCGCTGCCGCGGCGGCGTATCCTCTATACTCCTGAGGTCCGGCGCCGCCACCCCCTGATCGGAGGAGCCATGAAGACGCACCCGACGCTCGCGCTCGCCCTTTGCCTCCTCGCCCTCGTCCCTCTCGCCTCCCCCGCCGCGGCGCAGGAAGCCTCGTTCGACGAGGTGATCGACGTCGAGGTCGTCAACGTCGAGGTCGTCGTCACCGACAAGAAGGGCCGGCCCATCGCCGGTCTCGACCGCGGCGACTGAGCCGTTCTTGGGGAGCAGAAGTTGAGCCAACGCCCACCCCGCGCCTCAGATCGTGCGGCCCAGAATAGCTTTGCGAAAGTAGTTGTCGAGCCGATTCGGATCCAGCACGACGGCAGGACTCTCGACTTCCAGACCTATCTCGCCTTGCCGGAGGACCGCCGGTCCAACGACGAAGCGGCGGTCGTGGACCAAAAGTTCACTCGCAATCTGCTGAATTGGCTTGGCTACGGGGAAGACGACTGGATCTACAACCGGCCTTCCCGTGAAAGCGGCCAGCAACACGTGCCTGACTACCGGGTGAGCCCCGAGGGCATGCTGGCGTTCGTCGTCGAGGACAAGAACACGACGGAACGATTCACTCGTCGTCATGTCGACCAGATGCGCCGTTACGTGGCCGGCACCGCGGGTTACGCCCTCTGGACGAACGGCCGTGAGGTGATCGGGTTTCGGATCCCGACCCAGGGCGAGGCGGAGACGCTGGTGCGCATCCAAGTCCAACCTCCGGCTGGCGCGCCAGACCAGACCGCCAATATCGAGCTTCTACAGGAGCTGTTCTGCCGGGATCGCTATACCGAGCTGCCGCGGATCCTGGAGCGCATCTGCGTCGACGAGGATACCTGGGAAAGAACGGACATCTCGTCGCCGGGAGCTCGGGAGCGGTTCATCGCCAGCACGCGCGACGTCCTCGCGCGGCTGAGCCTGGCGGCCCGGGCCGATATCGACCGGGCCTTCGGCGCGGAGAGCATGGCGCGAGAAGAGTTGAAGCGAATTCGCGCCGAGCTCGACGTAGATCTCGAAAACCTGCTCGAGAGCCTGCGCCGCAGCCCGCACCGTGCGGACGAGCTGAGCAAAGTCAGGGAAGAGCTGCAGCGCCTCATAGCGGACCCTCTCGACCTCAACGACGATGCCATCGACGCGTTGCGGCCTGCGATTGCGGCTGCCAGACCGAACGAATCCTCTTGGGGACGTTGGAAGCAGACTGCGCTCGAGCTCGCCATCGAGTATCGGCAGGCCGACCTCCAACAAATCGAATCACGGCGGATCACCACCGCGGCCGAGATGTGGAAGACGCGCTACAAGGTGATCGAAACCGAGGTGACGAGCGAGCCCCAGCGGCTCCAGTCGTACGCCGAGCAGGTGGCCTACACGTTCTTTTTGCGGCTGCTCCTGGCGCGGATCCTGGAGGACCGGGGACTGCTGCCGCGGCTGATCTCCGACGGCGGTCTGGCGCGCTGGCGGGAGCTCCTGCAGTCGCAGTTCGACCTCTTCAGCGGCGCCGAGACCACTGAGCTGCTTCCGGGCGCGCTGCTCGCGATCCTCTACCGCAAGGTGGCCCGGTGCTACCGGCACTTCTTCAGCCAACCCGTCTTCGACTGGTTCGAACCGGACGAGTACCTGCTGGCACGATCGCTCGACGTGCTGTCAGGATTTGATTTCCGCGAGATCAGGGAAGACATCTTGGGCTTCACCTACGAGGCCTACATCGACGAAGTGGCGCGGTCCAAGAAGGGCCACTTTCTGACCCGGGCGGAGCTGGTGGAGATGATTCTCTCCGAGGCCGGCTACGAGGGCCGCGAGATCCTGGGTAGGCGACTGCTAGATCCGGCGTCGGGCTCCGGGAGCTTCCTGGTACAGGCGGCGCGTCGGTTGCGCCGTGCCATCTTCGAATCGGAGGGCATCGCCGAGGACGACGAGGAGGCGGATCGGGAGAAAAGGCTGAGCGCGGCCAGGGCCTATCTCACCTACCTCCAAAGGGATCTCACGGGATTGGAGATCAATCCCTTCAGTTGCTACCTCGCCGAGCTCAATCTCTACATCCAGGCCCTGGAAGACGTCATCTACGTGCTCCGCGAGAGCGGCATGCTAGTAGAGATCGAGCGGTTCCAGATCTACAATACGAACAGCTTGGAGCTGCCGTTCCCGGTGCTCTACGAAACCGATCCCAGCCTGGAGCTACGCAGGGCGGCTCTGGACGAGGCCTGGGACGTCAAGCATGACGGAAAAGAGCGGTTCCACTTCATCGTTGGCAATCCTCCCTACGTCAATCGCGGGATCGTGACCGACGCCCCGAGTTACGGCGCGATTCCTTTTTATCGCAGGATCCTTTCGGGAGACTCCAACACATTTCTCCTGTTCATGCGGCTGGCGCAGCACTATGGGGCACCCGCAGCGATTCTCTCTTTTGTGGTGCCGATCAACGTGCTGGGTGACTCCTCCTGCATGGCGGCGCGGGAGCTCTTTGATTCCAAGGATTGGCACCTCGAAGGTGTCGTGCGTTTCTACCGACGCCATATACTGTTCCCCGGCGTGCTACAGCGTGTATGCGTCTTCACCGCGCGACGGACTCCCGAGGTGCCACCGACGGTCAGAATTCGCGGAGGCAACACCGTGGGTGAGGCCTACACAACCTTGACCGAAGCGGCCTACAAAAAAGTCACTCAGGCGTCACCGGAGGAGTTGAATGGACGCTGGAAGCGCGCCTGGCTCTGCGTTCCCGGGGGAATCCATTATGCGATCTGGGACCATCTGCGCGAGCGAGTGGCGACCGACGTGGAAAGACTGGCGCGCGGTCGCCTCGTCTTCCAGCAGGGCGACGTGAACAAAAAGCGGACCAAGGTCTATCGCACCGAAACGGAGACCGCGCACTCCCTGCCGATCACCTGTGGCGCGCAAGTGACGGACTTCGGACCATGGCAGCCGGACGTTTACCTGGATCCGACCATCGACGCTGAGAGCACGGGCCTCAGCGGATCGGCTCTGCGCGATGCGGTGCGTGAGCGCGCCGAGCGAATTCTGCGGGTGCGGGATTTAGACCACGAGGAGGCGGTATTCTGCCTCAAAGACAACGTTGGTATGGAGCCGATTCGTCCGGTGCGAGGCTCGCTCTATACACGCGGCCCCTCAGAGACCTTCCTTTTCGACCATACGTTGCAGATCGGCTACGCGGCGACCGCCAGCGACAACGCTTTGGTGCGTGCTGTCTTTGGACTCCTGACCAGCGTCGTTTCCAGTTACGTCTTGCAACTGTTCTCCACCAACGCCCACGTGACCACCAACGAGCTATTGCGAACTCCCGTGCCCGAGCTCACGGAGCGGGACATGAACGAGCTGGCGGCGGCGGCCGGCGCCCTCCAGACGGCCGGTGAAGTTCTCCATAGGGAGCTCGAACGCTACAGCGGCAAGCTCTGGCTCGCACGGATCTCGCTCGATGGCAGGGGGCTGCTCCAGAGCTCGGGCCTGCCCACTACGACCCTCTACATCCTGATCCGGCGGGGCAGATTGTCGAAGCCCGAGCACCGCGGCTGGAAAGTATCTCGGCTGGTGAAGAGCGGCGAGCTCCAGGCCGAGGACGATCCCCGTCTGAACCAGGTCATGGGGTCACTGCTGGGCCGGCTGGACCGTCCCTTCCACGACGTGGAGCACGAGGATCTCCTGCCCGCCGAAGAAGCAGTCGCCGAGCTCTCGGATCGGATGGCGAAAGGTCTCGAGACTTGCGAAACAGCCTACGAAAAGTTCCTCGAAGCGCGTGCTCAGCTTGACCGACAGGCCTTCCTGGCCTATGGCGTCGACAGGGAGGACTGGCAACGAACGATGATCCGGGGCGTGCCCTGGGCGGTCGAGGGAAAAGAGGAGGCGGAGCGGCTGGAGAGGATCCTCTTCGGCTGAGGCGACCGTCCGTGCCTATTCGTTCTTGCCCGCCTCGCCCCGCCGCGTATAGAGCCCGTCGAAGACGGTCGTCCAGGTCTTGCCGTCGGCCGAGGACTCCCAGTGCTGGCGCACGCTGCCGTCGCCGTTCGGCGTCCAGGTGATACGCTGCACCGGCAGCACCTCGGGATCCGAGCGGAGGACCATCTTGCCGTCCTCGAGGCCGCCGGAGAGGAAGAGCGGCTTGCCCTGGTTGTCGATCCAGGTCTGGTGCCACTTGGCGGTCTTCTGGTCGTAGAAGTTGAGGCTGGTGCCGGCGTACGGGCCGGCGGCCGTGTACTCCTCGCGGATCACGCAGCCGTCGTAGACGGAGGTGAGACGGTTGACGGCGCCGGTGCGGCCGTTGCCGAGGTTCTTCACGTCCCATTCGCCGAGCCAGAAGTCGAACTGCCGGTGCTCGGGACCTTCGCACTTCGCGCCCGCCGGCACGGCGAGCAGGAGACAGAGAATCGAGGCCGTAGCGAGTCGTTCCATCACGTCGAGCGCTCCTCGGGAGTCAGGTTCTTGAGGCGAGGTCGAGTCTAGCGCGATTGGCGGCGGCTTGCGTCTCCGCCGTCGTCCGCTATAATCGACGCCAGAGGCCCGGCCCACGCGCTCGGACGCCGGAGGGCCGCCGAAGACCAGCTTCAGCCGGAGCCCCGGACTTCAACACCCCCAAGCTCCATCTCCGACGTCGAACCCCCTCCCACGGAAGGCCGCAGAGCGCCTGGGCGCTCCGAGGTGCGGCAATCTCCGCCCGTCCCCCGGCTGCCGTGGCCTGACGGAGCGAGGACC
>DASWIG010000855.1:0-4568 GCA_036397835.1 Thermoanaerobaculia bacterium
GCCTCCGAGTGCTCGGCCATGTAGAGCTCGAGCTGAGTCCAGTAGCCGGTGTCCTCGCGGATCTTCTTGCACGACGAGCAGATCGGGATCATGCCGCGCAACACCTTGATCTGGGCCACCGCGGCGGCCACGCGCTGCTCCAGCACGGCCTCGTGACGCCGGGCGCGGCGCAGCCGCCAGAGCGGCAGCGCCGCCACCACGGCGGCGGCGATCACGGCGCAGAGCACGTAGAACGTCCATGTCTCGTAGAAACGGGGCCGGAGAGTGAACGCGAAGGCGGCAGGCTCCGGGCTCCAGGAGCCGGCTTCTCGGCGCGCCGCCACCACGAAGCGGTAGTCGCCCGGCGGGAGATTGGTGTACGAGGCCTTGCGCAGGCCGGAAGCGTCCACCTGCCAGTCGGCGTCGAAGCCCTCGAGGCGATAGCGGAACCCGAGGCTCTCCGACGACCGCAGGGTGAGGCTGGTGAACCGGATCTCGATCCGGCGGCTCCCCGGTGCCAGCGTCGCCGGCGCCGTGGCCGCGACCTCCTCGCCGTCGACCATGACCTCCTCGACGAGCGCCGCCGGACCATTCGACGAAAGCTCGAGGTTGGCCGGGTCGACCACCGCCGCGCCGTGCGGCGTCGGGAACCAGAGCCTGCCGTCGCCGGCCTTCCACGCCGCGGGTTGGTGGCCGCCGAAGCACTCGCCGCCGCGCAACCCGTCTTCGGAGCCGAAGGCGATGCTCGAGACCTGGCCCCGCCGTCCGGCGGCGTACAGATCGAGCTCCTCGCGGCGCAGGCGCAGAGCGCCGCGGGCGGTGGCGAGCCACAGGTATCCACGGTCGTCCTCGAGGATGCTCAGCACCCGGTCGTCCCGCAATCCCTGGGCCGTGGTGAAGCTCACCACCTCGCCGTCCCGGAAGCGGTCGAGCCCGGCCGCGGTGCCCAGCCACAAGGTGCCCGCCGCGTCCTCGTGGATCGCCCACACCATGTCGCTGGAGAGCCCGTCCTCGACGCCGTAGTGGGTCAGGACGCCGTCGCGATAGCGGTCGAGGCCCCGGCTGGAGCCGATCCACAGGGTCCGGTCGGCGCTCTCCCAGAGCGACCGGACGATATCGCTGGCCAGACCGTCGGCACTGGTCAGGTTCTCGAACCTGCCGTCGCGAAGACGGGACACTCCGCCGTTGGTGCCGATCCACAGCGAGCCATCGCGGCCTTCGAGGAGCGAGAGCACGACGTCGTTCGCGAGGCCGTCGGCGGTCGTCAAGGTGGTGAAGCGGCCGTCGCGGAGACGGCCGAGGCCGGCGCCGTTGGTGCCGATCCAGAGGTTGCCGGCGGCGTCTCCGAGCACCGCGAAGATGAGGGCCGCGGCGAGGTCGTCCGCACCGGGGAAGACGCTCACGAACCCCTGGGCGTCGTCTCGCGAGCGATGCAGCCCGCCCTGGAAAGTGCCGATCCAAAGGGTGCCCTCGGGGTCCCCGTAGATCGACGTCACGCTCTTCGAAACCAGCCCGTCGGCCGCGCCGTAGGTGACGAACGGGCCGTCGTGGAGGCGGCTCAGCCCCCCTCCCAGGGTGCCGATCCACAAGTGGCCTTCGCGATCTTCGAAGACGTCGTTGACGACGTCGCTCGGCAGACCATCGCCGGAGTGGAAGCGCGAGACCTCGCCGTCCGCGGTCAGGCGGTAGAGACCGCCGCCCACGGTGCCGAACCACAAGTTGCCGTCGCGATCCTCTTCGAGCCCCCAGATGAAGTCGCGGGGGAGGTCGAGGGCCGCCAGGGTATCGATCTCGCCGCCGCGAATCCGGGCGAGGCCGTGGGTGGTCCCGAGCCAGAGGTCGCCGCGACGGTCCTCGACGATCTTGCCGACGCCGTTCGAGGGCAGCCCGTCGGCGATGGTCCAGGCGGTGACCACGCCGTCTCGGTAACGGTTCAGGCCGCCGACGTAGGTGCCGATCCAGAGGGTCCCGGCACGGTCGACGGTCAGGCCCCAGATGGACGTGTCGGTGAGCCCGTCCGCGGCGGTGAGGAAGGAGATCTCGCCGTCCTTGAAGCGGCCCACGCCGGCGCCGTAGGTGCCGAACCAGACCTCGCCCTCGCGGCCGGCGGTCACGACCATGACGCGGTTCGTCGGCAGGCCGTCGCCGCGGGCCCACGTCCGGAATCGGCCGTCGCCGTCGCGCCGCATCAGCCCGCCCCCGTCGATGGCGATCCACAGCGTGCCGTCGGCGGCGACGGCGAGGTCCTCCACCTGGTGGCTCGCCATCGCCGGCGTGTTGCCGCGGTCGAAGACGGTGAAGCGCACGCCGTCGAAACGCACCAGCCCGGCGCGGGTGCCGAACCAGAGATAGCCGTCGGGGGTCTGGGCGATCGTCTGGACCGAGCCCTGGGGCAGGCCGTCCTGGGTCCCCCAGGAGCGGAAGGCGTACTGGCGGGGCGGTTTTTCGGGCGAGAGGGCGGCGGCGCCGGCGCCGCCGAGAAGCGCCAGCGTCAGACCGGCAGCCAGCAACGGCGGTTCTGGAGAAGTCATTGACAATCTCAAGTCCATCCCCCAACACGGCGTGCGCAACACGGCGTGCGCAACACGGCGTGCGACCGCGATGATACCGCACCGCGGGCGGCTCGGCGTCCGATCCCTTCGAGTACAATCCCGGTGCTCCGAGGACCCACCGATGACGACACCGCTCATCCGTCTCGCCGCCGTCCCCTTCGTCCTCCTCCTGGCCGCGCTCCCAGCGTCCGCCGGCGACGTCCTGACCCCGGAGCTCCTGGTGGACCTGCGCACCGTCTCGAACGTGACGCTCGACCCGGGCGGCGAGCGCGCGGCCTACCTGCTCGAGGTGCCGCGCGCCGCGGGCGAGGAGCCGGGCCGGGCCTGGCGCGAGCTGTGGGTCGCCGACCTGGCGCGCGGCACCACGCGCCGCTACACGAAAGGCAAGGAGCGCGTCGGCGCGCCGGCCTTCTCGCCCGACGGCAGCAGCCTCGCCTTCCTGGTCGAGCGCCGGGAGGTCGCGCCGCGCGCGCAGATCTACGCGCTGCGCGTGCGCGGCGGTGAGGCGCGCGCGCTCACCCGTCATCCGAGCTCCGTCGAGCAGTTCAGCTTCGCCCCCGGCGGCGCGCTCGTCGCCTTCACCGCCGACGATCCGGAGAGCGAGGCGGAGCGCGAGGGCAAGAAGCGCGGCCGCGACGCCCGGGTCGCCGACGCCGAGGCGAAGTACCGCCGGCTGTGGCTCCTCGACCTCAAGACGAAGGAGACCCGTCGTCTCTTCGACGCCGACCTCCACGTGTGGGACTTCCTCTGGACCCCCGACGGCCGCCAGCTCGTGCTGCGCGCGGCGCCGACGCCGCGCAAGGACGACGATTACATGTTCACCCGGCTTTACGCCGCCGGCGTCGACGGCGGGGCGCCGCGGCGGATCCTGGAGACGCCGGGTAAGCTCGGCCCCCTGGCGGTGGCGCCCGACGGCCGGCGGCTGGCCTACCTCGGCGCGGTGAGCCAAAACGATCCGCTGGCCCAGAGCCTCTTCGTGGTGCCGCTCGCCGAAGGCGCGGCGCCCACCAACCTCACCGCGGGCCACGAGGGCAGCGGCGTCCAGCTCGCCTGGCGGGACGCCGAGACCGTCCTGATGGTGGCCGTCGAGGGGTCGCGGCAGGCGCTCTACCTGGTCGACGCGGAGAGCGGACGGCGCCGGCGGCTGGCCTGGCCCTCGCTGGTGATCGAGAGCTTCGACGTCAGGGGCGACCGGCTGGTGGCGGCGGCGCACGCGGCGTCGCACCCGGCGGAGCTCTACGTGGCGCGTGCCGACGCTTCCGAGCCGCGGCGGATCCACGACCACAACCCGCGGCTCGGCGCCGTGCGCCTGGCCCGCCAGGAGGTGATCGAGTGGCCCGGCGGCGGCGGCTGGCCCATCGCGGGCGTGCTCACCTACCCGCTCGACTACGAGCAGGGGCGGCGCTACCCGCTGGTGCTCCAGATCCACGGCGGACCCGAGGGCGTGAGCCTCGACGGCTGGACCTCCTCGCCCACCTACCCCGTGCAGCTCCTGGCGCGCGACGGCTTCATGGTCCTCGAGCCCAACTACCGCGGCAGCCAGGGCCGGGGCGTCGACTTCGCCAAGGCCGACCACGACGACCTCGGCGGCGCCGAGTACGCCGACGTGCTCGGCGGCGTCGACGCCCTGGTCGCCCGCGGCCTCGTCGAGGCGGCGCGCGTCGGCACCGGCGGCTGGTCCTACGGCGGCTACTTCTCGGCCTGGGGGGCGACGCGTCACAGCGCGCGCTTCGCCGCCGCGGTCGTCGGCGCCGGCATCAGCAACTGGATCTCCTTCACCGGCACCACCGACATCCCCTACGAGATGTCGCTCGTCCACTGGAATTCCTGGTGGTTCGACGAGCCGGCCCTGCACTGGGAGCGCTCGCCGCTGGCCCACCTCGAGGGCGCGCGCACGCCGACCCTGATCCTGCACGGCGAGAAGGACGAGCGCGTCCACCCCGCGCAGGGCCTGGAGCTTTACACGGCGCTGCGCATCCGCGGCGTGCCGGCGCGCTTCGTGACCTATCCGCGCGAGCCCCACGGCCTGCGCGAGCG
>DASWIG010000856.1:0-8178 GCA_036397835.1 Thermoanaerobaculia bacterium
CAGCACGGCGTCGCGGCGTTCGGCGAGCTCGAGGTAGTAGGTCCGCTGCTTGGCCAGAGTCTCGAGCTGCGCGTCCTCGAGGCCGCCGGTGGCCTCCTTACGGTAGCGGGCCACGAAGGGCACCGTGGCGCCCTCGGCGAAGAGGCCGGCGGCCGCCGTCACCTGCTGTGGCCAGCAGCCCAGCTCCTCCGCGATCATCTTGGTGAAGCGTTCCTCCAACGTGCCCGTCGCCATCGTGCCGTCTCCTCCGGGTCGATTCAGGAGGCCCTATCCTGCCAGGTTCGAGGCGGACGTCAAGGGCCGGAGGGAGCTCGGGGGTTGCAAATTTGCATTCGAAATGCAAGATTGCGACTCATGCCTCTTCCGTACCTCTGCCGCACCCTCGAGCCGACGCTGCGCGAAGCCGTCGCGGAGTTTCCCGCGGTGGTGCTCACGGGTCCCCGGCAGTCGGGCAAGACCACGCTGCTCAAGCAGCTCTTCGGCGAGTCGCACCGCTACCTCTCGCTCGAGCTGCCGGACGTGCGCGCCGCCGCCCTCGCCGACCCGCGCGGTTTCCTGGAAGCCTGGGCGCCGCCGGTGATCTTCGACGAGGTGCAGTACGCGCCGGAGCTGCTGCCCTACGTGAAGGAGCGCATCGACGCGGCCCGCGACCGCGCGGGCCAGTACCTCCTGAGCGGCTCGCAGAACCTGTTGCTGCTCGATAGGGTCACCGAGTCGCTGGCGGGCCGGGCCGCGGTGCTGCGGCTCCTGCCGCTCTCCTGGCAGGAAGCGGCCGGACGACCCGAGGCGGTCGGTCCCTGGTGGACGCCGGTGGACCGGGCCGCGGACGTGGGAGACGCCGCCGGCGATCGTCTGGCGTTCGGCGATCTGTGGCAGAGCTTCCTCAGGGGAGGCTATCCGGAGCTCGTGGCCATGCCCGATCGCAACCTCCAGCTCTGGCACGCGAGCTATCTCCAGACCTACGTCGAGCGCGACGTGCGCACCCTGCGCCAGGTGGGCGACCTGACGCAGTTCCAGAGCTTCCTGCGCGTGATCGCCGCGCGCAGCGGCCAACTCCTCAACCTGAGCGACGTGGGCCGCGACCTCGGGATCGCCGTCAACACGGTGAAGGCGTGGCTCTCGGTGCTCGAAGCGAGCTACCAGGTCACCGTCCTGCGTCCCTACTTCGCCAACGTCGGCAAGCGTCTGGTCAAGACGCCGAAGATCTATCTCAGCGACGTGGGAACGCTGTGCTACCTCTCGGGCCTGCGCGAGGCCGAGCACGCGGCGGCCGGGCCATTGGGCGGCGCCATCCTGGAGACGGCGGTGCTGTCGCAGATCGTGCGCACGATGGCGCACCGCGGCGAAGAGCCGCGGGTCTACTTCTGGCGCACGGCGGCGGGCCTGGAGGTCGACTTCGTCGTCGAGACCGGCGGCCGTCTGGTGCCGATCGAGGTCAAGCTCTCCGGCACCCCGCGGCCGCCCATGGCCGCTGCGATCCGGACGTTCCAGGAGGACGTCGGAGCGCAGGCCGGCGCCGGCTACGTCGTCCATCCGGGGGACGTCCGCTTGCCTCTGGATCCGCGGGTGATGGCTCTGCCGTTCTCGGATTTGTGAGGTGCAAAGCCCAGGGTGCGGACCCTGGGCTTTGATCTCCAACCCCCTATCGGGGGTGGCCTCGGGTGGTCGGGTAGGCCCGAGGAAACGTGGGGACACCATCGGCGATGGGCGGCCATGACTCGATCTTCACGCCGGCCTCCGGACGTTGAGCGTCGAGGGTTACGAGCGGAAGTGGGCGGCGGAGAACGGCTACGACACCGACAGCCCCCCGAGTCCGCCTTGATCAGGGCAGCAGGTCCCGGACCCCTTCCCGTCGCACATCGACGCCTTCCAGAGCTCCTCGTCGATCTGCTCGGTCACGGCAATGGCCGCCTCGAATCGCTCGTGCTCCTCCTCCGTCCACGTGCCGGCCAGACGCGCCAGCCCATTGCTGCGCTTGCGCCCGACGCCGAGGCTCAGGCGCAGGAGCTCGATGACCGTCTGATTCAGCGACCCTTGGCGGCGCTGCTTCTCCGCGTCCAAGGCGGCGGCGAGGTCGGAAGGAACGTTGCGGACTTTGAGATGGTGCATTCGAGATCCTCCGGTGCATTCACCACAGCTATCCTATGAATGCACCGGCGGTAAGTCAACACCGACCAAGACGCCGTCCACGAGGACGACGACCTCGTCGTCCGGCCCGTAGCTCTGGTGCTCCGATAGTTCGACCCCGACGGCTCGGCGTACGTCTCGATCCGCCGATCCACGAGGTTGACGACCCAGTAAAGCGGAATCTCCGCCTCGGCGTGCAGCCGCTTCTTGAGTCCCCGGTCCTCCCGTAGAGAAGCGTCGGCGACCGGTGATCGTCGGTTCACCGTCGCAAGAGGCGATCGGCGAGCAGGGACTCCGCATCGCGGCGTCCATCGAAAATGACCTCCACCAAGACGCTATTCTCTGAGATCCTGTAGACGATTCGGAAGGGCCGAACGATAAGCTCCCTCCAGTCTCGGAGTCCCAGATCGAGAAGCTCGGGAACGACGCGGCCCCGTTCTGGAAGGCTCCAAAGGCTGTCCGCACGGTCGCGGAGACGCTTCATGACTCGCCGTGCGTTTCCCGGCGAATCCCTCGCGATGTAGCGGGCTATTCCCTCGAGATCCTGGACCGCTTCTTCGGTCCAGATCACATCGTAGCGACGCATGGCGGGAGAGGCTCAGTCCGTCTGTTCGGTCTGGACGATGGCGCGTTCCGCCCGAGCAAAGGCCTCCTCCTGCGACACGGTTCTCCCCGCCTTCACGTCCGCTTCGCTCTGAGCGATGAGCTTGAGCATCGCGGCCGTGCTGCGCCACCGGTCATAGCTGACGACGTCCATCAGGACTGCCTTGGCCGTGCCCTTCTCCGTCAGGAGGATCGTACGCCGCTCCTCGGCGACAGAGCGAACGAGTTGCGCCCCACAGGTCACCAACTCGTCGACCGGTCTGACGTCTTCTGAGAACCTCATCTCGGCTCCTTCCTCGATCACGCCGTTCGGACAGAGGGTATCATGGATGCTGCGAATGTCCTTCAACCCGATTCAGGGCAGCAGGTCCCGGACCGCGACGCGTCCCACCTCGACGCCGCCCACGACGACGGCGACCTCGTCGTCCGGCCCATACTCCTGCTTCTGCCGATAGTCCGACCCCGACGGCTCGGCGTACGTCTCGAGCCGGCGGTCCACCAGGTTGACGACCCAGTAGAGCGCAATCCCTGCCTCGGCGTAGAGCCTCTTCTTGAGTCCACGGTCTTTGCGGAGGGAAGCGTCGGCGACCTCGACGACCATGGCCACGTCGCGCGGGCCGGGATGACGGTCGAGGTAATGGCGCAGCTCGCCGCGCACCACGAGGACGTCCGGCTCGGGCTCGCTGCTGGCGAGCGTCACCGGCTCCTGCGCGTGGACGAGCCAGCCGCTCGGCACGAGACGTTCCAAGGCCTTGCGGACCAGGTAGGTGGCCGCCGTGTGGGATGGATTCTTCGGCATTTTGGCGACGAGGTAGCCATCGAGAAACTCGACCGGGTCGTCGGTGGTGAGGATTCCCGCTTCGACCATGGCGTGGTATTGGTCCACGCCGAGCCGCCAGAGGTCGGCCGGCACGTCGACGGCATGGCTGACGTCGGGATCGAGCGCTCGAGCTGCGGTGGTCATCGAGTTCATCGTCCTCCTCGGACATTCTATCCGAGACGGGAGACGCTGGCGCGTCTCGGGCGGCCACGGGGGGCCGCCCCTACGTCCGAGGCGACGAAGGACGCCCGCGTCCGAGTTGCTCACCGGCCCATGGACGCCCGCGCCGTCGGCCCCCGAGACGCTCGGCCGACGATGGACGCGGCTACGAGCGCCGCCGAGATGCTCACCGGCCGACGGACGGTTCCTCCGTCCGCGTCCGAGATGCTCAGCGGGGCTCGGACGGGAGCAACTCCGGGCGTCCCCCCTGCTCATCGGCCGATGAATCGCTGAGAGTCTAAGCAGGCGATGATTTCGCCCTCCATCGTCCTCTGAGCAGCTCAGGAGGCGACGAATCCGGCCTGTCCCCGCCCGGACGCAGGCCTCATTCGCGGTAGCGTCCCACGCCGCCGAGGTCGTACTGGCGCACCTTGCGCTGCAGCGTGCGCAGGCTGGTGCCGAGCATTTCGGCGGCGCGGGGCTTGTCGCCGGCGGCCTGGACCAGGGCCTCGCGCACCTCGTCGCGCTCGTCGACGGCCGCGGGCGGCCGGACGAGCGGCGCCAGATCGGCGGCTCGGATGGCGCCGCGCTCGTGCAGGATCGCCGCCCGCTCGAGCACGTTGGCGAGCTGGCGCACGTTGCCGGGCCACGGCTCGGCCTCGAGCAAGGCCACGGCGTCGGCGGCGAGCTCGGGCACCGGGATCGCCAGCCGGGCGGCGATCCCGGCGAGCAGGTGACGGGCCAGGTCGCCGACGTCGGAGGCCCGCTCGCGCAGGGCCGGCAACTCGATGGGGAAGACGTCGAGCCGGTAGAGCAGGTCCTGGCGGAACTCGCCGCGGCCGGCCATCTCGCGCAGGTCGCGGTTGGTGGCCGCCACCACCCGCGCGTCGACCGCGAGCGGACGGCCGCCGCCCACCCGCTCGAAGGTCCGTTCCTCGAGCACCCGCAGGACCTTGCCCTGCACGGCGAGCTCGAGCTCGCCGACCTCGTCGAGGAAGATCGTGCCGCCCGCCGCCAGCTCGAAGCGTCCACGCTGGAGCGTGACGGCGCCGGTGAACGCTCCCCGCTCGTGGCCGAAGAGCTCGTTCTCCATCAGGGCGGCGGGGATCGCCGCGCAGTTGACGGCCACGAACGGCCCGGCGGCCCGCGGCGACAAGGCATGCACCGCGCGCGCGAAGAGCTCCTTGCCGGTGCCCGTCTCGCCGGTGAGCAGCACCGTCGAGCCCGTCGGCGCCACCTTGCGCAGCAGCCGCAGAGCGGCGCGCATGCGGGGATGACGGCCGACGATCGGCGGCCCCCCGGGGAGGGCGAGCACGCCCGGCTCGTCGTGGATCAGCGCGCGGACGAGGGCCGTCAGGTCGTCGAGCTCGACCGGCTTTTCGAGGAAGTCGGCCGCGCCCTCCTTCATCGCCTCCACCGCGGCCGCCACGGTGCCGTGGGCGGTGAGCACCACCACCGCCGCGGCGGGCTGCGTCCGGCGGCTCGCCCGAACCACCTCGAGCCCACCGGCGCCGGGCAGCTTGAGGTCGGTCAACACGAGGTCGAACTCCTGCGCTCCGAGGCGGAGGAGGCCCTCGCGGCCGTCGGCGGCGGTGGTCACGGCGTAGCCCTCCTGCTCCAGGGCGCGCCGCATCAGCCGGCACAGGGACTCGCGGTCTTCGACGATGAGGATGCGTGAGCTCACGGCGTTTCCCCGACGGCGTCCCCCGGAGTTTGGACCCGCGCGGCGCGGCTCCCGTATAATCCGGGTGGACGGCCGACGCGCGGATCCGGGACCCGGCGATTGTAGGCGATCCGCGGCGGCGACGGCACCGATCGGTGGGAAGCGTGAGTTTCGACCAGACGCCAGCCAATCCCCTGCTCGCGAGGCAGCAGGCGCCGGCCTCGGAGGCGCAGAGGACCGAGGACCGCAAGCGCTTCGAGCGCGACGTGGACGCCCTCGCCCGCCTGGTGGACAAGTACCGCGTCGACGGCCAGCGCTTCTTCGCCGGCGACCTCAAGCTGCCGCCCGACGAGCTGCGCGAGCACATCGCCGGCGAGCTGCGGCGGCTGCAGAACTCGAAGCTCTCCGCCTCGGCCGACGCCTTTCGCCTGGGCGCGCTCGAGGGCCGCTTCAACAGCCATCTCGAGCTCTTCGGCCGCCGGCTGCGCGAGCGCGAGCTGGGGACCGCCGTGCGCCGCGACGAGCGTCCGGAGCCGCGGCACGACCCTGCGCAGGGCGTGCTCATGAGCCACGACGGAGCGGTGGAAGCGCTGTTCAAGGGCCTCTACGACCACGCCGCCGCGGCCCGGTCCGGCATGGACCTCGAGCGTTTCCGCGGCCATCTGCGCCAGCAGGCGGAGGCGATCCGCGCCCAGACCGGCTGCTCGGACATCCAATTCCGCATCGCCGAAGAGAACGGCAAGAAGAAGATCAAGGCCAGGCCGATCAAAGCGGCCCAGGCCTGAAGCAAAGGAGCTACCCGTGATCCGACCTACCCTCATCGGGATCTTTCTGCTGACGCTGCTCGCCTCGATCGCCGGGCCCAATCTGGCCCTCGCGCCGCCGGACCTCACTCAGGCGCTCGCCGCCCAGGAGGAGCGGGTGGCCGGCGATCCCCGCGATCCGGTGGCGTGGAACGACCTCGGCAACCTGCTGGTGGTGGTGGGCCGCGACGCGGAAGCGGAGCAGGCATACCGCCAGGCCCTCGACCTGGCGCCCGGCGACCCGTCGGTGCGCTTCAACCTCGCGCTGCTCATGCAGCAGGACGGCCGCGTCAAGGACGCCGAGTCCGAGCTCCGGCAACTGCTCGAGACGGATCCGCGGCACGCCTGGGCGCACTATCAGCTCGGCGTGATCCTCGCGGGCAGGAAGGACCGCGCCGACGCCCTCGACCACTATGCCCGCGCCCTCGCCTACGATCCGTCGCTCAGTTTCGCCGAGAACAACCCGCACATCATCGACAACCCGCTCTTCACCGAGGCCCTGCTGCTCTCGCAGCGCCACGGCGAGCCCTCGGCGAGCCGGGTGCCGCGCCTCTACGGCGAGCCGGAACGGATCGTGCAACTGATGCTCCGGCAACACGAACAGACGGACGCCGCGGGCACGACCGGGGAGTCGTCCACGGGCAACGCGGGGGGCAGCCCGCCGCCGTTCGAGGACTCGCCGGACGCCGCTGGGACGCCCGTGGACGCCGCTCGCGGCGCTCGCCGCGGCGACCCCGCGCCGGCGAGCGCCGGGACCACGGTGATCGGCGTGCCCCAGCCCGCGGAGCCCGGCGCCACGCCGCCGTCGGAGAGCGCCGGGCGCCGGACCCTCACTTCGGGCCAGGTGCCGTCCCCGCCCGGCACCGTGCAGCGCGACCCGCGCACCCAGCCCGGCGGTCGCAGGCCTCCCGCCACCCGGGTCACGCCGGGCCGGACCCCTCCGCCGCCGCCGCCGCGGTCGTCGCGCTACATCCCGCCGTCGCGCCGCAGCTCGGCGCAGCTCGAGCTCGAGCTGTTGCCCGAAGAGACGCCCGAGCGCTACGCGAGCGCCACCACCGACCCGCGAGGTTGACGCCGTCATGGCCGCGATCCACGTGCCCGCTCCGTGGGAGCTTCCCGAGCGTCTGGCGACGCCGGAGAGCGTCTTCCTCGACCGGCGGCAGGTGCTCCGTTCGCTCGGCCTCGGCACCCTCGGCCTCGGCACGCTGGGGATGGGTCTGCCGGGGAAGGCGGCGGCCGCCGAGCGCGCGGGCCTGCTCGACCCGGCCCTCGGCACCCGCCACGCCGACCGGTTCCCGGCCGCGCGCAACCCGGCCTACGCCTTCGGCGAGGACCGCGGCCTGACGCCCGAGGACGTCGCCGGCAGCAACAACAACTTCTACGAGTTCACGGTGGTCAAGGAGCGGGTCTGGGAGCTCGCCCGCGGCTACCCGGTGGCGCCCTGGGCCGTGAAGGTCCACGGCCTCGTCAAGACGCCGCGCACCCTCGACCTCGACGACCTCTTCACCCGCTTCCCTCTCGAGGAACGCCTCTACCGCTTCCGCTGCGTGGAGCGCTGGGCCATGCAGGTGCCGTGGACGGGCTTCCCGCTGCGGACGCTGATCGATTTCCTCGAGCCGCTGTCCTCCGCCAGGTACCTGCGCCTGGTGAGCGTGCTCGACAAGAAGGGCCTGCCCGGGCAGCGCCGGCAGCGCTGGTACCCGTGGCCCTACTTCGAGGGCCTGCGCCTCGACGAGGCGCGCCACGAGCTGGCCTTCGTCGTCCTCGGCAGCTACGGCCACGCGCTGCCGATGCAGCACGGCGCGCCCTGGCGCCTCGCGCTGCCCTGGAAGTACGGTTACAAGAGCCCGAAGTCGATCGTCGAGATCGAATTCACCGAGCACCAGCCGCGGACCTTCTGGAACGACACGCAGCCCGGCGAGTACGGCTTCTACTCGAACGTCGAGCCGCACAAGCCCCACCCGCGGTGGACGCAGCGCTGGGAGCAGGACATCGGCACCGGC
>DASWIG010000857.1:0-5741 GCA_036397835.1 Thermoanaerobaculia bacterium
CCGTGGTGCTGATCCTCGGGGCTCGCGCCACACCTTCGACGGTGAGCCGTCAGGAGGGGTTCCGGGAAGTGGTAGGGGATAGGGTCGAGATCCACGTGATCGAAGGCCGCTGGCAGGCGGAGCGAGCGGAAAAGGCGTTGAACGACTGGCTGCGGTTCGGTGCCGGGAGAACACAACAGGTGGATCTCATCGTCAGTCAGAACGACCTGATGGCGCGGGGCGCCCGAAGCGCCCTCCACAGTCACGAGTCGAAGGGGGGAGCCGCGGGGCTCGCTGCCGTCCCGATCCTGGGCTGTGACGGCCTCCCTGACGAAGGAATGGAAATGGTCCGCACGGGAGAGCTGGCCGCCACGGTGGTCCTGCCGCCCACCTCACCCCGGGCCATCGAGATCCTGGCCGCCCATTGGAGCCGGAGCGAGGTGGTGAAAGAGCAGACGCTGCTCCCCTCTTCCCTGCCCCCCGTGGACCAGCTCGAGCCGCGCCCACGGACCAAGACGTAAGACGGATTGCCGCCTTCTTCCACCCAGATGTGAGAGTTGAAGACAGGAAATGAGCACGGAGATCGGCTTCGGGATCGTCGGCGCGGGCATGGTCGCCCAGTACCATGCGCAAGCCATCGCGAAGACGTCGGGCTCCCCGCTGCCTGGCGATCGAATTGGAAGCCGAGGCGCCGGAGACGCCGCGCGACGTCACGGTACCGGAAACCGGCGAGACGACCCATCAGGCTCCTACGATGAGGGGATAGTCGAAGGAGTTGCCCGGAACCGGGAGATTCGTCTTGCTGCCGCGACGTTCGGCCTCGGCCTCAAGGAGCTTCCTCGCCACATCGCGGGCGATCTCCAGGGTCTCGGCGACCGTCCGACCCTGTGCGACGAGACCTTGTACGTCCTCGGAGGTGGCCAGATAGACGCCCTCGGGGAGCTTCTCGATGTGGACGTTGATCAGATGTTCCATGCGCTGACCTCTCTGGCCGGAATCTCGTTCATCCTCTGACCTTCACTCTACACGAGGTCTGTCGCCAGCGACGACCCACCCGGGACACCTGCCTCCTCGATCCCGACGGCGACGGTGTGGCCTGCTCCGACGACTGCCCGGCCGACGTCAACGCCTGCCGGGGGGACGGCGACCACGGCATGGCGCGGCACCTGGTCCCTCGACGGCGGCGGCGCGCTCATGAACCAGGGCATCCACCTCGTGGACCTGCTGCTGTGGCTGATGGGTGGAGAGGCGGAGGTGGTCGGCGCCTCGGGCGGGGTGGTGAATCATGAGATCGAGGTGGAGGACTGCGTGGTGGCGGCGCTGCGCTTCTCGGGCGGCGCCGTCGGCTCCCTCGTCGCCACCACCGCGGCCGCGCCGGGGTTCCCGCACCGCGTCGAGGTCTACGGCACCCGGGGCGGCGCGCAGATCGAGGGGGACGCGCTGGTCCGCTGGGAGGGCGATTCGCCCCGGATCCGCCCCCGGGCGCCCGATTCGGTGGCCGCGGGATCGGGGGCCAGCCCCACCGCCATCGGCACCGTCGGGCACACGCTCATCGTTCGGGATTTCGTCGCCTCGATCCGCGAGGGACGCGAGCCGCTCGTCGCCGGAGAAGAGGGCCGGAGGTCGCTGGCGCTGGTCCTCGCCGTCTACGAGGCCGCCGGCCTCGGCGCCGATCCTCCCTGCCCAAGGTAGCGGGCTTGTCCCAGTACGGCGGTTGAATCCCATGTTCATTGGGGCGCAGCAGTAGAATGCCACCATGAGTCCCGGCCACTGCCGGCGGCAGGTCTTCATCGATCTTGAAGTGCATCTGAAGGGGTGGACGGCGCAAACGGCACCATCAGTTCCTGGCGCATGACGTCGGCGGCATAGGCCAGAGCCCCGAGAAGGTCCTCCTCGGAAAGCTGAGGATAAACCTCCAGGATCTCGCTTGGCTTCATACCGTCAGCCAGACTCCCGATCAGGGTCCGCACAGCGATCCGAGTACCCCGAATGCAGGGCTCTCCGTGGTGGAGGTTCTCATCAACGACGACACGATCTTGCCATGAGATGCGGCTCATCGGGGACGTCTCCTTCAGGGAACAGCATACCATACTGCCGGCCCCGGAGCCGTTGCGGGCGCCGTTGCGCCTCTCAGCATGGCCAGTACGGGTGGCGCGGGGTGTGGAGATAGCAGAACGGTCAGCACCGTCGGGCACACGCTCATCGTGCGGGATTTCGTCGCCGCGATCCGCGAGGGACGCGAGCCGCTCGTCGCCGGAGAAGAGGGCCGGAGATCGGCGCTGGTCCTCGCCGTCTACGAGGCCGCCGGCCTCGGCGCCGGGCTTCCCTGATGCCGCGATTCAGGTGAGCGGCGCGGGGTTGAAGAGCGTCAAGTCGTTGTGGATCCGATGCACTTCGGCCCAGGGTTTCTTCCTCCCGCCGGCGACGTCGAGGTAGTAGTGAAACAGCTCCCAGCCGAGCTCCTCGACGCTGCTGCCGCCGGCGGCGATCCTGCCGGCGTCGACGTCGATCAGGTCGGGCCAGCGCCGCGCGAGCTCGGTGCGCGTGCTGACCTTGATCACCGGCGCCATCGCCAGCCCGTAGGGGGTGCCGCGCCCGGTGGTGAAAACGTGCAGGTTCATGCCGGCGGCCAGTTGCAGCGTGCCGCAGACGAAGTCGCTGGCCGGGGTGGCGCAGAACTGCAGGCCGCTTCCTCGCGCGCGCGCGCCCGGACCGATCACGCCGCTGATCGCCGAGCTGCCGGACTTGGCGATCGAGCCCAGCGCCTTCTCCACGATGTTGGACAGGCCGCCGGCTTTGTTGCCCGGCGACGTGTTCGCGCTGCGGTCGCTGTGGCCCCGCTCCAGGTAGCGGTCGTACCAATCCATCTCGCGGATCAGGGCCTCTGCGACCTCCTCGCTTTCGGCGCGGGCGCTGAGCAAGTGTACCGCGTCGCGGACCTCGGTGACCTCGGAGAACATCACCGTGGCGCCGGCGCGCACGAGCAGGTCGGAGGCGTAACCGAGGGCCGGGTTCGCGGTGATCCCGGAGAAGCCGTCGCTGCCGCCGCACTGCATGCCGACCACCAGCGCCGAGGCGGGGCAGGTCTCGCGGCGCCGCTGGCTCAGCTTCCGCAGACGCCCTTCGGCCAACGCCATGATCTGCTCGATCATCTCGGCGAAGCCGTGGCGCGACTCCTGCAGCCGGTAAAGCCAGCGTCCGTCGAGATCGAGGCCACCGTCTCCCGCGGCGACGATCTGCTCGGGCTGCAGCATCTCGCAGCCCAGCCCGACGACCAGAGCCTGACCGCCCAGGTTCGGGTTGCGGGCGAGGTTGCGCAGCGTGCGGATCGGGATTTCAGCGTCCTTCGTGTGCATCGCGACCCCGCAGCCGAAGGCGTGGGTCAGGCCGACCACGTCGTCGACGTTCGGGTAGCGCGGCAGCAGCTCGTCGCGGATCCTCTTGGTCGCGTGCTCCAAGACCCCCGTCACGCACTGCACGGTCGTGCTGATGCCGAGGACGTTGCGGGTGCCGACGCTGCCGTCGGCGTTCTTGTAGCCTTCGAAGGTGTAGCCTTGAAGCGGCGGCGCCTTGGCCGGCACGTCGGTGCAGCGCGGCAGCGAGTCGAGCGCCGGCGGCGCGACCAGGTCGAGGTCGGCCTCCTTGACCCAGCTACCCTCGGCGATCGCGCGCCGTGCCGCGCCGATGACCTGCCCGTAACGGCGCACCGCCTCGCCCCTGGCGATCGGCCGGAGCGCGACCTTGTGGCATTGCGGTATCGCCTCCCGCGCGTGTAGGCCGCCGTCGAGCTCCGCGCCGGCCGAAACGCCCTCGTCGTTGACGATGACGGCGACGTTGTCGGCCTCGTGCAGGCGCAGGTAGCGCGGACTGTCTACTTTCTGGATCAGCGGCATGAGCTCGAGTCTCTTCAGCATCAGGACGTCGCCAGAGCTGACGCGGTTGCCATTTTCCTTTCCACACGACGCTCGGGCAAGTCGAACCCGAAGTAGCTCGCCGCATTGCGAAAACAGACGTCTGCTTCATGCTCCCGAGCCCTCCCCGCGCCGATGCTGTAGGTCAGCGACTTGGCTGCTGCCCTTCCTTCTTCGCTGTCGGAGCTCTGCGGTGTACAGCAGGACCCCACGCCATACTTGAGATCGCGCGTCAAACCGCGCTTCGCCCATATGGTACACGATTTGCGCTGCAGCGGTATCTTCCCGAGCCAACCCGGACCGGTCTCAGAGGCGATCCGCCGGGCTTCGCACGGCACCTGCACCGGTGCCCTGTCGCTCGCCTTCTCGGGCGGCGCCGGCGGCGCCGGCGGCGCCCTCGTCGCCACCACCGCGGCCGCGCCGGGATTCCCGCACCGCGTCGAGGTCTACGGCACTCGGGGCGGCGCGCAGATCGAGGGGGACGCGCTGGTCCGCTGCGAGGGCGATGCGCCCCGGATCCGCCCCCAAGGCGCCCGATTCGGTGGCCGCGGGTTCGGGAGGCAGTCCCACCCGCATCGTCACCGCCGGGCTGCCGGTGCGAGGCGAGGACGAGCTTGGCCAGATCGGCCTCGGCTCGGCAGGCTCGGGTCTTGACAATAGTAACGAGCCGCGTTATCATCCAAAGATGATCCGCAGCTTCCGTGACCGAGAGGCTGAGACGATCTTCACGCGGGAGGTCTCGCGGAAGCTGCCGGAAGACATCCGACGAGGAGCGCAGCGCAAGCTCGCGATCCTCGATGGCGCCGAGTCGCTCCAAGACCTTCGTTCTCCACCGGGAAACCGACTGGAAAAGCTCTACGGTGACCGTGTGGGACAGCACTCCATCCGCATCAACGACACGTGGAGGGTCTGCTTCCGCTGGAGCGACGGAGACGCTTACGAGGTCGAGATCGTCGATTACCACTCCTGAAAGAGGCTAGTCATGAGCAAGAAACTCCCACCCGTCCATCCCGGAGAGATCCTGCTGGAGGAGTACCTGAAGCCCCTCGCGATGAGCCAGTATCAGCTCGCCAAGGCGATCCATGTACATCCTCGGCGCATCAACGAGATCGTCCATGGCAAGCGGTCGGTCACGGCGGATACCGCTCTGCGGCTCTCGAGGTTCTTCGAGACCTCGGAGCGTTTCTGGCTGAATCTGCAGACGCGTTACGACCTCGAAGTCGAAAAGGACAAGCTGGGCGAGAAGCTCCGGAAGGAGATCACGCCCCACGGAAGAGCCCTGGCGCATGGCGCGGCGTGAGCCAGGCGCACACGATGCTCGATCCGCGAGGGACGCGAGCGGAGGATCACGTCCTGATGCTTGCCAAAGAGAAGTCATCGGACGCCCTGTGCGATTCCACACCACGGCCGGGCAAGTCGAACCCGAAGTAGCTCGCCGCATTGCGAAAACAGACGTCCTGCACCAGGTCGCCCACCAGATCGAAGTCCCGGGGCAAGAGGCCCGCGGCCATGTCGGCGCCGAGCAGGTTGCAGAGGATGCGACGGAAGTACTCGTGACGGGCAAACGACAAGAACGAACGGCTATCGGCCACCATGCCCACGAACCGGCGCAGCGAGCCGATCTGGGAGACGGCTTCGAGCTGGCGCTCGATGCCGTTTTTCTGATCCAGGAACCACCAGGCGGAACCGAGCTGCATCTTTCCCGGCACGGAGCCGTCCTCGAAGCTGCCGAGCACGGAGGCCAGCATCTCGGTATCCCGCGGATTGACGTTGTAGAGGATGGTCCTGGGCAGGTTTCCCGCACAGGCGAGGGCGTTCAGGAACCGAGCCAGGGGCTCGGCGTACGGCCGG
>DASWIG010000858.1:0-1702 GCA_036397835.1 Thermoanaerobaculia bacterium
CGGGGTGCTGACGCGTCGTCCGCTGGCGCCCGCCGTCCGCGAAGAGACGACTCCGTCGTCGTCCGAAAAGGGGCCTTCGTCGAGGAAGAGGGAGAAGCCGGTGACGAAGAAACACGTCTTCCTGTCCTACGTCCGCGAGACCTCCGACGATGTCCAGCGCCTCCGCGACGACCTGATCGCGAGCGGCGAGACGGTGTGGTGGGACGCCGACATCCCGCCCGGCGCCAACTGGAAGCTGGCGATCCGCCAGGCCCTGAAGGACGCCTACGCCTTCGTCCTTTGCCTGTCCCAGGAAATGGCGGGACGGGACGTGTCCGGCGCCTTTCCGGAGATCCGCGACGCGATCGCCGTCTACCGGGAGCTGGCCCCGGGCCGGATCTTCATCGTCCCGGTCCGGCTCTCGGAGTGCGAGGTGCCGACGTTCGAGATCGACTCGACAACGACGCTCGAGGACCTCCAGCTCGTGAATCTATTCCCCGAAGCGGAACGTCCCGACGCGCTGAGTCGGCTGGTCGCGGCGCTCCGGGCTTGCCCCGGTCATCCTTGACCACGAACGCTTCTCAGGATTCCGGCAGCCGTTCGCGGCAGGTGCAATCGGGGGTCTTTCGAGCCGTTCACACCGGCCGCGGGCGAGCTGGCCCGCGAATACTGCCCGTCGAGCGGCTACCCCATCGACCCCACCATTCCGAATAGAATGAGTGGTTGGATTGGCTGGTGTCCAACCGATACGAGCCGCCAGGACGGTGGGATTTCGACTGTATCCCACCATTCATTCCGCCATTGCCGGTTGGTAGCAGCATTGTCCCACCATCCATCCCGCCATGGCCGGTTGGTAACATCTATATCCCACCATCCATCTCGCCATTGCCGGTTGGTAACAACCATATCCCACCGCCCAGAGCGCTATTATCGGTAAATCGAGCTCGTCGCCAGGCTCCGACAGGCCAGGAAAGAGCGACGTGGTCAAAAGACGTACCGCTGGCGCCTCGCCAGGTTCCTTTTATAGTGCCGCCGTCCCTTGGGGCGGCTCCCACAGGTGTTCATGTCGCACCACTTGCGCCGGCGGGATCCACGGTCGACGAAGAGCCGCGGGCAGCGCTCACCCGCGCACTGTCGCAGCCATCGGAGGTCGTCGGAGAGCAAGAGCTCCGACGCCGACGCCACCACCGGCCAGAGCATCCGGTCGAGAGCCTCCTCGTCGCCGTCCCACTGCCAATGGAAGGACTTGCCGCGGCCGGCGAGCCGGCGCCAGGGCAGCGCGGCGCGGAGGGCGCCGTTCAGGGTTTCGAGGTCCCTGGACGCGGCCGGCTTGCCGAGCGCCACGGCGGTGAAGATCCGCACCAGGCCGGCGCGCAGCGACAGGGCGCGGGTGAAGGCCACCGCGGCGTCCTCGGGGCGTTCCGCCGCCGCCTGCGTCAACCGTTCGGCGTCGAGGTCCTCCAGCACGCCCATCCGTCGTCCCCAGTCGACCAGGTCACCGTAGCTGCCGAGAGCGGGAGGCGGCTTTGTCTTCTGGGATCGGTCGTCCAGCCGCGGCGCCGCCGTGTTGGCGAAGGCCAGGCAGAGCTCGCCGGCCCGCTCGAGCTCGCGGGGAACGTCGTCGGCACTCCTGGTCGCCTTGCCCGACATGAGCCCATGCTATCGCGCCCCGGCTCCGTCGGGGCGGGCGTGCGCCGTGCGCCCCTACACCGGGATTCCGCGT
>DASWIG010000859.1:0-2526 GCA_036397835.1 Thermoanaerobaculia bacterium
CGAGAGCATCAACCGCTGGCCGGCGCCGGCGGCCTGCCTCGACTGCCATCCCGACCGGGCGGGGGCCATGCGCAAGGCCACGCCGGGGCACGAGCGCAACGGCGTCGCCTGCCTCGACTGCCACGTGTCGGGCCACGCGGCGCCGGCGGCCGAGCCGCTGCTCGTGGCCGACACCCGGCGCCTGTGCGGCGACTGCCACGGCGACGTGCGGGCCACCTTCGCGCGTCCGTTCGTCCACCGGGAGGGCAGCGAGGCCGCCGGCTGCGAGAGCTGCCACGCGGTACACGGCGGCGGCGACGCGGGGCGCTTCACCATGCTCGGCAACGGCGGCGTCTGCGTCAGTTGCCACACCGACAAGGCGGGGCCGTTCATCTTCCCCCACGCCGCGCGCGAGGTCGACGGCTGCCTCGACTGCCACGAGCCCCACGGCTCCTCGAACCCGCGCCAGCTCGTGCGCCGCACCGTGCTGAGCCTGTGCCTCGAGTGCCACGCCAACGTGCCGGACCGGTCGTTCCACGACTTCACCCAGGCCCGCTTCCGGGCCTGCCATAGCTGTCACCGGGCCATCCACGGCTCCAACAGCGACCCGACATTCCTCGACGAGTGAACGGCTCGGCGAATGAACAGAAGGGCAAGGAAAGGAGAGATCCCCATGAAAACCGTCAACGTGGCCGGAATCACCCCGGCCGTTCTGGTCGCCCTGGCGCTCCTGACGGTCCCGGGCGCCGGCGCGGATCCGCCGGCGGGGCTCGAGAGCGTCAGCCTGCACAAGCAGGGCTTGCAGAACCAGCTTCTCGTCGACCTTCAGAGCATCTACACCAAGCAGGAGATGGATGACGGCGTCTACGTGGGCTCGGAGTTCTGCCTCGCCTGCCATCCGGAAAAGGCCGGCTGGCGCACCACCAAGCACGCGCGGGCCCTGCGGCGACCGCTGACGCAGCACTCGCTGGTGCCCGGCAGGGGCGTGGTGGCCGACCACGACAACAACGGCGTCGACGACTTCGTGCAGGGTCTCGACTTCAACGCCATCTCCTCGCCCTTCAACCCCTACAAGCCGAACGCGCCGAAGCTCTCGGTCGAGGGCGGCGTCTACTACATGACCATCGGCCAGCTCAAGATGCGGGTCGTCGCCACCGACGGCGGCACCGGCGACTGGAAGCAGCGCTACCTGCTCGAGGTGCCGGTGGCGAGCGGCGGCGTCGGCGGCGTGTCGGCCGAGAACTACGTGAGCCCCGTGCAGTACAACGAGGTCCGCCGCCGCTACGTGGCCTACCACCCCGAGTACTGGTACAACGGCAACAACCAGCCGCGGTTCAACGCCGCCACGACGGCCGCCGGCCTCGCCGCGGGCAACGACGGCTCCTATTCGAAGAATTGCATCGGCTGCCACGCCACCGGGGTGCGCGGGGTCGCCCAGACCGCCGCCGGCGAGTGGCGTTTCGACTCCTTCATCGCCGTGCTCTTCGATCCCGCCGACCCGGGCTACTTCGACTACAACCGCGACGGCATCACCGACCTCGTCAACATCGGCTGCGAGTCGTGCCACGGACCGGGCGCCGCGCACATCATCGGCGGCGGCGATCCGCGCCGGATCGTCAATCCCGACGACCTGGCGACCACCCAGGCCAACGAGGTCTGCGGCCAGTGCCATCTGCGGGTCGAGTCGGTGCCGGGCGGCACCCACGCCTGGCCCTTCGACGACGCCGCGGGCCGTAGCTGGCATCCCGGCCGCGGCGAGCCGCTCGAGGACTTCTTCACCGACGCCGGCGTCCGCTGGCCCGACGACGTCAACTCGCGCGAGAACTACCAGCAGTACTTCGACTTCCTGGCCTCCGAGAAGCCCGCCTTCCCCTTCCACCCGGTGCGCTGCAGCGAGTGCCACGCCGTCCACGGCAACACCTCCAACCCGCACCTGGTACGCGACGTGATCGTCGACGACGGGCTGAGGATCCCCACCCGCGACGAGAACGGCAGCCTGTGCCTGGCGTGCCACGCCACGCACGGGCCCTTCGAGGAGATCACCTTGCAGCAGGTGGCCAACTTCGAGGCCAACCGCGAGGAGATCGGCCGCGTGGTCAGCGCGCACACCAACCACCCGTTCGCCCCCGAGCGGACCATGGGGCTGTCGTACTGCTCGGGCTGCCACATGCCGAAGATCGCCACCTCGGCGGAGCTCTACGACATCGCCTCGCACTCCTTCGAGGCGATCCCGCCGGAGAAGAACCTCACGTACCAGGCCCAGGGCGGCATGCCGGACTCTTGCAGCGTGACCTGCCACAGCCTGAAGGCCAACCTCTTCGGTCTCGGCATCACCGACGACATCGGCACCTGGAATCGGCCGTTCGACCGCCAGTCGGCACGAAGGCTGCAACGCTTTTTCGGCCCCGGCGGCCGCTGGTGGGACACCAGCGACATGGGCTCGGCGACCTTCCGGAGCCTCGAAGCGGCGGCCGCGCCGGGCGAGGTCCCTGAGATCCCGGATTCCGAGCTGGAATGAGCTTCACCCGGCAGACTTCGTCTGCCGGG
>DASWIG010000860.1:0-4703 GCA_036397835.1 Thermoanaerobaculia bacterium
GGCCGCCAGGCAGGTCTCGCAGTCGTTCTCGTTGCAGGTGAAATCGACCGGGGGCGAGCAGAGCGAGGCGGCGATGGCGGGAGCGGTCAGGTCGACGTCGAGGGTCGTCGTGTGCGGGCAGGCGCCGTCGCACTGAAGGGCGGTGAGGGTATAGACGCCGGTGCCGGTGGTTCCTCCAAGATTGTCGCAGGAGAAGTTGCCCGCCTGGATCCAGACCCGGCCCTGGTCGTTCTGGATCCGGCCGGCAAAGCTCCCGCAGGCCCCCACGAAGCCGCCGCCCAGGGTCCAGATGAGCTTGGTGGGGCTGTCGGAGAAGCCGATCGCCGTGGAGTTTCCCGAGGAGCCCGGGAACGTCCCCAGGACGTTGGCCCGCACCACGCACGTCCCGGTCTCCGGGTCGCACGCGGCCGGCCGGGGCTCGTAGCCCTCGAAGACCAACTGTGGCGGGTGGCACCAGAAGAGGCCGACGCAGTTCTTCGCCGCCGGCACCGAGGTCGGGAGCGGGTCGTAGCCGTGGAATCCGCCCGGATTGCAGACCTGCGGCCGAGCCTGCGTCGCGCCGAGCACGAGCCCGCCCAGAGCCAGGACGAGCGGCAATCTTCCCTGCTGAGAGACCATGAGAATCCTCCCGAGACCGCTCCGGGCTGGAGCAGCTCCTCGACCGGTTGTCCACCTCTTCTCCAGCGCCGAATCCGACCCTACCCGAACGTCACCGCGGAGTGCAACCCAGAAGGAGGGCAGGACAGGAGGGGTGGCTAACGACCCCCGATCCGGCCGCTGACGACGCTCAGCGGGCCAGACGACCCCCGATCCTGCCGCTGAAAGAGCTCAACGGAAAACGGCACTCGTTCCGGCCCCTGAAAAAGTTCCGAGGGTGAAACGAGTGCCGTTTTGACCGCAGAAAAAGTTTTCCGGTCAAAACGGCACTCGTTTCGGCCGCAGAAAAAGTTTTCCGGTCAAAACGGCACTCGTTTCGGCCGTAAAAAAAGTTTTCCGGTCAAAACGGCACTCGTTTCGGCCGCAGAAAAAGTTTTCCGGCCGAAACGGCACTCGTTTCAACGGTTAAAAAAGTTTAGAGCGTTGAACGGCGCGCGTTCCGACCGCCGAGAGAGCTCATCCGGCCAAGACGGCACTCTGTTTGCTCGGGAGCGCGATTCAAATCCGTGGATCCAGGTCGGGGAAAGGGCCTCCCGGCCCGCGAGGGCCGGGAGGCGGGAGGGGGATCAAGGCGTGGAAGTGGAAGGTTCGGTCGTGTCGCGCTGCTGCCGGGCGAGGCGGCGAAGCCGCGTCCGGAATTGCCGCGCCAGGTCTTCCCGGCCGGCGGCGAGGAGCGTTCCCTGGACGATGCGGACGATGCCCCGCATCCCCAGGTCGAACTCCTCCACCGCCCGGCCGCGCCGCGTGCGCGCGGCCGTTTGCCCGCGGTCGCCCGCGAAGCGCGTGTCCACGAGCAGACCGAGCTCGGTCAGCTCGGGCTCCAGCTCCTCGGCCAGCGCGAGCGCCGAGACGGCGCTCTCGCCGTCCGGACCGAGGGCGAATCCGGCCTTGGGCCGGAGGTTCAGGTCGGGGCCCCTCAGGAGCGTCTGCGCGCGGCGGCCGCGTTCGTAGAGCCTCAGGGGCGCCCGGCTCGTTGAACCGCTGAGGCCGATCGCCGGCAGGATCTCCTTGCCGAAGACGCCGCTCGCGGTGTCGATCACCCGGCGGAGCTTGACGATCACTTTGCCGGTGAGCTCGTCGAGCTCGGTCTTGACGAGGTCCTTCTCGCTCGTCTGAGTGAGGACGCCCACGTCGATCCCCTTCAGGGCCTCGACGTGGGCGTCGATCTTGCGGCGCAGCAGCACGAGCTGCTGCCGGAGGTCGACGGACGGCTCGCCGTCCGCCGTGACCGGCGCCAGGTAGGCGCCGTAGCCGGCCGCGGCCTCGTCGAGGAGGGCGTCGATTCCCGCCCCGACGGTCTTGCCGAGCTCGACCCGCCGCAGGATCATGTGGGTCAGTTGTTCTGCCATTTGGTTTCTCCTTCTGGTTCGTTGGGTGGCGCTTGGCGCCAGCTTGCTCGCTCCTGCTTCTCGCGGTCTACCGCCTCCGTGGCGGGCCGCGCGGCCTGCTCGTCATGGCTTCTCCTTTCCGGTCGACTCCTGGTTGACGGACGCACCGCGGGCGGCCCGGAGTCGATCAGGGCCGCCGTATGGCATCGGCACGGCGGATGAGGGAGGATCTCGGCCGGATCCCCCCGATCCGAGATGGCAATACGCCATGCTGTGATGAGACGGGTAAAAACTACCCTACTATATAGTATGTCATAGTCCGGGCGGATTTGTCAAGGGCAACTCGGAAAAAAGTCGAAACTCGGCCGATCGGCCAACGAGGAGGGCCGACGTTCGGCCGGAGGCGGCCCGGTGGAGGCGGGGGCTACTGCTCGACCTTGAGCCCGTCGACGTAGCCGCGCGCGATCGCCAGCTCCGCTACCAGGAGGGAGCCGCCCGCGGCGCCGCGCAGCGTGTTGTGCGACAGGGTCACGAACTTGTAGTCGAAGAGGTTGCAGGGGCGCAGACGCCCGACGGTGATCGCCATGCCGCGCTCGAGGTCGCGGTGCAGGCGCGGCTGCGGCGCGTCGGGGGCGTCGAGGTAGTGGACGGGCTGCGCCGGCGCGATCGGCAGGCTCAGGAGCTGCGGTTGGCCCGAGAACGTCTCCCAGGCCTTCCGCAGGTCGGCGGGCGAGGCCTTGGCCTCGAGCTCCACCGACACGCACAGAGTGTGGCCGTCGATCACCGGCACGCGGTTGCACGCGGCGCTGATCGCGATCTCGTGCTCCTCGATCCGTCCGTCGTCGAGCCGGCCGAGGATCTTGCGCGTCTCGGTCTCGAGCTTCTCCTCCTCGCCGCCGATGTAGGGGATCAGGTTGTCGACGGCGCTGGCCGCCGGCACCCCCGGCAGGCCGGCGCCCGAGAGCGCCTGCATCGTCACCACGTGGACCCGCGCGACGCCGAACGCCTTGACCAGCGGCTTCAGCGCGAGCACGAGGCCGATCGTCGAGCAGTTCGGGTTGGTCAGGATGGCGCCGCCGGAGGCGAAGCGCTGCCGGCGCAGCAGCGCCAGGTGGTCGGCGTTGACCTCCGGCACCAGGAGCGGCACGTCCGGGTCCATGCGGTGGCTCCTGGCGTTCGACACCACCGTGCAGCCCGCCTCGGCGAACGCCGTCTCCGCCTCGCCCGCCACCGACGGGTCGAGGGCCGAGAAGACCAGCCGGCAGCCCTCGGCGCGGCACGCCGCGGCGCTCGCCGCGTCGGTGGAGCGCACCTCGAGCGCGGCGATCGCCGGCGGCAGCGGCGTCGTCTGCGCCCAGGCCACGGCCTCGCCGTAGGGCTTGCCCGCCGAGCTCTCCGACGCGGTCAGCGCCCGGACCTCGAACCACGGGTGGTCGGCGAGGAGCTGCACGAAGCGCTGGCCCACGCTGCCGGTGGCGCCGAGCACCGCCACCGGCGCCCGGCCGCCGGCCAGGCGGGCGAGGTCCGTCCACTTCGGATCGTCACGGTTGGCTTCACGTTCCCAGAACATTCGTATCTCCTTCACGCCTCGACCGCCGCCCTCGTCTCTCCTTCACGCCTCGACCGCCGCCCGCAGCACGTCGCTGAAGACGCGCGCCGCCGCGGCCTGGCGGGCGGCCAGGGACGCGTCGAGCTCGGGGAGACGGCGCCAGAATTCTTCGATCGTCATGTCGTACCAGCTCGCGTCGGGCAGCAGGGCCTCGACGGCCACTTCGTCGTCGTCGAGGTCGCGGCCCGAGAGCCGGGCGAGGATCAGGAGCTTGCGCGCGACGTCGCGGCCGCTCAGGTCCTCGCGCGGATCCGGCTCGGTGAAGCCGAGCTCGTGGGCGCTGCGCACCGCCGCGCTGAACGGACGCTGCGCCTCCAGCTCGCCGGCGAGATAGCCGAGCGTGCCCGAGAGCACGCCTTCGATCCGCCGTACGCGGTCGCCCGTCGCCAGAAGCGACTGGATCGTCGAGGTCACCGGCAACCCGGCGCCGACCGTGGTCTCGTAGTAGAGGCGACCCGGCCCGGCTCGCCGCAGTGTATCCCATTGCTCCCGCGGGCCCGCCAGCCGCAGCTTGTTGGCGGTCACCACGTGGACGCCGGAGGCCAGCAGGCGGTCGTAGCAGCGGGTGACCTCGAGGCGTGCCGTGGCGTCGACGAAGACCCGGCACGGACCACCGGCGCCGACGAGCGCCGCCGTCAGCTCGTCGAGGTCGTAGGGCTCTCCGTCCGCGCCCAGGGCGAGCTTGTCTGCCAGGGTCTTCGACTCGGTGCCTTTGCCGAGCACCGCCACTCGCGGCGACATCGTCCCGACGAGAAGGCAAGGCATCAGGAGGTCGAACACCGCGATCGGCGAGTCCCAGGCCGACGTTGCCGATCTCCTTCTCCGCCGCGGCTCGGGCGTCCGGTAGCCCGACGCTCGGCGCTCCGGCTCCGCGTGGCGGATCTTCGCCGCGCTTTCCGACTAGGTAGTCGGAGGCTGGTGCGGACCCATCGCAAACGCCCCGTGGAGGAAATCATGTTCCGATCATCACTGCCTCGAACGAGGATGTCATGGCGAGCCGCCCGACGAACGCGGCCCGCCGTCGACCTACGCCCTTCGATCTGGGCTAGCGCGCTCTTCACCATCGGATGGATGGCTGGGTTTGGGACCGCGGCGGCGCAGCTCACCAT
>DASWIG010000861.1:0-1542 GCA_036397835.1 Thermoanaerobaculia bacterium
GCCGTGCCCGAACGGTCGAAGGCCAGGACGTCGACGTTGGCGAGCATCGCCGCCAGGCGCAGGAAGAGCCGGCGGACCCGCTCGCGGTCGCCGTCCGTCACGTCGCGCAGCGGCGCCGGGCGGAACGCGTGGCGGAAGCCGGCGGCGGTGAAGCCGTCGCTGACGTCGAGGTCCCCGAGCATCAGGTGGCGGGGGAAGAGGCTCGCCGGGCAGCACTCGGCCGCCAGCTCGCAGGCCCCGGTGACCGCCTCGTCGAGGGCGTCCGCCAAGTCCTTCAGCAGGTCGTGGTGGAGCTGATGGATCGTCCCGGCGTCGGCGACGACCTGGTCGAGCGCGGCGAGCCCGGGCGCCACGTCGACGTCGACGTCGAGCCGCGGCCCGTGGGCGTCGAAGGCCGCCTGCACGGCCGCGGAGAGGGTCGGCAGCGCCGCCTGGACGAGCCCCTGGTAGACGCCGTCGACGTCGCCGGCGGTGCCCAGGTCCACGAGCGGCGTGGCGGTGTGGAAGCGGGGCAGCCGGGTGAGAGCCGGGGGCGGCGGGCACGGCGTCACCGCCTGGAGGGCGTCGCGGGACACCAGTAGAGCGCGGGCGTTGAGGTGGACGTTGGTCCCGGTGTTGTTGCAGTCGGTGACGATGCAGGAGCGCAGCGCCACCGGCTCGCGCTCGAGGTAGAGCACCAGGACGCGCCCGCCCGTCAGCGTCGAGTCGAGTGGCTGAGGCGTCACCTCGAGGTCGGCGACGGCGGCGGCGTCCAGGAGCTCGAAGAGCTCGATCTGGCCGCCGGTGCCGTCGCGCCACGGCTCGTACACGGGCTCGCCGTCCGCGTCGACGCCCGGGTCCGCGTAGGGCACGGCGTGGGTGAAGACGCCGGCGGCGAGCTCGACGAGGTGGCCGTCGGAGGTCACGCCGTAGCCCTCGGCGAGGGCGACGGCGCCGGCGGCGTCGATCGACCACGTGAGGCCGCAGACGATGCCCGTGCCCGCCAGGCGAACCCGGCTCAACTGGTCCTGCCGGTCGAGGTGGTCGCGGAGCTGGTTGAGCTGCGTGTTGGTCAGGATCTGGTTGGGGACGAACTCGGGATAGTGCGATCTGAAGGGGGTCATGTCTGCTCCTCGCCCTGACGCTAGAAAGTCCCAAGGTTGGTGTGGTTCAGCGTGATCTGCGGCGCGTCGCCGGTGGTCTCTTCGCAGTCGTGGAGGCGGGCCAGGGGGTGTACGGATACCTGGCTGTGAAGCTCGTCGATCAGCGCCGCCAGGGCGTCGCGGTACGCCGCGTGCTCGGGGCCCGTCTCCGGCAGCGGCAGCTCGCCGGTGAGCGGCGCCGCGGCCACGGGAAGCTCGGGTCCGCGGCACCCCGGCGGCGCCTGCGCGAGCGCGGCGAGCCGGCGGCGCCACTCGTCCCAGGCGATCTCGAAGCGCTTCATCCCGAGGTGGCTGATCCAGCACACCTTGAGGTAGACGTGGGCCGGCGCCTCGAGGCGCAGGGTGTCCTCCACCAGGCGCCGGAACCGCAGGTCGCGGAACCGACGCGGCCACGACGGCA
>DASWIG010000862.1:0-3414 GCA_036397835.1 Thermoanaerobaculia bacterium
AGAAGCTGGACTCGTTCATGGCCCGAAAGCACCCCTTTTACTACGAGAAGGACGTTGTGGCATTCGCTCGGCTTGTCTCACGGCATCCCGGCCTGGTCGTGGGCCAGATGCAGTTTCGTATGAACAGGTATGACTATCTCACCCGATACCTAGTGAAGATCCGTCATCTAGTGCTTCCCGGGTCCATCGCAGACGGCTGGGGACAAGTAGTACCTGTCTCACTGTAGTGGTGGAGGGAACGATGACCACGAAGAACGAGAGGTATCAGGCGGCATGGCATCACTACGAAGCCACGCGCGAGCATAAGCCATCGAGCGCGCGGCAGGCGGTTCAGTGGGCTGTTGCCGAAGGCTTGCTAGAACTGCCGACGATTGACCCCTACGACGTACTCGCAAGCCAGATGGCGAATGCGTTGCGTGAGGAAATCCAGACCGATCACAAGGGGCGGCGATTCCGGGTGAATCATGCGGTCCGGGTCAGTAAAGGCGGGGTGTGGGGTCCGGAAATTCTGGCAGTCCGTTTCCGGAAATTCTGGTAGGTGCTGAGGATGATGCCTCCGGGTCCTGGGTCAGGTCAAGTTTCGCATGTCGGGTCCGATAGGAGGCGCCGCGCAGCTCGAGATGCCGCCCCCGCTCCAGCACGCGGTCGAGGATGGCCTGGGCGAGATCGGGGTCGTGGAGGACGCGGCCCCAGGCACTCAGCGGCTTGTTGGTCGTGAAGATCATGGGGCGCTGATGCAGGTAGCGCTCGTTGACGACGTGGAAGAGGACGTTGGCCGCATCGGGCCCATAGCTCAGATAGCCGACCTCGTCGATCACGAGGACGTGGGGATGGGTGTAGGCCGGGAGGACGTGGCGGAGCCGGCCCTTGCGCGTGGCCGTGGAGAGCTCGTCAATGAGGGCGGTCGCCGTGGTGAACCGCGCCTCGAAGCCATTCTGGATAGCGCGGTAGGCGATGGCGACGGCGAGATGGGTCTTGCCGGTGCCGCTCGGCCCGCTGGCGATGAGACAGCGGCCCTGGGTGACGAGCTCGGGGCCGAGGACGCTGCCGAGCAGGGCGAGGCGGATGCTGGCCTGAAAGGTGAAATCGAAGTCCTCGATGGTTTTCAGGAACGGGAAGCGGGCGCGCCGCACGCAGCGCTGAATCCGGGTCTGGGCGCGGTGGGCCACTTCCTCGGCGATCAGGAGGGCGAGGAAGTCGCGGTAGCTGAGCCCGTCGGACTCGGCCTGCTCGGCGAGGTCGGGATAGAGGCGCCGGACGGTGGGCAGATGCAAGCGCCGGAGGAGGGCGTCGAGGTCGATGGCCGGGGGGCTCACTGCCTGCCCTCGCCGTGCGATGCGAAGCGCCGCGCGCGGGGGGATATCCAGGTATGGCTCGAGCGACGATCGTCGATCCTGACGGCACGGGGCCCGTGCATTTCTTGGGTGGCACCACGTGCCGCGTTCATCCGGCGATCTCCTGAGCGGCGGTGCCGGTGAGATGGGCGCGCACATACTCGGCGCCGATGGCGCGCTGGCGCACGCCCTGCGCGAAGGCGCCCAGGATCCGCTGGGGTCCGTGCTCCTGCAGGAGGGCAAAGCCCTGCTCGACGTCGAGGGCCCAGTGGGCGGGCCGGCGATGCACCAGCTCGGTGAGCCACGTCTCCGCCGCCGCGCCGAGCTCCCACAGGCTCTGTCGTTGGTAGTACAGGCGCGCGCGGCGGCCGCGGACGGCGCCGAGCATCGCGGCGCGGTGCTCGGGCAGCAGGCTGACCTGGCCGCGAGGGAGGCGCTCGGCGTGCCGGATGCGCAGGCCCGTGCGGGTGACCAGCTCGACATGATCCCGGTAGAGCTGCAGCGTGGCGGGCTGGCCGATGGTCTCCGGGGGCATCGAGTACTCGCGCCCGTCGTACACCACCCGCGCCCGAGCGGTCACGACGACCGGGATCGTCAGCGCGTAGGCCGCGGGCGCGATCGGCAGCGGGCGCAGCCGCCCGCGCTCCTGCTCGAGCCGGACCGCCGGAATCACCCCCGTGGCGCGGCTCGGCCGGCGGGTGTTGCCCTCGCGGAGCCACTGGGCCAGTTGCGCCTCGAGATCCGCGCGGTCGTGGAAGCGGCGACACTTGAAGAAGCTGCCTTTGACCCAGCCCACCAGATTTTCGACGGCGCCTTTCTGCTGGCCCGTGCGCGGCCAGCACAACTCCGGGGCAAAGCGGTAGTCGAGCGCCACCTGGCCGAAGATCGGATTCCAGACAATCCGGTCCCCGGTGCGCGAGACCACCACGGTCTTGGGATTGTCCCAGACCGTGACGAGCGGGACGCCCCCGAAGACCTCCAAGGCGGCCAGCAGGCCGCGGATCAGTGTCTCTTCCCGCTCGTCGGGCACGAGCACGACGTCGACCATCCGACTCCACTTCAACCGGCTCGCGAAGAAGTGGACGCGCTCGACGATGCCCGACGTGTAGCGCACGTCAACTTGGCCGAAGTCATGCTGGCTGAACTCGCCGGGCACCCCCTCGAAGCGGACCAGCGGGGCGAGCGCAGGGGCCCGCAACCGGCGGATCAACTCGTACAAGGCGCTCTTGCCGCCCTGATAGCCGACCTCGCGCGCGCGGCGCAGCAACTCCACGCCGGGCAGGCCGCGCTCCTCGGCCAACCACGTCGCCAGCTGGGCCCCCCACGGGGCCGCCAGCGAGGGACGTCCGACCCCACACGCCGCGGTCAGCGCCTGCGTGTGACTCGTCGTCACCAGCTCCTCCCGCTCGATCCGGCGGACGCTCTGGACCGAGGCACCGGTCTTCGCGGCCACCGCCGTCTGGGCCATCCCGACCGCTCGCAGAATCTGGATCTCATGCCGTGTCATGGCTCCGATCACTCCTCCCCCTTCCCGAGGCGGCGCGGCGCGACCGCCGACCTCGAGAGGAGCCTGACCTCGGAGCCCTCACCGCCCTACCAGAATTTCCGGAAAGGGAGGGATCAGAATTCCCGGAACCCACAGCAGTTCAGGCGGGTAGGGCGCGAGATGGCGCGGCGGACCGACGCTTGAGATTCATCGCTACGGTTAAGGGCGATCGGGCTTCTCGGCCCTGGCGCGCCGCCGCGGAAGTGCCCCACGTTAGCCGCCCGCCGCGAGGGCCGTGCTCCGCTTTTCCCGGACCTGAGCCCTTCCCAATAAGCGCGCCTGGCGGGTCGTCCCCGAGGCAGCCCCGGCACGCCTTCGATACGTCGCCTAGTTGCTCTTCCTGCCTGAGGACCAGCGGCCGGCGAAGCCCAAATGTCTACCGGACAAGGTCAACCCAGTGCGTGGCAGGCTCCGCGTAGCATTCTGCAAATCCAGCCCCCGCAACCAACGACGACGAGGGGTTAGCGGACGTAGCCGCCGCTAACCCCTTCGTTTTGGCCAGAGTTCACCCAGGGATCCGTCCGAGTGCTGGTA
>DASWIG010000863.1:0-3462 GCA_036397835.1 Thermoanaerobaculia bacterium
GAGGTGCTCGACGCCGAAGGCATGCGCCTCATCCTCTGCCGCCGCCCTCGACGAGCTCAAAGACTACGGACGCGCCCGGGCCGCCTGGGCCAGCCGTGCTATCCTGAGTCCGGTGGCCTGAAGCGCCCGCCGAGGGAAACCTATGCCCAGTCCGCTCTCGCACTCGCGCAACCCGACGAGCCGGCTCGAGTCCAGGAGAAGCTGGCGCGTCTCACCGCCGACGCGGCAGAAGGCCGAGGAGCTGAATCGGCAGTTGACGGCGGAGATCGAACGGCTTCGGGCGCGGTTGGAAGGCGGCGGCTGAAAGGGCTCCTCACGTGTGAGCGACGTTTTCATTTCGTACAAGCGGGAGGACGAAAAGCGGGTCGCGCCGCTGGTGTCGGGCCTGCGCAAGGCCGGGCTTTCGGTCTGGTGGGACCGCGACCTCCCCGGCGGCGAAGCCTGGCGCCGGAAGATCACCGAAGAGCTCGAGGCCGCTCGGTGTGTGGTGGTGGTCTGGAGCAGCGCCTCGGTAGCGAGTGAGGGGGAGTTCGTTCACGAGGAGGCCGGGCGGGCGAAAGCGCGGGGGGGCTGCTGCCGGTGCGCATCGACCCCGTCACGGCGCCTCTCGGCTTCGGCCAGATCCAGAGTCTTGACCTGGTCGGGTGGCGGGGCAACCCGCGCGCCCTGCGATTCAGGCACGTCGTTGCCTCCGTCAAGGCCGTGATCGCGGATGGCCCGCCGCCGCGAGCGATGACGCCGGGCCGGCTGGCCCTGTGGACGGGTGCGGCCCTCGGCGTGCTGACGGTGTTCGCCGCCGTGCTGGGCACCGTGGCCGACGTGGCCGGGCTTGCGAAGCCGATCTGTCGCGTCCCCGGCATCCACGCTCTCTGTGCCCGCTGGGGCTGGGGCGGCGTGCCGACGGCGGCGGAGGCGACTCTCTGGGAGGCTCGGGGGGCCGGCGATTGTTCGGGGCTTCGTGCGTACCTCGAACGGTTTCCCAACGGCGCCTTCGCGGAGGAAGCCGGGCGACGGTTGCAGGCGGTAGAGGTCGTCGAGGAGGAGCGGTGGCAGCTACAAGAGTACCGGCTGCCGCTGGCGGTGCGCCCCGCACTGGATCCGCCGGCGAGCGAAGAGGCCGCGCGAGCTGATGCTCTGGCTCGCGCGCCCGATGACGCTCTCCTGGTCTGCGACGGATTCTCCGCGGGTGAGTATCGGCTCCTCTCGGCGACTCCGGAAGTCGTCGAATGGCGGTGTACGGCTCGAGGTCAGGGCTTCGTCTGCGGCTTTGACGGCCGGGCTCTGTGTAAGGTAGAAGCGCGAACGATCAACCGTCGGGAGGTTTGCGAATGAATATCGAACGATGGGCGGCGACGTGGCCTTGTTCTCGCAAGCTCGGTCTCTGGCTCTTGTTCTTGCTCCAGGCATGGAACCTGCCGGCGGCGCCTCAGCCGGAGCCCGCGGGTGACGCCGGCTCCCTGGAAAGAGCGGTGCTGGTGCAGAGGCTCGTGCTCGACCGCGCAGCCGCGATCGCGGCGGTCCAGCGCGTCGCCGACTTCCGGGAGGAGCAGCTCTTCGCCGAGCTCGCGGAGAAGGATCGCCAGTTGCGAGCGGAGATTGGCGAGGGGGCCGCCGCGCAGGCCGAGCTCGCGGCGGTAACCGCCGAACGCCAGCGTCTGGTCGACGACCTCGCCGCGCGCCACCGGCAGTTCGCCGCCGAGATCGGCGAGTACCGCCGGCAGGTGGCCTCGATCGCGAGCTCTCCGGACCCGCGCAAGCGCGCCGCCCTCGAGCGCTATGCCGAAGGAGATCGTGAAGGTGCCTTCCTCGCCCTCGTTGAGATCCAGAAAGCGGAAACGAAAGCGGTCGCGGCCGGCTGGCGGGAAATCGCGGCCCTTGCAGCCGACCGCATGGATCGCGGCGAAATGTCGACGGCCGAGGTCATTTCGTTCTATGAAGAGGCACAGCGACTCGATCCTGACGACACATGGGGGTGGATCGAGCTTCGGCGGCTCTACATGGCCGCGGGCCGCTTGCCCGAGGCAAGAGACGCGGCAGAGAAGGCACTCGCTCGGGCAGCGGGAGATCGAGACCGAAGCGCAGCCACCAATGAGTTGGGGGACGTGCTGGTGTCGTCGGGCGATCTATCGGGCGCGCGTTCGCGCTTCGAGGAAAGCCTCGGCATTCTCGAGCGTCTGGCGTCGGCGAACCCGAGCAGCGCCGCGGCCCAGCGGGACCTCAGCGTCAGCTTGGAGCGACTCGGGGACGTGCTGGTGTCGTCGGGCGATCTCTCGGGCGCGCGTTCGCGCTTCGAGGAAAGCCTCGGCATTCGCGAGCGTCTGGCGTCGGCGAACCCGAGCAGCGCCGAGGCCCAGCGGGACTTGATCGTCAGCCACGTGAAGTTGGCTGGGCTGCCTGGCGGAAGTGCTCATTGGGGCGAAGCACTGAAAATAGCGCTCGAGCTTGAGAAGGAGGGTCGCCTGGCGCCTCGCGATGCCTGGATTGTGGACGATCTCAGGCGACGGGCCGCAGCCGCGACTGAGGACGGCCACTGAAGCTCCATGGCGGCCTCGTCAGGCACCTGCGCTCTCGATCCAGCCGCGCCCGGCGAGGACTCGTCTCGCGAGCAGGATCTGGTGCCTGGAGAACTGCCGCTTGCGTCGCCCCATTCGTAGGTCTTGGCGATGACGTCCTCCTCCGAGATCACGCCCTCGCGCGCGACCCAATGAACGGTGGCGAGCAGCTCCAGGCCGAAGGGCGACTCGAATCCATCCACGAGCTCGGCGACGCGCTCGAACCGCTTCAGCGACTCCGGATGTGCGGCCAGCGCGACACGGGCATCCTCCACCGCCCCGGGCACGAGCTCCAGAGGCTTGTGGGGCGCATCGCGCCGGCGGCCAGAAAGCCCGCCGAGCCCTGCCATCTCGCCATCGTTGAGCTCGTCCTCGTCGGAGTCGGCGCTCTGCTCGGGCGGGTCCCCGAGGGGATCAGGAAGCCCGTCAGGTACCAGTTCGACGGCCGCTCCCGGCGGTGCAAGCGCTCCTCGGCGAGCGCGTGCCCGGCCCCCGGACCGACGAGGGCGAGCTTCAGGGCCTCGACGAGACGTAAGCGGACTTCGAGCGAGGCGGCAGGAGCTGAGGCGTCCGTTCTCTCCCGAAAGGCTCATGCAGTCTCCCGGGGTCGCGGACGATCGTACACCTATCCGCTTCCTTTCCGGGTCCGGGGGTTGAAACCCCGGCTACCGGCGCCGTTGAGCGCCGGCGGCCGTTGCCGGATAAGCGGTACGAGCCTTGCGTCGAACATCCGGAGATGACCGGATAAGCGGCACAAGCCATGGCAGTTGCTCGACGCCCACCGCCTCCTTTGCAGCTACGCCGGCCGCATCGCTTCGATGGTCACCAAGCCGTCCTCGATGGCCTGGATGCGAAGGTCATGACCGTAGACCATGCCCATTCCGAGGAGCGGCTCCGTCTGAGAGACGGC
>DASWIG010000864.1:0-27435 GCA_036397835.1 Thermoanaerobaculia bacterium
CGGCTACCTCTCCCCCGCCGGCGCCCTCACCATCCCTCAATCGGCCGCCGGGGGAGAGGGCTGGGGTGAGGGCAACCAAACCACTCAGCCCGTCGGGTGGCAAGGGTCAGCCCTAGCAACGATACCCGAAGCCACGAGACGTCAGTGGCCTGTCGGGACGATGACCGGAGTCACACTGACCCTTGTTGCGGAGCGAGGCGGCTCGAGCTGACTCGGGCAGTGGAGCGGAACCTGGTCCTTCGTGGCCGTTCCACGAGTTGGCTTGCTCCGCTCCACTGCCGGCTTTGACGCGAACGGCCCTGCTCCGCAACAAGGGTCAGTCAGGCTTCGAGCACCGATTCGGAGGGGCCACTGACGTCTCGTGACTTCGGCACCGATGCTGGGGCTGACCCTTGCCACCCTGCATGCAACCTGGCCCCTTAGTATGTCAAGGCGAGTTCGGCCTCGTAGTACCGGTCGTAGAGGACGCGGTCTCGTCCGGTCTTGGCGGATAGGAAGTCGGCGACTCGCTCCACGAAGCCCCGGTGCTCGCCGGGGAACGACAACGCGATCTGGAATCTCTTGGAGCCTCCACTCACGGGGAATCCCCCGCCGCTACCCGCCCAGCCGCGTCTTCAAGCTGTGCAGCAGGTTGAGCGCGGCGAGCGGCGTCATCTCGTCGACGTCCAGGTCGCGCAGGGTCCTCGCCACGATCTCCTCCGGCGGCGCGAAGAGCGCGAGCTGCTCGGAGCGGCCCGCCGGGGCCGGCGCTTTCTCCCCGCGCGCGATCCGCGGCTTCCCCGACGGATCGTACTCCTTGGCTTCCAGGTTCGACAGCACTTCCTGGGCCCGCTCGAGCACCGGCTCCGGGATCCCCGCGAGCCGCGCCACGTGGAGGCCGTACGACTTGTCGGCGCTGCCCGCGACCACCCGCTTGAGGAAGTGGATCTGGTCCTCCCATTCCTTTACCGCCATGGTGCGGTTGACGACCCCGTCGAGGATCGAGGCGAGCTCCGTCAGCTCGTGGTAGTGGGTGGCGAAAAGGGTCTTCGGGCAGTCGTGCTCGTGGAGGTGCTCGACGATCGCCCAGGCGAGCGACAGGCCGTCGAAGGTCGCGGTGCCGCGCCCCACCTCGTCCAGGATCACCAGGCTGTCTCGGGTGGCGTGGTGGAGGATGTTGGCCGTCTCGATCATCTCGACCATGAACGTCGACTCGCCGCGCGCCAGGTCGTCGGAGGCGCCGACGCGGGTGAAGATGCGGTCGACGGCGCCGATCTCGGCGCTGTCGGCCGGCACGAAGCTGCCGGCCTGGGCGAGCAGCACGATCAGCGCCACCTGCCGCAGGTAGGTGGACTTGCCGCCCATGTTGGGCCCGGTGAGGACCACGATGCGCCCGCCGCCGGCGCCGAGCTCGACGTCGTTGGGCACGAAGGGCTCGGAGCTGGTGGCCTCGACCACCGGGTGGCGCCCCTCGCGGACGACGATCGGCGCGCCGGCCTGGGTGACCCGCGGGCGGCAATAGCGCCGCTTCACCGCCAGCTCGGCGAAGCCGGCCGCCACGTCGAGCGTGGCGAGGGCGTGCGCCGTCTCGCGCAGCCGCGCGCCGGCGTCGACGATCCTGCCGCGCAGCGCGTCGAAGTACCGGTGCTCGAGCTCGATCTGCCGCTCCTCGGCGCTGAGGATCTTCTCCTCGAGCTCCTTGACCTCGGGCGTCACGTAGCGCTCGGCGTTGACCAGGGTCTGCTTGCGCACGAAGTGGTCGGGAACCAGGTGCTGGTTGGCCTTGGTCACCTCCAGGTAGTAGCCGAAGACCTTGTTGTAGCGGATCTTGAGCGACGCGATGCCGGTCTTCTCGCGCTCCACCGCCTCGAGGCTCGCGATGTGGCGCTTCGAGTCGCGGGCCAGGGAGCGCGCCTCGTCGAGCTCGGGATCGACGCCGTCGGCGATCACGCCGCCGTCCTTCAAGGTCTGGGGCGGCGAGTCGACGAGCATGCGGTCGAGCTCGGCCGTCAGGTCCTCGAGCGGGTCGACGGCGGCGACCTCCGCCAGCAGCTCCGCCGCGCAGCAGCGCACGGAGGCCAGGACGTCGGGCACCTGGCGCAGGCCGTCGCGCAGGGCGGCGGCCTCGCGCGGCGTCAGCGAGCCGAGCACGGCGCGGCCCAGCAGCCGCTCGGGATCGCCGAGCTGGGCGAGCCAGCCGCGCAGCTCCTCGCGCATCCGGTGGTCCGCGGCGAGCTCCTCCACGGCGTCGTGGCGGCGGCGCACGGCCGCCGGATCGACGAGCGGCCGCCGCAGCCAGTCGCGCAGCAGGCGTCCGCCGGCGGGGGTGGCGCTCTGGTCGACCACGGCGAGCAGGGTGGCGCCGCGGGCGCCTTCGCGCTGGGGACGGAAGACCTCGAGGTTGGCGAGGGTGGTGGCGTCGAGCACCATGTAGTCGGCGGCGTTGCGCACCGCCAGGGTACGCACGTGGGAGAGCCCGCTCTGCTGGGTGGTCTGGGCGTAGGCGAGGGCGCAGGCCGCCGCGAGCACCGCCGGCTCCTGGTCGTCGAGGCCGAAGCCGCGCAGCGTCGTGGTCCCGAGCTGGCGGTGGAGCAGCTCGGCGGCGCGGCGCCGGTCGACGAGCAGGTCGTCCTCGAGGGCGGTGACGCACGGCAGCTCGCGGTGGATCCAGCCCTCCACCTCGCCGGGCACCTTGCCGGGCTCGGCGAGGACCTCCCGCGGCCTCAGGACGCCGAGGGTCTCCAGGCATTCGTCGGTCGTCTCCCAGCGGTGCACGAAGAACGAGCCGGTGGAGACGTCGAGGAAGGCGCCGGCGCCCTTGCGGTCGTTCCACACCAGACAGGCGAGGAGGTTCTCCTCCTTGCTCTCGAGCAGGTTGGGTTGGCTGATGGTGCCGGGGGTCACCACGCCCACGACGTCGCGCTTGACCAGCCCCTTGGCGGTCGCGGGGTCCTCGAGCTGGTCGCAGATCACCGCCTTCAGCCCGGCGTTCACGAGCTTCGCCAGGTAGCCCTGGAGCGCGTGGTGCGGCACGCCGCACATCGGCACCTCGGAAGGCTTGCCCTTGTGGCGGGCGGTGAGCGTCACCTGCAGGATGGGCGCGGCGCGGACGGCGTCGTCGTAGAAGATCTCGAAGAAGTCCCCCATGCGGTAGAGGAGGATGCCGTCCGGGTAGCGCGCCTTGACCTCGAGGTAGTGGCGCAGCATCGGGGTGAGCTGGCCCTGGGTCGCCATGGGGAGGAGAGTATAGCCGTCAGGCGGCCAGGAGGTAGCGCCTTGGCGACGACCGAAAGGAGTCGGCATAGGGGGTGCAAGCGGTGTACCCTATGATGGCCGCACCCGCCGGGAGCGCGCTCCCGGCGTTCTCCAGGAGGACCACCATGGACGCTCCACGCACGATCATCCTCGCCTCTCTGCTCCTCGCGACGACGCTCGGAGCCGCCCCCGCGGCGGCCCAGCCGCCCTCGTTCCTGACCTTCGAGAGCGGACCCGTGCGCCCGCTGGCCCTGTCGCCGAGCCGCAACCTGCTCTTCGTGTGCAACACGCCCGACGCCCGCCTCGAGATCTTCGATGTCCGCGGCGGACGCCTGCGGCACCTCTCGTCGGTGCTGGTGGGGCTCGAGCCGGTGGCCGTGGCGGCGCGGACCAACCGCGAGGTCTGGGTCGTCAACCACCTCTCCGACAGCGTGTCGATCGTCGACGCCGGCGCTGATCCGCCGCGCGTCGTGCGCACGCTCCTGGTCGGCGACGAGCCGCGCGACGTCGTCTTCGCGCGTCCCGCCGGCGGCGTCTGGCGCGCCTTCGTCACCACCGCCCACCGCGGCCAGCACCGCTCCCATCCCTCGCTCGCCGGCGTGCGCGGCGCCGGCGATCCGCGGCTGACGACCTCCGGCGTCGGCCGCGCCGACGTCTGGGTCTTCGACGCCACCGCCCCGGGGCCGGGCCCGGGCGGCCGGCCGCTGGCGATCGTCGAGCTCTTCGGCGACACGCCGCGCGCCCTGGCCGCGAGCCCGGACGGCCGCACCGTCTACGCCGCCGTCTTCCTGTCGGGCAACCAGACCGCAACCGTCCCCGAGGCGGCGGTGTGCGACGGCTTCCGCCCCACCGACGAGGCCGACGCCTGCCCCGGCGAGTTCCCGGGCTCGCCGGGGGGCAATCCCGGCCCCGCCACCAACCACGCCGGCATGCCGGCGCCCGAGGTGGGCCTGGTGGTGAAGTACGACCGCGCCGCGGCCGAGTGGCGCGACGAGCTCGGCCGCGACTGGTCGGGCGCCCTGCGCTTCGACCTGCCCGACCTCGACGTCTTCGCCCTCGACGCCGCCACCCTCGAGACCCGCGCCACCTACCCCCACGTCGGCACCGTGCTCTTCAACATGGCGATCAACCCGGCGACCGGGACCCTCTACGTGTCGAACACCGAAGCGCGCAACGAGGTGCGCTTCGAGGGTCCGGGACGCTTCGGCGGCTCGACGGTCCAGGGCCGCCTTCACGAGGCCCGGATCACCGTGATCGACGGCGGCGCCGTGCGCCCGCGGCACCTCAACGGCCACGTCGACTACTCCCGGCGCCCGGCGCCGGCGTCGACCCGGAAGCACAGCCTGTCGACGCCTCTGGGCATGGCCGTCTCGGACGACGGGACGACGCTCTACGTCGCCGCCTTCGGCTCGGGCAAGGTCGGCGTCTTCCCCACCGCCGACCTCGAAGCCGGCACCGTCGATCCGCGGCGGTTGAGCGGCGGCTACCTGCCGGTGAGCGGCGGCGGGCCGAGCGGCCTCGCCCTCGACGACCGCCGCGGGCGTCTCTACGTAGCGACGCGCTTCGACAACGGCGTGTCGCTCGTCGACCTCAGGACGGGCCGCGAGGTCGAGCACGTGACGCTCCCCAACCCCGAGCCGCCGGAGGTGACGGCGGGGCGGCCGCTCCTCTACGACGCCGTGGCCACGTCGTCGAACGGCGAGGCCTCGTGCGCGAGCTGCCACGTCTTCGGCGACCTCGACGGCCTCGCCTGGGACCTCGGCGACCCCGACGGCGACCTCGGCCGCAGCCCGATCCCGATCATCCTCGAGATCGCGGCGTTCTTCTTCCCCAGGCCGGTCAACGGCACCGGCGATACGCGCGACTTCCACCCGATGAAGGGACCGATGACGACCCAGACGCTGCGCGGCCTCGAAAACTCGGGCGCCATGCACTGGCGCGGCGACCGCGCCGACGGCTTCTTCGGCCGCGCCGCCTTCGACTCGGACCTGTCTTTCCGCAACTTCATCGTCGCGTTTCCCGGGCTGCTGGGGCGGGCGGCGCGGCCGTCGAACGCCGAGATGCGCTCGTTCACCGACTTCGCGCTGAGGATGGTGCTGCCGCCGAGCCCCGTGCGCGCCCTCGACAACTCGCTGACGGCGGCCGAGCAGGCGGGCCGCGATTTCTTCATCGGCCCGCGGCGCTCCGACGGCGCGCCCTTTCCCCTGCCGGGCAACACCTGCGAGGACTGCCACGCCTTGAATCCCGCGGCGGGGCACTTCGGCACCGAGGGCGACCAGAGCTTCGAGGGCGAGACCCAGATCATGAAGGTGCCGCACCTGCGCAACCTCTACCAGAAGGTCGGCATGTTCGGCTTGCCCGAGACCGGATTCGTCAATCCCGGCGACAACGGCCACCAGGGCGCCCAGGTGCGCGGCACCGGCTACCTGCACGACGGCTCGATCGACACCCTGACGCGCTTCTTCGAGGCCGAGGCCTTCAACGAGGACCCTACCGGCCTGGTGGGCTTCCGCAACGACGCGGACCGGCGCAACATGGTGGAGTTCATGCTCGCCTTCGACACCGACCTGGCGCCGATCGTCGGAGCGCAGGTCACCCTCGACGCCGCCAACGCCGCCGCGGCGAGTCCGCGCGTCGACCTGCTGCTGGCGCGCGCCGGCGCGCCGTTCGTCTCGAAGGTCCTCGGAGGACGGGTGACGGAGTGCGACCTCGTCGTCAAGGGGACGGTGGGCGGCGAGGCCCGCGGCGGCCTCTACGATCCGGCGACGGCGACCTTCCTGACCGACCGCGAGGCCGACGCGCCGCTCACCGACGCCGAGGTGCGCGGCCTGGCGAGCGTGCCGGGGCAGGCGCTGACCTTCACCTGCGCGCCGCCGGGCTCGGGCCGCCGCATGGCGATCGACCGCGACCTCGACGGCTTCCGAGACCGCGACGAGCTCGACGCCGGCAGCGACCCGGCGGACCCGCTGAGCGTGCCGTCGCCGTCGCCGGACGTCGCCGTGGACTTCACCAGCCGCAACTTCGGGGACGTCCAGGTGGGGACGGCGTCGCCGACGCGGGGCGTCACGGTGACGAACGCCGGCACGCGTCCGCTGCGGATCGGCGCGATCGCGATCCGCGGCGCGCAGCGGGCGGAGTACCGCCTGGTCGCCGGTCGCGACGGCTGCTCGCGCCAGACGCTGCAGCCGTCGGCGTCGTGCCGCTTCCTGGTGCGTTTCGAGCCGGCGTCCGCCGGGCTGCGCAAGGCGATCGCGGTGGTGCCGTCGAACGATCCCGACGAGCCGGAGGTGCAAGTGGCGTTGCGGGGCACGGGGACGTAGCGCTCGATCGTCTCAGATTGTCTCCGTCCTCTCGCCGAGCCACCGCGCGAGAATGGCCGCGAGCTCTTCGACCTTGAACGGCTTGGCCACGTAGTCGTCCATGCCGGACTCGAGGCAGCGCTCGCGGTCGCCCTTGAACGCGTGGGCGGTGACCGCGATCACCGGCAGGCGCTCGCCGTCGACCTCGCGCAGGCGCAGGCGGCGGGTCGCCTCGTAGCCGTCGAGCTCAGGCATCTGGCAGTCCATGAGCACGAGGTCGTAGCGCTCCTCGGCCAGCGCCCGCAGGACCTCGTGGCCGTTGCCCACCGCCTCGGCCCGGTAGCCGAGGTGCGCCAGGTGACGCAGGACGACGAGCTGGTTCACCGGGTTGTCCTCGGCCACCAGGATGCGGGCGCGCCGTTTCTCACGCGGCGGCGCCGCCGGTGCCGGCGCGGGCTCGGCGGCCGGATCGCCGGCCGTGAAACAGGCGGTGAACTCGAAGGTCGAGCCCTCGCCAGAGCGGCTTGCCACGCGGATCTCGCCACCCATCAGGTCGACCAGGCGCCGGCAGATCGCCAGCCCCAACCCGGTGCCCCCGAAGCGCCGCGACGTCGAGCTGTCGGCCTGGGTGAACGGCTCGAAGAGCCGCTGCCGGGCTTCGGGCGCGATGCCGATGCCGGTGTCGCGGACGCGGAAGCGCACTCCCACCTCCTCTCCGTCGCACCGCTCCGGCTCCACTTCGACGTCGACGCGGCCCCGCGGAGTGAACTTGACGGCGTTGCCGACCAGGTTCAGGAGCACCTGGCGCAGGCGCACGGGATCGCCCTTGAGCCGATCGGGCACGCGGTCGCCGACGGCCAGCGTCAGCTCGAGCCCTTTGGCCTCCGCCCGCGGCGCCAGCAGCTCGGCGATCCCTCCCAGGACCTCGCGCAGGGAGAAGTCCACGCGCTCGAGCGTCAGCTTGCCGGCCTCGATCTTGGAGAAGTCGAGGATCTCGTCGATCACCCCCAGGAGGCCCTCGGCCGAGGAGCTCACCAGCTCGGCGTAGCCCTTGGCCTCCTCCAGGGCGTCGGTCTTGCGCAGGAGCTGCGCGAGGCCGATGATGGCGCCCATCGGGGTGCGGATCTCGTGGCTCATGTTGGCCAGGAACTCGCTCTTGGCGCGGCTGGCCTGCTCGGCGGCCTCGGTGCGCAGACGCACCTCCTCCTCGAGCCGGCGGGCGTAACGCCGCTCGGCCAGGAAGCGCTGCACGAAGACGACCAGGGCGCCGAGAGCGAGGACGGCCACGCCCACGAACCAGGGCTGGCGCCACAGGGGACGGGCGACGAGGATCGCGGGCGACGTGACCGCCTCGCTCCACGCGCCCTCCGCCGTGGCGGCCCGCAGGTGGAAGCGGTAGCGTCCGGGAGGCAGGTTGGTGTACCGGACTTCCTGGGTCGGCGAAGCGTAGGCGTCGAGCCAGCCGGGCTCGTAGCCTTCGAGCCAGCTCCGGAAGCGCAGCCGTCGCTCGTCGATGAACGACAGGGCGCGGAACCGGAAGACGAGGTCGTTGCCGTCGTGGCCCAGCGACACGGGACCGGCGAGCGGAAGCCTCCGCCCCGAAGCCTCGAGATCGAGGAGCTCGGGCACCGGCGGCGGCGGACGCTCGCGGTCGTCCCGGTACACGGAGACGCCCCGGTCGGTGCCGATCCACATCCGCCCCGCCGAGTCGACGGCGCCGGCGGCGCGGTTGGTCTCGCGGCCGGCCAGCCCGTCGAGGACGGTGAAGTGCCTCAGCCTCTCGCCGTCCCAGCGCAGGACGCCGTTGTCGGTGCCGATCCACAGGCGTCCGCCGCTCTCGCGGGTCAGGAAGTAGACGGGCCGGGTGACCTCCTGGCCGCCGAGAGCGACGCGCTCGAACTTGCCCTCGCGGAGGCGGAAGAGGCCGACGATGGTCCCCAGGAGGACGTCGTCCGCCTCGTCGAGGACGGCGTAGACGTTGTCGACCTGGGGATCGCCGCTGCGCAGGTTCTCCCATCGGCCGTCCTCGCGGACGCAGACGCCGTGGCCGCCGGTGGCCAGATAGAGCCTCCCCCGAGGACCGCGAAAGAGACGGCGGATGGTGTCGCAGGGCACGTCGACGCGCTCGAAGCGGCGGCCGTTCCAGCGCTCGAGGAACAGCGTGCGCGAAGCCCACACGGTCCCGTCCGGCTCCGCGAGCACGGCCGGGCATGACGCGCCGGCGTCGTAGAACCTCTCGATGGCGCCCGCCGGGTCGATCCTGAGTATGCCCTGGCCGCTCGCCGCCACCCAGAGGTTGCCGGCCGGGTCCTGCGCCAGGTCGAGCACCCAGGTGACGGTGGCTCCGGAATGATCCACTGCCAGCGGCAGCGGCCGCGGCGGCCCCTCCGCGTCGAGGAACGTCAGGCCGTTGGGGTGGCCGAGGACGATGCCGCCGTCGCGGCGCTGGAGGACGGCGGTGACCTCGTCCTCGAGCAGGCCGTGCTCGCGGCCGTAGCTCGCGAAGCGGAAGCTCGCGATCTTGCTCACGCCGCGCGAGCTGGCGACCCAGAGGTTCTCTTCGCGATCGGCGAAGAGCGCCGTGGCGCCGTGGGTGATGAGGCCGGAGGCGATGCCGAGGACCTCGGAGCGGCCGCCGCGGTAGTGGACGATTCCCCTCTCGTTGCCGAAGAAGAGACCGCCGTGGCGGTCCGGCTCGAGGCGCAGGGCGTCGTCGGGCTGCCGCGGCGGGAAGCCCACGTCCTGCGTCAGCAGCTCGAAGCGGCCGTCGTCGACCACGCCGAGCCAACCGTCCCCCACGAGCCACACGCGTGCCGGGCCCTCGACCCTCTCTTCGATGGCGACGCCCCGGACGGCGGGCGAGGGCACCCGGGGACGGATGACGGTGTCGAAGAGGCCGGTGTCGAGGGAGCCGCGGTCGGGCGGGCCGCCCGCGAGGACGGCGAGCCCGTGATCGGTCGCCACCCACAGCTCGCCGCCGTGGCCGGCGAGGCCGTTCACGGTGCCCGGCAGGCCTGCCGCGAGGGTGAAGCGGCGCCAGCCGTCGTCCCAGACGACGAGGTCCGGGAAGTCCGTCGACACCGCCACCCGGGCGCGTGCGCCCCGGCGCGTCGCCGCCAGGCCGGTCACCAGGCGGTTCGGTGCGGCGAGCTCGGCGGGCGGCGGCGGCAGCGGCTCCCAGGCCCCGGAGCGCCAGCTCGCGACCCGCACCGGCGCCACCGAGCCGACGGTCCACAGGACGCCTTCCTCGTCGAGGTCGAGGGCGAAGTGGCTGGGCATGGCCAGGCCCTCGGGAGAGGAGTAAGTCGTCCAGTCGACGCCGTCGTACACGGTCACGCCGCCGCGGGTGGCGAACCACATCCGCCCGGTCGCGTCCTGGAGGACGTCGTGGACCGTCGAGCTCGGCAGCCCGTCGTTCTCCGTATAGGTGTGGACGAGATAGCGCTGGGCGGCGGCAGGCGGGACGTGGCCCGCGGCGAGGAGGAACAGCGTCACCAGGCCGAAGCGCGACATCCCTTCATTCTAAGACCGGCGTCCTCCTGATAGTCTCACGCCACCAACCAACGCCGCCACGAACCACCACGAGGGCACCGTCATGCGCCGTTCGACCACCGTGCTCCTGCTCGCCGCCACCCTCCCGCTCCTCGCCCCGGCCGCTCAGGCCGAGAGCTGGCCGCACTGGCGCGGCCCGCAGTACAACGGCGTCAGCAGGGAAACCGGGCTGCCGGCGCAGTGGAGCGCCGAGAAGAACGTCCGCTGGCGGCTGCCGCTGCCCGGCAAGGGCGCCGCGACGCCCATCGTCTGGGGCGACCGCGTCTTCGTGACCTCGACCGTCGAAGGCGCTGAGGACCTGGTGCTGCTGGCCGTCGGCCGCGACGGCAAGGTGCTGTGGCGCAAGACCGTGACCCAGGGCGCGGTGAGAGCCCCCAAGTGGGCCGAGGTCGAGACCAGCTCCGCGTCGCCCTCGCCGGTGACCGACGGCAAGCGGCTTTGGACGCTTTTCGGCACCGGCACGCTCGCCGCCTTCGACCTCGACGGCAACGAGGTCTGGAAGTCGGAGCTCATGAAGCGCTACGGCGAGTTCAGCACCTACTTCGGCCTCTCCTCGTCGCCCTTCGTCGACGCCGAGCGGGTCTACGTGCAGGCGCTCAACACCAACAGCCAGCTCGTGGTGGCGCTCGACAAGGCGACCGGCGAGGAGGTCTGGAAGCTCGAGCGCCCCACCGACGCGCGCGACGAATGCCTGCACTCCTACACCTCGCCGCAGGTGATCCGCCCCGACGGCCAGGACGTACTGCTCGTCCACGGCGCCGACTACCTGACCGGTCACAAGGCGAGCGACGGCACCGAGCTGTGGCGCCACGGCGGCCTCAACCCCAAGGACGGCTACAACCCCTCCCTGCGCCTGGTGGCGACGCCGGTCTTCGCCGACGGTCTCCTGGTGGTGCCGTCGGCCAAGCGCGGCCCGGTCTACGCCCTCGATCCCACGGGCGCGAAGGGCGACATCACCGGCGCCGAGAAGCACCGGGTGTGGCACCTCGAGCGCGGCACGCCGGACGTGCCCTCGCCCCTCGTCCACGACGGCCTCGTGTACCTGAGCGACGAGGACGGCAAGCTCTCCTGCGTCGACGCCAAGACCGGCGAGACGCTCTACGCCGAGCGCGTCCACGCCAGCACCCACCGCGGCTCGCCCGTCTACGCCGACGGCAAGGTCTTCCTGATGGCCACCGACGGCACCGTATCGGTCGTCCGCGCCGGGCGCAAGTACGAGCTGCTCGCCGCGAACAGCGTCGGCGAGCGCATCGCCGCGTCGCTGGCGGTCTCGGGCGGGACGATCTACCTGCGCACCTACGAGGCGCTCTACGCGATCGGCGCGCCGGCTGCCTCCGAGTGACTCAGGTGCGCCTGCGCGAGGTCCCGAACGAGAGGTTGGTGACCTCCGCGATCTGCATCACGGAGCTCCGATACGGCACGGCTCGACATCCCCAGGGATCCCGACTCTGGGAACGGCTCTCGCGCGACATCCGCAATACCAGGCACTTCAGCCCCCGCGCCCTCAGGACACGTTCCGCAAGCTCGCGGGCGTGATTTGGCCGGAAGGGCTCAGGGTTCGCGCTGACATTCGCCTGATTCACGCCGATCCGTCCAGGACCGCTGGGCTCAGTGCCGGAAATGACGCCGGCCCGTCATCACCATGGCCACGTCGTGCTCGTCGGCCGCTGCCACCACCTCGGCATCGCGCATCGAGCCGCCGGGCTGGATCACGGCGCGGATCCCCGCTTCGGCTAGCACGTCGAGGCCGTCGCGGAAGGGGAAGAAGGCGTCGGAGGCGGCTACGGTGCCGGCCAGCGGCAGCTCGGCCTTCTGGATCGCCAGCTTGCAGGCGTCGACGCGGCTCATCTGGCCGGCGCCGATGCCCACCGTCTGCCAGCGGTTGGCCACCACGATCGCGTTGGACTTGACGCCGCGGACCACCTTCCACGCCTGCTCGAGGGCGCGGCGCTCGGCGTCCGAGGGCTGGCGGCGGGTCGGGAAGGTCCAGTGGGCGGGCTCGTCGGCCTCGGCGTCCGGCACCTGGGCGAGGAAGCCGCCGTCGATGCCGCGCAGGTCCACGCCGTCGACGGGCTGGTAGAGCGGGCAGCGCACCAGACGCAGGCTCTTCTTGGCCGCCAGCTTCTTGAGGGCGTCGGGCTTGAAGCCGGGCGCCACCACCACCTCCACGAAGAGCTTGGCCACCGCCGCGGCCAACGCGGCGTCGACGGGACGGTTGGCGGCGACGATCGAGCCGAAGGCCGAGGTGGGGTCGCAGGCGAGGGCGCGCTCGTAGGCCGTCTTCACGTCCTCCCCCCAGCCGACGCCGCACGGGTTGTTGTGCTTGACGATGACCACCGCCGGCTCCTCGAAGAGCGCCACCTGGCGGCGCGCGGCGTCGGCGTCGAGCAGGTTGTTCCACGACAGCGCCTTGCCCTGGAGCACCTCCATGCCGCCGAGCACGCCGCGTCCGCCGAGCACCCGGTAGACGGCGGCGGCCTGGTGCGGGTTCTCGCCGTAGCGCGGCACCAAGTCGCGCTCGAGGTCGAGCACGAGGCGGCGCGGGAAGAGGTTCTCGGCCTCGTCGGTCTGGCGCTCGAGCCAGGCGGCGATGGCGGCGTCGTAGGCCTGGGTGTGGCGGAAGGCCTTGAGCGCCAGACCGCGGCGCACCGGCTCGGGCACCTCTCGTCCGCCGTCCTCCAGGGCCGCCTGGATCTGCGGGTAGTCGTCCGGGTCGACCACCACCGCCACGCCGCGGAAGTTCTTGGCGGCGCCGCGGATCATCGACGGCCCGCCGACGTCGATCATCTCCACCACTTCTTCAAACGCCGCGCCGGCCTCGGCCGTGGCCTGGAAGGGGTAGAGGTTCACGACCACCAGGTCGATCGGGCCGATGCCGTGGTCGGCGAGCTCGGTCAGGTGGCCGGCGCGGGCGCGGTCGGCGAGGATGCCGCCGTGCAGCCGCGGGTGCAGCGTCTTCACCCGTCCGCCGAGGATCTCGGGAAACTCCGTCACCTCGGAGACCGGGATCACCGGGATCCCCTTGGACTCGAGGAATTCACGCGTGCCGCCCGTCGAGAGGATCTCGATCCCCATCTCGGAGAGGGCGCGGGCGAAGCCTTCGAGGCCGCGTTTGTCGTAGACGGAGATCAATGCGCGTTGAGCTGGCAGCATGAGAGTCGCACCTTGTCCGGGACGTCCGGTCGCCGGAGATCATATAGGATGCCGGCCATGGCCGAGACGCCCCCTGCCCCGGAAGGTTGGCGCGCGTACGCGCGGGAGATCCGCTTCCTGGCGATCTTCGTGGCGATCCTCGCGGGCGGCTTCACGCTGCTCTCCCTGAACGCGGTCAACGACGCCGTGATCGTGCCCTTCACCGCCGGCGTCGCCCGCGTCAGCGGCGCCGTGCTGCGGGCGATCGACCCGGCGGTGACCATGGAGGGCACGGTGATCCGCAGCCCGGACTTCGCCGTCAACATCGAGAACGGCTGCAACGGCGTCGAGGCGATGATCATCTTCCTCGCCGCGGTGCTCGCCTTCCCGGCGCGTTGGACGGCGCGGCTCGCCGGCCTGGCGATCGGCGTGGTGGCGATCCAGGCCGTGAACCTGGTGCGCGTGGTGGCGCTGTTCCTGACCGGCGTCCACTTTCCAGGCTTCTTCGACAGCTCGCACACCGTGGTCTGGCAGACGGTGGTGATCCTCGCCGCCGTGCTGCTGTGGATCTTCTGGGCGCAGCGCTTCGCCGTGCCGAGGCAGGCCCCCGCGGGCGCCGAATGAAGCGAGCCGCCAGCCCGCCGCCCGCGGACGAGAGGCGCGGCTTCGCGCGGCGCTTCACCCTCGGCGTGGCGCTGTGGCTGGCGCCGGTGGCCGTCGTCTGGGTGCTGCTGACGCCGTTCTACAACCGCTTCCTCACGCGCGCGGCCGAGAACCTCCTCCGGCTCTCCGAAAGCCCGAACGTCACCCGGCTCGCGGTCACCCGCACCCACTACTTCCTGATCACCCGCACCGACTTCCCGCCCAGCCGCGGCCACCTCTCGTCGGTGCGGGTCACCGACACGCACTTCCCCGTCGTCATGCTGGGGGCGTTCTTCCTAGCGGTGCCCGGCGTCCCCTGGCGGCGCTGCCTCGGGGCGCTCGGCTGGGCGCTGCTGCTCTCGGCCCTCTTCCACGTGGTGTCGCTCTTCTTCTGGGTCAAGTTCGTCTACGCCACCCAGCTCGGCGCGTGGAGCGCCGAGCACTACGGCCCCTTCGGGCAGAACTTCTGGGGCCTGGGCAAGCACCTCCTCGACCTGCCCTTCAAGCTCGCCTGGCCGCTCGTCCTGTGGGCGGCGTTCTACCTGCGGCGGCTGCTGCCCCGCTAGCGTCGACCAGCGAGCCGACCGCAGCATCTGGGGTCTCCCACCTGGCCTCCTACACCATCTCGTGCATCGGGCCTTGCCTCCCGCGAACCCCTCTGCTATCCTCCCGGCTTCGTCAAGTCCTGTAGAATCTCCGCTGAAAATGAGCGGTCCTGAGGACGCCGATCGCCTATGATGAAGCTCCACCAGCTCGACATTTCCGGGTTCAAGTCGTTTTCCGACCCCGTCCGGATGACCTTCGCCGGCGGCCTGACCGCCATCGTCGGCCCCAACGGCTGCGGCAAGTCCAACATCTCCGACGCCCTGACCTGGGTGCTCGGCGAGCAGAGCGCCAAGTCGCTGCGCGGCGCCACCATGGAGGACGTGATCTTCAACGGCACCGCCGCCCGCAAGCCGGTGGGCATGGCCGACGTGACCCTGACGCTGAAGACGGATCCGTCGTTCGAGCACGCGGTGGACGGCCAGGTCCACATCGGGCGCCGCGTCTTCCGCACCGGCCAGAGCGAGTACCGGCTCAACGGCAAGGTGACCCGGCTCAAGCAGATCAAGGACCTGCTGATGGACACCGGGCTCGGCATCCGCGCCTACTCGGTGATCGAGCAGGGCAAGATCGGCATGATCCTCTCCGGCAAGCCCCAGGAGCGCCGGCGGCTGCTCGAGGAGGCGGCGGGCATCACCCGCTACAAGGCGCGCAAGCGCATCGCCGAGATCAAGCTCGAGGAGGCCGCCGCCAACCTGCTGCGGCTCGACGACATCATCGCCGAGGTGGAGCGCGCCTTGCGCTCCCTGAAGCGCCAGGCCACCGCCGCGCGCCGCTACCAGGAGAAGGAGGAGGAGTACCGCGGTCTGCTGCGCCAGGTGCTCCTCGGGCGCTGGGCGCTGCTGCGCGAGCGCATGGGCGGCCTCGACGCCGAGATCGCCGAGCTCACCGACCGCGACGCCTCCCTCACGGCCGAGCTGCACCGCGACGAGGCGGCGCTCGCCGCCGGCCGCGAGGAGCTCGACGCGCTCGCCGGCGAGCTCGCCGCGCGCCACCAGAAGCAGGCCGACCTCGCCGCCACCATCGAGGGGCGGCAAGAGTTCTTGAACGGCGCCCGCCAGCGCCTCGCCGAGATCGACGAACGGGTGGCCCGCGGCCACGAGCAGGGCGAGGAGCGGCGACGCCAGACGCAGCAGCTCGCCGGCTCGCTCGACAACCTCGACGAGCGCGCCACCGCCCTGGTCGCGGAGCGCGACGAGGCCTCGCGGATGGTCGCCGAGGACGACGAGCAGATCGCCGCGGCCCAGCAGGAGGTGGCGGCCGGCGAGGCGCGCCTCGAGGGCATCCGCCGCGAGCTCATGGGCGCCATCGCCGGGGTCAACCAGATGCGCTCGCAGCTCCAGCACGAGCAGGTGGAGATCGAGAAACGCAACCTGCGCCAGCGCTACCTCGACGAGGAGCGCACGCGCGCCGAGCGCCAGCTCGCCGAGGCCGACGCGACGCTGGCGGCCATCGACGAGACGGTGGCGGCGTGCCGCGTCCGGCTCGAGGCGAGCAGCACCGAGCGCGAGCGCGCCACCGCCGCCCTCGACGCCCTGCTGCGCCGCGAGGCCGAGCTCAGCGAGGACCGCCGCCAGCTCGAGACCGAGCTCGCCGGCCTCGGCGAGCGCCGGCGGCTGCTGGCCGAGCTCAGCGAGGAGCACGCCGCCAGACGCCGCACGCTGATCGAGAAGCTGGCCGTGCTCGGCGTGGCCGAGCCGCGTTTCCTCGCCGACGTGGTGAGCCCCGTCGAGGGCTGGGAGGACGGCATCGACCACTTCCTCGGCGAGCTCTCGGAGGCGGTGCTGGTGGATCCGTACCGCAACGGCCTGGAGCTGGCGCGCGCCCTCTCGCGCCTCGACGCCGCCGGCGCCTTCGTACGCCCGGTGGCCACCGGGCGCATGCTCGTCGACGTGGAGGACCCGGCGATCCGCTACTCGTTGCCGGTGGCCCTGGGCCTGCCCCAGGAGCTCGGCCGCGCCCTGCCGCCCGCCTACCTGGTGGACCGCGCCGCCGACGCCGCCCGCCTCGCCGAGGAGTATCCCGGCGTGGCCTTTCTCAGCCGCGACCGCATCTGGGCGGTCTCCGGCACCCTGCGCGTGCAGGGCGAGGAGGCGGCTCCCGGCGTGCTGGCGCGCGAGAGCGAGCGCGAGGCGATCGAGCGCGAGATCCCGGTGGCCGAGCAGCGCCGGCGCGAGCTCGACGACGCGCTCGGCCGCCTGGTGGAGGAGCGGCGCGAGCGCGCCACCGCCATCCACCGCCTCGACGACGAGATCGGCGAGCTGCGGCGCGAGATCGCAGTGGCCCAGGCGCGCCGCCAGGACGCCTCCGGACGCCGCGAGCGCCTGCGCGCGCAGCAGCGCACGATCGTCGAGGAGCAGGAGGAGATCGTCGCCGAGCTCGCCGCCAAGGAACAGAGGAAGGAGCTCCTGGCCCGCCGCCTCGCCGAGGCCGAGGCCGCGCACTCCGGCGCCACCGAGCGCTTCGACGCGACCCAGCGGGAGGTCGAGGATGCGAAGGCGCGGCGCGAGACCCTGCGCACCGCCGGCGCCGGCCGCCGCGGACGCCTGGAGCTGCTCGAGGAGCGCATGGAGTCGCAGCACCAGGAAGTGCTGCGGGTGCGCCAGCGGATCGAGGAGACGGAGCGCCAGCTCGCGGCCTGGAACGCCGAGCGCGAGACCCTCGAACGCCGCCAGGAGGAGCTGCGGGAAGCCATGGACCGCGCCGAGTTCGAGCTCCAGAACGCTCTCGAGCGCCGCGCCGTGGCCCAGGACGGCGTGCTCGAGCAGCAGGAGGCGCTCGACCAGCGTCGCGACGCCCTGCGCGAGCTCGAGGGCCGGGTGCAGGAGCTGCGCGGCGCCCGCGAGGAGCTGCGCTCGCAGATCGAGGAGGCGCGGGTGCGCCAGGCCAGCCTGCGCCAGGACGCCGAGCACCTGAACGCCACCTATCGCGACGAGTTCAAGCGTTTCCTGCCCGGCACCCGCCCGCCCGGAGCGCCGCAAACCGACGCCTCGCACGAGTCCGACGAGTCCGACGAGTCCGACACGTCCGACGAGGCGATCGTCGCCCCCGCCGCGAGCGAGATCCTCGAGGAGGACGCCGACGCGATGCCCGAGATGACCCGCGCCCGCCTCGCCGAGCTCGAGGCCGACCTGGCGCGTTGCAAGGCGATCCTCGAGCGCCTGGGCCCGGTCAACGTGCTGGCCGCCGAGGAGTACGACGAGCAGCTCGAGCGCGAGACCTTCCTCAAGGCCCAGCGCCGCGACGTGGCCGAGTCGGTGGCAAGCCTGCGCGAGACCATCCGCGAGATCAACGCGACCTCCAGCGTGCGTTTCCGCGAGACCTACGAGCAGGTCAACAAGACCTTCGGCGAGACTTTTGCCAAGCTCTTCCGCGGCGGCGAGGCGGAGATGCGCCTGCTCGACGAGGAGGACCTGCTCGAGAGCGGCATCGAGATCGTGGCGCGGCCCCCGGGCAAGCGGCTGCAGAACATCATGCTGCTCTCCGGCGGCGAGAAGGCGCTGACGGCGATCGCGCTGCTCTTCGCCCTCTTCCAGTCGAAGCCCTCGCCCTTCTGCATCCTCGACGAGGTCGACGCGCCGCTCGACGACGTCAACGTGCTGCGCTTCGTGGACCTCCTGCAGGAGATGGCGAAGGACACGCAGTTCCTGGTGATCACCCACAACAAGCTCACCATGGAGGTGGCCTCGACGCTCTACGGCGTGACCATGGAGGAGCGGGGCATCTCGAAGCTGGTCTCGGTGGAGCTCGAGGACGTCCAGCCCGAGCGCACGCGGCCGGCGCCGGCGGCCGCGCAAGAGGAGGAGGCGGCCGCCGTCGCAGTCAACTAGAGGGAACGTGCCGTGATCCATCGCGAAGACCATGACGGCGTGGCGGTGCTGCGCCTCGAGCACGGCAAGGCCAACGCCATCGACCCGGAGCTCTTCGCCGAGCTCGACGCGCGGCTCGACGAGGTCGAGGTCTCGCCCGCCGTGCGCGCCCTGGTCCTCACCGGCAGCGGCGGCATCTTCTCCGCCGGCGTCAACCTCTTCAAAGTTCGCGACGGCGGCGCCGACTACGTCGCGACCTTCCTGCCGCGTCTGACCGGGTCGCTCCTGCGGCTGTTCACCCTGCCGCTGCCGGTGGTGGCGGCGGTCAACGGCCACGCCATCGCCGGCGGGCTGGTCCTGGCGCTCGCCTGCGACCACCGGGTGATGGCCGAGGGCGCCGGCAAGCTCGGCCTCACCGAGCTCCTGGTGGGCGTGCCGTTTCCCACCGCGGCGCTCGAGATCGTGCGCTTCCAGGCCCCGGGCCGCACCGTGCAGGACCTGATCCTGAGCGGACGCACGGTCACGGGCCGCGAAGCCCTGGCGATGCGGCTCGTCGACGAGGTGGCGCCGCCCGGCGAGCTGCTCTCCCGGTCCCTCGCCGCGGCGGCGCACTACGGCCGGATCCCGCGCCCCGCCTACGCGCTCAGCAAGCGCCAGTTGCGCGCTCCGGCGGTGGCCCTCATCGAGCGCTACCGCGCCGCGCACGACGCCGAGGTGGTCGCGGCCTGGTCGGCCGCGGAGGCGCGCGAGGCCATCGCCCGCTACCTGGAGCAGACCGTCGGCAAGAAATGACCTGTGAAATGACCTGTGCACCGGTCCCCTACCCCAAGCTGTCGATCACCGGCGACATCGGCAGCGGCAAGACCGCGGTGAGCCGGCTCCTGCAACGGGCGACCGGCTATCCGCGCTACTCCACGGGCGACCTGCAGCGCCGCATCGCCGCGCGCTACGGCATGACGACGCTCGAGCTCAACCGCCATAGCGAGACCCACCCCGCGATCGACGAGGAGATCGACGGCGAGTCGATCCGTCTCGGCGCCACCGACGAGTCCTTCATCATCGACTCGCGCATCGCCTGGCACTTCATCCCCCATTCGTTCAAGGTCTACCTCACGGTGGACCCACGGGTGGCGGCCGAGCGCCTCGTCGCCGACCGCGGGCGCACCGGCGAGTCGTACGACGACGTGGCCACGGCGCGCGACGAGATCTTGAAGCGCCGGGAGAGCGAGGTCGAGCGCTTCCGCCGCACCTACGGCATCCACCTGGCGGACCTCGACAACTACGACCTGGTGATCGATACGTCGCAGGCGCCGCCGCGGGAGGTCGCCGAGGCCGTCCTGAATGGCTTCCGCGAGTGGACGGCGCGCGGCGGGCGCGCGAAGGCGTCGGACATGGCGTCCGCCTCCTGCTCCCCCCTTTAAGAAAGGGGGGCCGGGGGGGATTTCTCCGGGAAATCCTCGTCGTCGAGGATCTCCCGCAATTGCTCCTGGTGCCGCTTCTCGTGGTTGGCGGCGAACCGATACATCCCGGGAATGCTCTGCAGGCCCACGATCGAGTTGTAATAGTAGAGGTTGTCGAGGTCGAACTCCGGGTGGTCCCGCTGTTGCTCCTCGAGGGTTCGGAACGTCTCCAGCAGCTCCTCGCGCAGGGTCCCGATCGGGCGGCCGAAGCGCGGCCAGAGGACGCGCGGCGCCTGGCCCGGCAGGCGCCGGTCGCGGATCAGGAAGCGCCGCAGCCGCGGCGGCACCAGCACGTTGAAGAGGCCGAAGGGCACCTCGAGGAAGGGCAGGATCGGCCGCAGCACCCAGGGCACGTTCGAGTCGACGTCGGCGAGGCCGCGGTAGACGAAGGGCAGCCCCCGCCGGCGCTGATCGAGCGCCACGGCGATCTCGCGCACGAACACGGCGTCGACGTGCAGCAGGTGGTCGAGCACCTCGCCCACCGACCACTTCTCGGCGCCCGGCTTGTGCTCCGATTGCTCCTGGCCGAGCTTCTCGACGAGCGCCAGCGTCTCGCGCCGCGTCGCGCGCGCGTCCTCGAATTCCTCGTAGGTCCGTGTCATCGCCGGCCCCTTTCGTGGCGCTGACCCTGAGGATAGCATGGAGCCGGACGAGACAGGAGATTCATGCGGGACGTTGAAGACGGCCTGACGACGCCCGAGCGCGTGCGCGCCGTGATCGCCAACACCGATCCGGTGGTGCGCAACTTGCAGATCACGCAGTCGTACCACCAGCTCAGCGCGGCCCTGAACGAGCGTGACGGCGGCGTCGACGTGGCCTGGACGGCCCATGCGACGTGGGCGTCGAAGCAGGCGGGATCGTTCATCCGCGGCGAAGAGGTCCCCGCCCCGCTGCGCCGCTTCCTCGACCGCGAGGGGCGGGGCTGGTGGTGGCCGTGCGATCCCGATCGTGGAGGTTGGAGGGAAGACGTGGTCCGGGTCGCCGGACTCCCAGGAGACGGCCCACGTCGAGATGAGGCCTCGCCGGAGGCAGAGCCACCGCTCGGCCGTAAGTCGCTGATTCTGGGAAAGTTATAAGCGTCTGTCACGGCCGCCCGAGGGTCACGGCCGCCCGAGGCGCTTCGGCGCCGGAGGCGCTCGCGGCGAAGCCGCCCGAGGCGTCAGCGAGGAGTCCGCCTCCCCGAAGACGTCAAGCGGGGTACGATTCCGATCGTGGAGGAGTGCGGACGATCTGACGGACTTGAGCGGATGTATACGAACGTCGTATACTGGCCCCAGGAGGAGGTCCATGGAAGAGTTGGAAGGGTGTGGCGGATTCCAGTGGGACGAAGGCAACGCGGACAAGAATTGGACCCGACATCGTGTCTCCCGCCCAGAGTGTGAGCAGATCTTCTTCAACCGACCGCTCGTGGTTCACGACGACCGTCATCATTCCAACCATGAAGACCGGTTCTTCGCTCTCGGTCAAACTGACACCAGCCGCCTACTCTTCGTGGTCTTCATCCTCCGAGGCGAGCTGATCCGGGTCATCTCTGCGCGTGACATGACTCCCAAAGAACGAAGGAAGTACGAAAATGCCGCAGCGGACGAGCTTGAAGCCGATCCCGAAGTTTGAGACCGAGGACGACGAGCGCGAGTTCTGGGCCTCGGCCGAGTCCACGGATCACATCGACTGGAGCCGGGCTCGGCGCACGACGATGCCGAAACTCAAGCCCTCGACCCGGACCATCTCACTCCGTCTGCCCGAGGTGCTCCTCGACAATCTGAAGATGCTCGCCAACAAGCGAGACGTTCCCTACCAGTCGCTGCTCAAGATCTTCCTCGCCGAGCGAATCAACCAGGAAATCCGGCTCGACCGGTAGGCCGCGCCTGCGCAACGAGCTCCTCGACGTCCTCGGTTCCACTTCCAGTCGCGGGAGGCGAGGGGCGGCCCCCCGTGGCCGCCCAGGACGCTCCAGCGTCCTTCCGGGGACGGACGGCTGACGCCGTCCAAATCCTCCCCCCAGCCCCCTCCTTTAATTAAAGGAAGAGGAGCCGGAGAAGCTCGCGACGAAGCCGCCCGAGGCGTCAGCGAGGAGTCCGTCTCCCCCCTTTGAAAAAGGGGGCCGGGGGAGATTCCCGGAGGGGCAGCTACCGTCCACAGTTGCCGACAGGGTGCCAGGGCTTGGGGAGGAAGATCCCGCGCAGGATCTGGGCGTAGTAGCGCAACGGCACCGCGTAGGTGACGGTCTGGAAAGCCTCGGGCATTTCTCGATCGGGAAGAGCAGTCCAGCTCAGGCGCCCAGCATCCGGAAGAACGTCGTGGTCAGGCCGAAGTAGATCAGGATCCCGAGCACGTCGTTGGCCGTGGTCACCAGCGGGCCCGACGCCACCGCCGGGTCGAAGCCGATGCGGTGGAAGACGACCGGGACCATCACCCCCGTCAGCGACGCGAGCTGCACGGTGGCGAAGAGCGAGGTGCCCACGGCGAGTGCGAAGAGGGGGTTCTGGTCGAAGGCGAAGGCCGCCGCCGCCACCAGCAGCGAGCAGGTCACGCCGAGCAACGCGCCGACCTTGAGCTGCTGCCACAGGAAGTGGCGCACGCGGCCGTTGGTCGCGCTCAGGCGGCCGGTGGCCAGGCCGCGGACGGTGATCGTCGAGGTCTGGGAGCCGATGTTGCCCGCCATGCCCATGATCACCGGGATGAAGCCCACCAGCAGCGCCATCTGGAAGGCCTCCTGGAAACGGCTGACCGCGAAGCCCGCGCCCAGCAGCCCGATCAGGTTGAAGAGGATCCACGGCAGCCGGATGCCCGCCACCTTGAACGAGCGGTCCTGGTAGACGAGCTCCTGGTCGGTGGTGCCGGCCATCTTGTAGAAGTCCTCGGTGGCCTCTTCCTTGAACACGTCGAGGATGTCGTCGACGGTGACGATGCCCATCAGGCGGCCGTCGTCGTCGACCACCGGGATGGCGAGCAGGTCGTAGCGCGAGGCGAGCTGCGCCACCTCTTCCTGGTCGGTGTGGGTGCCCACCTTGATGATCGAGGAGTTCATGAGGTCGCGGAGGAGGGCGCCGGGGTCGGAGAGCAGGAGCTGGCGCAGCGGCGTGACGCCCACCAGGCGGCCGTTCTCGTCGGAGACGTAGAGGTAGGAGATCATCTCCACGTCGTGGGCGATCTTGCGCATGTGCTCGATCGCCTCGGCCGCCGTGGCGTCCTGGGACATGGCGATGAGCTCGCTGTCCATGATGCGGCCGGCGGTGTCGTCGGGGTAGGCGAGGTGCTCCTGGACCTCGGCGAAACGCTCCTCGAGGTCGACGAGCTCGCGCACCTTCTCCCTGAGCTCGCCGGGCAGCGCGTCGAAGAGGTAGACGGCGTCGTCGACCGGGGCGAGCTCGATGAGCTTGGCCACCTGTTCCACGGTGAGCTGCTCGAGCACGGTGCGGCGGCTCTGCGGGTCGATCGCCACCAGCACGTCGGAGGCGGCCTGCGGGTAGTCGGCGATGAGGATCCGGAAGACGCCGATGAGCTCGTCGGGGATGAAGCCCCGCAGCATCACCGCCACGTCCTCCGGCCGCACCTTGGCCAGCATTTTCGAGATCTTGCCGCGCGCCTTGCGCCGCAGCAGCCGGCGTACGCTGGTCGACAGCAGCTCGGTACGGCGGCTGGTCACGGTGTGCTCCGTCGGGGCCATCGAGGCGGATCGTAGCACCTCGCCCGGGAGCCGCTGCGGGTTTTTCCGGCGGCCGGCGCGTTCCCTCTCGAACGAGGCCCTCGCGGGCTGACGAACTCAGAGGGAGACTACGATGCCACGACCGCTCCGAACCGTTCCCGTCCTCTTCCTGCTCCTGGCGTGCGCCGCGGCGCTCGCCGACGACATGCCGGCCAGCTTCTCGACCGCCGTATCCAGGCTCGACGCCGTGCCCGTGGCCGTCATGGCGCCGGTGGACAACGGCGTGCTCGAAGCCGTCTACGCCGACGTCCCGCGCCTGAAGGCCGGCCCGGACGCCGCCCGTCCCGACGGTGCCTGGCGTTTCGCCGAGCCGCTCGACGTCTATTTCGACCTCGGCCAGGCCGGCGCCTGGGAGGCCCTCGCCGACGGCTCGCGCCTGTGGCGCCTGCGCCTCGCCTCGCCCGGCGCCACCAGCCTCAACCTCGGCCTCAGCCGGTTCGACGTCCCCGCCGGGGCGCGGTTGTGGCTGTACGACGCCGGCGGCGACGTCGTCCAGGGTCCCTATACGGCGGCGGACCGGACGGCGGAGGGCGGTCTCTGGACGGCCCTGGTGCCGGCGGACGAGATCGTCGTCGAGCTGCACGTCCCGGCCGGCGCCGGCGACGCGGACCTGGCGATCCACCGCGTCAACCACGGCTTTCGCGGCTTCACGGGCCGGGACGGCGCCGGGCCCGCGGTCAAGCAGGGCCAGTGCCAGAACGACGTCGTCTGCCCCGAGGCCGATCCCTGGCGCCGCCAGGTGCGCGCGGTGGCCTGGTACACCCTCGAGGGTTACGGCACCTGCACCGGCTCGCTGGTGAACAACACCGCCGCGGACGGCCGCCCCTTCTTCCTCTCGGCCGAGCACTGCGGCGTCACGGCCGGTAATGCCTCGACCATGGTGGTGTACTGGAACTTCGAGTCGCCGCGCTGCGGCCGTCTCGCCGGCGGCAGCCTCGCCGACAACCAGAGCGGCGCCACCTTCCGCGCCTCCTACCGGCCCTCGGACTTCGTGCTGGTGGAGCTCCGGCAGAAGCCGAAGGCGGCGTTCGACGTCTACTACGCGGGCTGGAACGCGGCGAACACGGCGCCGGCGCGGGCGGTGGGCGTCCACCACCCGAACCTCGACGAGAAGGCGATCAGCTTCAGCAACGGCAGGCTACGGCCGGACGGCCCGACCCACTGGGAGATCGTGTGGAACGACGGCACCACCGAGCCCGGCTCTTCCGGCTCGTGCATCTTCGACCCAGAGGGCTATTGCGTGGGCACGCTGACCGGCGGGGACTCCTTCTGCCGGGACCCGCGGGCGCCGGACTACTACGGCCGTTTCAGCGTCCACTGGACGGGCGGCGGCACGGCGCGCACCAGCCTCCGGCCGTGGCTCGATCCGACCGGCTCCGGCCGTCGCAAGATGGGCGGTCTCGATCTCGCCGGCGGCGGTGGCGGTGGCGGCGGCGGCGGCGCCACCTGCGCGGCCAACGCCAAGACCCTCTGCCTCGGCGGCGGCCGGTTCGCCGCGACCGTCACCTGGCAGGACTTCAACGGCAAGAGCGGCGACGCCATGGTGGCCGAGAAGTCCGCGTCGTCCGGCGCCTTCTCGTTCTTCGCCGCGCAGGACTGGGACCTGATGGTGCGCGTCGTCGACGGCTGCGGCGCCAACGCTCGCTACTGGGTGCTCGCCGCCGCGCCCACCAACCTGAAGGTCACGCTCAAGGTCGAGGACACGAAGACGGGACAGGTTCGGACTTACAGGAATCCGCTCGGGCAGATTCCCGGAGGGGTGATCGACAAGAACGCTTTCGCGGGTTGCCCTTCCGATCCCGTTCGACCATGACGGGCGAGCCGATCCTCTTCGCCGGGACGAGGTTTTCATCGAAAAATCTCGTCCCCGTGGCGACGATCCCCTCATCTGTCCGCCGAAGAAGGCACGGCGATGCGCAGCTCCTCCAGCCGCGGTACGTCGAGCACGCCGCCGCGGCTGCGCGGGGTAGATTGCCCGATGGCACGGCGCGGTCGTCCATTGGACCATCCGCCTACGTTCAGTGGACAACCCACGCGGCGCGCCGGAGCCGGAATCCACGGCTCGGGCGCCTGGTATGAACCTTGCTTAGACGATAGGACAGACCCGATCGCAGGCCAGCCTGCGCCAATGAACACTGCGAGACCGTCTCGCACAAGGAGAAGGACCATGTTGAAGAGAATCCTCATGATCGCTCTCGTGCTCACTGCCGTGACGGCAACCACCGCGTTTGCCGGCAGCACCTTCCAGACCACCTGCTCGGAGGTCCAATTCGCCTACGGCAGCGGCAATACCGCCACCATCACGGCGAAGTGCCTCAATTCCGCGGGCACCGCGGTCTCCTCGTCGCTCACCCTGAACGGGATCAGCAATCAGAGCGGCAAGCTCGTCCAGGGATCGGGCGCCAGTACCTTCCAGCAGAGCTGCGGCAACATCCAGATCCAGGTCGTCGACAGCTCGAACGTCAACCTGACGGCCCTGTGTCGCACGTCCTCCGGCAGCTCCTCGTCCACCAGTCTGCCCTTGAACGGGATCAGCAACCAGAACGGCAAGCTGGTCCAGAACTGAGCTTCTCGCGGCGCTCGCCCTGCGGGCTCTGGTACCATGACGCCTCCCGCGGGAGGCGTCTTCCTTGAAACGCAAGCTCGGCATCGCCCTGTTGCTCGTCGCCGCCGTCGCCGTCGGCCTGGGCCGGGCCACGGTCTTCCGGCCGATGGACTTCCCTTATACCGCGGCGCGCGCGACGGCGGACGTCGGCTACTGGGACCTGCCGACGGGCTCACGCCTCGCCTACGTCCGCGTCGCCGGCGCGGCGCCCGGGCGCGAGGCTCCGGTCGTCTACCTGCACGGCGGCCCCGGGCAGGCGGAGTTCCTTCCCGCGCAGGTGGCGTCCGCGTTGGCCGCCGAAGGCTTCGACGTCTGGTCCTACCATCAGTACGGCGCCGGGCTGTCGAGCCGGGCGCCCGTACGGCGACGCGGCGAGTACACGGTGGGCCGGCACGTCGCCGACCTGGAGGCGGTCCGCGCCGCGCTCGGCGCCGAGCGGCTGATCCTGCTCGGGCAGTCGTGGGGCGGCACGCTGGCGGCGAGCTACGCCGCGGCCCACCCCGGGCGGATCGAGAAGCTCGTCCTGTCGGCGCCGGGGCCGGCGTGGCTGCCGGCCTTCGAGCTGGCGCAGATCCGCGTGCTCAGCCACCTCTCGCAGGCCGACCAGGCCGAGCTCGCGGAGCTCATCACGCCGTACGTCTCGCGCCTCGCTTTCCACCGCTGGCTCCTGGGCGTCCACCCGGGGGCCGCCGAGCTCTTCCTCGGCGAGCGCCAGCTAGACGGTTTCCTGGAGGCACAGGTCACGGTCATCGTGCGCGCCTACGCCTGCGATCCGCGGGCGGCGAGCGAGCTCTCCTATCCCGGCCAGGGCTATTGGGTCAACCGCCACGTCTTCGCCGACATGCGGCGGGTGCCCGATCCGCGTCCGCGGCTGCGCGCGGTGCAGGCGCCGGTGCTGATCCTGAAGCCGGAGTGCGACTACGTGGACGAGGGGGTCGTCCGCGAGTACAGCGAATTGTTTCCGAACGCGGTCCTGCTCCGGATCGAAGGCGCGGGCCACGAGATCCGGCTCGAGCGTCCGCGGGAGTACGTCGAGGCGATCCGCGCCTTCCTCGCCGGCGAGCCGGCGACTGCGGAAGACCCCGCTGCGCCCTGACGGCGGCCTGCCCATTCTCACTTTCGCGACGGAATTCTCGGGACTGCGAACGCCGGACATGTCGGACCCGTCCGACATGTCCGACGAGCCGTTTATCATTCTCCGGAAAGACCCCACCCCGCCTTGACGCAGGCCGCGGCGTCGGCCCCGGTGACCCAGTTGCCGATGACGCGCAGGCCAGGATACCGCCGCTCGAGACGCGCCGCCGCCTCGCGCGCCGGCGCGATGGACGCCGTGGGCTGCGGGATGCCGGGACGCCAGCGGCGCACCGCGAGAGTCCGCGGACGCGCCGCC
>DASWIG010000865.1:0-22785 GCA_036397835.1 Thermoanaerobaculia bacterium
CGGCGGCGCCGCCCGCTCGCGGGGCCGGAAAAGGTCCCCGAAGCCTCCGTGGACCACCGGGGCGTCGGCCGGCACGTGCTCGAGGATCTCCGGCGCCGTCACATAGGCCGCGACGTCGTCGGCGTGGTAGAGGGGGCTCAGGAAGAAGAGCTGGCCGGCCGCGTGCAGCCCCACGAGGACGGCGCCGCCCGCCTCCGGGCGGCGGCGCAGCAGCCGCACTGCCAGCGCCAGGAGCGTCGCCAGCCCCAGGCTCGTCAGACACAGCCGGCCCCACCGCGACCGCTCCGCCTCGAAGCCGCCGAAGACGCCGGCGCCGAAGAGCGCCCAGGCCGCGAGATAGAGGAGGCCGGACGCGACCAGGAGACGCTCCAACCCCTGCTGTCCCTTGCCTTCGAGAAGACGCTCGAAGCCCAGCCCGCAGAGGAGCGCCGCTCCGACGGCGACGAGGAGCCACGCCTTCACGGGAAACCGGAAGAGGCCGCCGGCCGGCAGGGCGCTGAACCAGCGCATCACGGGATTCCATTCCCCCAGGGCCACGAAGACGCCCGCCCCGACGGCGATCCAGGCCCACACGGCGGCGGCCCGGCGCACCCAGGGCAGCGACGTCGCCACCAGCCCCAGGGCCAGGAGACCGGGGTAGAACGAGTAGAAGAACGGCGCCTCGCCGCCGTAGAAGCGGAAGCCCCAGAAGCCGAGGCCGGGCTCGCCGAAGAAGAACGGCACGACCCACTCGACCACGGTCCGCGGATCCCAGCTCTGCTTGAGCACCGTCAGCGGCGCGAACCCGAAGCTGCCGCGGAACGAGAGGGGCAGGATGCGCAGGAATTCGACGATCTGGGGCGCGGCCAGCGCGGTGCCGCAGGCCAGGGCGGCGGCGAAGCGTCCGGGCGCCTCCGGGGCGCGGCGATGCCGCACGATTCCGGCGCTCAGCCCCAGGCCGAGGGCGCAGAGGGCGAAGAACGGTTCCCCCGCCAGCAGCAGCAAGGCCCACAGGAGCGCCGCGGCGGCCCAGGCGAGCCGCCGGACGGGCCGCCGCCAGAGCTCGAGAGAGGCGGCGGCGAACGCCGGCGCGAGCGCGGCGCCCGCCACCAGGTTGTACATGTTGAGCTGCGACAACATGAAGCCCGAGACCGCGTAGCAGACGCCGGCCGCCCACGCCGCGGCAGGTCCCAGACCCCAGGCGCGTCCCAGCCAGAAGACCGCCCACGGCGCCAGCAACAGGTGGATCCAGAAGTGGGCGTTCAGGGCCCACAGGGGCGAGGCCACCAGGTAGAGCAGGTTGTCGGGATAGAGCGCCAGGACGTTCGGGTTGCCCAGCAGCGGCTGGCCCCCGGCGCGGTACGGGTCGACGAGCGGCACCTCGAATTGCCGCAGCGCCTCGGCCTGCGCCACCTTGAGCGGGAAGTGCGTCTCCAGCACGTCGCGGCGGTAGAGCGTCCCGGAACCGGCGATGAGCGGAGCCGTGGCGAGCGCGAGGAGCACGAGCGTCGGAGCAGCGTACCAGGTCAGGAAGCGTGGCGTCGGGAGCTGCATCGGCCCCTGAATCACCTGGACTGGGGTGATTCCGAGATCCAGCGCGACAGTCGGATCTTGATGGACTTCAGCTCGTCGAAACCCGAGACGTGTTGCCGGAGATTCGAGGAGATGAGGCAGGTCAACCAGTCGTCGTGCCGACCGGGCAGCCTACGGATCACCAGGGCAGGCCGTAGCTTGCCCGCGGATTGGTCCGCATCGGGAAAACGGATGAGGACGACTTGCCCATCCTGGACCATCAATACGCTTCCGCGAGATCGTCCGGAGTATAGAGATCGGGTTCATCCTCCATGCCTTTCGCGGCCTGGGCGAGGGAGAAGCGGGACCAAGCTGCCCGCTCTTCGTCCTCAGGCTGTTGGAGCTTCCCCGATTTGCTGGCGAGGAACTCAACGAAGTCGAGCACCTGCGCCTTGTAGGTCTCAGGCAAGCTCTCGACGTGGGAGAAGATCTTCTCGGTCAGGGTCATGCCACCAGTATAGCTGACGTCGGTGGACAACGCGTGCGTCTCGAGCACGTGGGCCGAGGAAGAGTGCCGCCAGCGCGAGGCTGACGAGACCGTACGTCCTCAAGACGGCTCCTCCAGCCGACGCCGGCGCTCCCGCTCCTGCTCGGCGAGCACCTCCCCCACCACCCCGGCGCTCAGCGGATAGCGGCACAGCAGCGCCCACACCAGCGCGTCGGCGTCGCGTTGCGAGAGCTGACGCCGCAGCGCCGCCAGCACCTTCTCCGGCTCCAGCCGGCGTTCGAGCTCCTCGGCGTCCATGGCCCGGCGTCCCGGCGCGTTGACGAAGAGGAAGTCCGCCAGCTCGCGCGGGGCGTGCTCGAAGGCGCACAGGTCGCACAGCGGCGCCAGGGCCTCGAACGCCCGCGGCGCCGCCGAGGACGTCAGCTCCTTCTCGCAGCGCGCGCAGCGCGCCCCGTCGCCGAGCTCCGCCAGCCCCGCCAGGAACCGCGGGCGCCCGGCCGCGTCCGCCGCCGGCGGCTTCGGCGTCGGCGCGGGCACGGCCTTGCGGCTCATCAGCCCCCCCGATTCGCGGTAGACCCGCGGCCGGCACCCCATGCGCTTGTCGAACGCGTGACTGAAGACGCGGAAGCTCTTGTAGCCCACCCGGACGGCGACGTCGTGCGGCGACAGGTCCGTGTGCAGCAGCAGCCGGCAGGCGACCTCGAGCCGCCGCGACTCGAGATAGCGCTTCGGACGCTCCCCGAGCTGCCGCTTGAACTCCGCCGACGACGCGTCCGTGGGCCGCAGCCGCAGCGACGCCCGGATCACCTGGACGTTCAGGCGCGGCGACAGGACGTGGTCCCGCATCATCTTCAGCATCCGCCGCGGCGTGCCCCTTGCCTTCGCCAAATCGCGGTCGATCCGTTCCAAGACGGGCGCTACGGCCCGCTCCGTCGAGTCCGATCGTTCTCCGGACGTCATGTCGTCCTCCTCCGTCGCCTTCCGGGGAGCTCAGGCGCTCACCCGCCCGGACAAAACCGTCCCCGAGGGTACTATGTGGACGATTTTATCCACTCCAGTCAGCTTCCGAGATCCTCGGAAGTCGACGTTAGCGGACAAAATCATCTTATGAGACTCTTAGAAGACGATTATCTCGGACAAAATGTGCAATCGAGAAACTATTTTGGTCTCGAACGTGGACAAAATCGTCAACAGAGGAACTCGGAAGCCGAGTGAGGCGGACGAAATCGTCCGCAAAGGATCTCTGAAGCTCACGTCGGCGGATAAAATCGTCCGTCTGGGCCGGATTCAGGGCTCCGGCGGACAGAATCGTCCTCGGACGGGACGCACGTTTCGTCCGTCCCGGGATTGAGGCGGAGCTGAGGCCATCATCTCTAGCAGCCGGATTGCCGCTACGGAGATTTGCAATCGGGGCCGGTTGAGACCAGAATATGCGCCATGAGCCAGGACGAAGCCACCCCCCTCGAGGGCGCCGCTCTCGACGACGTGGAGGAGCGCATCCGCGGCCTCCAGCGCGAGATCGACGAGCTCGACGAGAAGATCTCCCGCAAGGTCGACGAGCTGATGACGGTCAAGCTCGCCGATCCGCCGGCCGCCTTGAAGGACTTCATGAGCGCGATGGAAGGCAGCACCGGCTTCGCCACGGTGCAGCACCTGCTGCGGATCAAGGAAGATTGGGACGTGCTCTACACCCGCATCTGCGCCTTCAACGAGGACGACGAGGAGCTGCTCGAGGGCCTGATCCCCTGCATCGGCGACCTGCTGCTCGACCAGCCCGAGGGCATCGACGAGCGGTGGGTCCACAACCTCGAGGAGTTCCTGGTCAACCAGCGCGCCAAGGTGAGCTGAGGGCCTCGCATCGGCTTGCGCCTCGGTGCCTACCCACCCCTCTTCAGGAAATCGAGCTCCGGCAGGTGCTGCGCGAAGCGTGGGTTGACCGCCTCGAGCTTCTTGCGCACGGCCCGCGCCTCGGCGACCTCGCCCGTGAGCTCCAGGCTCCGCGCCAGGAACAGGCGGTTGAGCAGCTTGAAGGCGGAGAGCTCCGCCGTCCAGTACGGGAGCCCTTCGTCCACCTGCCGCAGCAGCTCGGCCGCAGCGCCGTAGTCGCCGGCGGCCATCCGCTGCACGCCCTCGACGTGGGCGCGGGCCGCCGCGAACCAGGCGCGGGTGCCCGGACCCGCCTGCCGCCTCTGCGCCGCGATCTCGTCGAGCCGGCGGGTCATTTCGACGGCCGCCGCCAACCGCCCGGTGGCCACCGCCACGTGGTGGGCGATCACGTCGAAGCCGTGCAGACGTTCCAGGCAGTCGCCTTCCACCTGCTGCCAGGCCCCTTCGAGATCGCCGCGGAAGAACGCCACCTGGGCGCGGGCGCGACAGTAGAACGCTCCTCGCTCGAGATCGGCGCAGGCCTCGGCCCCCGCCATGCGCTCGAGCGCCGCCGACGCGTCGTCGTGGCGCCCGGCGAAGGCGTAGACGCGCACGAGCTGGCGCAGCGCCGGACAGAAGTCGTCCTTGATCGCCAGGGCACGCTCGAGCGAGGCTTCCGCTTCTCGGTAGCGCCCCAGCAGGCTCAACAGCTCGGCCAGGGCGACGTGCGGCTGGGCCTGGTCGGGCGCGATGTAGCGGTAGGTCAGGAAGCTCTCCTCCGCCGCGGTGAACCGTCCCTGGGCCATGGCGATGAAGCCGAGGTGCTCGTAGGCGCGGACGCGGTTGGGATGGAGCTCGACGAGCCGCTCGTAGCACTCCTGGGCCGCCGGCCAGTCCTCGACGTCCCAGGCCCGCTCGCAGCGCGCCTGGAGCCCGAAGGGATCGGTCGGATACAAGGCCAGGAAGGCGTCGAGCACGGCTTCGGCCTCGGCGTGACGGCCGTCGTGGAAGGCCAGCCAGTAGCTCGCCAGGAAACGCTCCCGCGCAGAGAGACCTTCGAGGTCCGCCGCCCGGATCTCGGCGACCAGCTCCTCGGCGCGGTCCGGCGAGCCGGGCACGTAGAGCCAGCTCAGGTAGAGCTTGGCCGCCACGAAGTCGGGATCGAGCTCGAGCGCGCGGCGGAAGTGGTCTCCGGCTTCCGCCCGGTACTCGCGGGTGAACGCCTCGAGCCCTTTCTCGAATTCCTCGCCGGCGGCCTTGGAACGCGTCGTCCACGGTGCTCGGTCGTCTCTCGTCAAGTAGTAGGCGAGGCCGAAGGCCAGGCCCGCCGCGGCCAGGACGGCGGCGCCCAGGGCGATCGCGGTGCGGGCGAGCGCGGCGGCGTGCAGCTTCTTCATCCGTCCTCCGTTCGGCGGCCCACGGCCACCAGCGTCAGGTCGTCGAATTGCGCCCCGCTCTCGGTGAAGGCCTCCACCGCGTCCAGGACGTCGCGGATCAGGCGCCGCGGATCGCCCGAGGCGCGGGCCACCACGTCCTGCAGCCGCTCGCTGCCGAAGAATTCGCCCGCCGGCGAGCGGGCGTCGGTCACGCCGTCCGAGTAGCCGAGCACCACGTCGCCGGGCGCGACCACGACCTCGAGGGCGCGGTAGGTGCCGCCGGGCAGCGCGCCCACCGGAATCCGGTACTCGGGCAGCGGCAGCTCCGTCACCGTGCCGTCGCGGCGGCGCCACAGCGGCGGCGGCTGGCCCGCCACCAGATACGTCAACCGGCCGCGGTCGGCGGCGGCGGCGGCGCCGTCGTTGGCGGCGAAGTAGCCGAGCGCCACGAAGCTGCGGCGTCCCAGCCCGTAGACGCGGCGGTTGGCGAGCGTGAAGAGCTCCGACGGGTGCGGCTGGGTCATCGCCAGGGCGTAGAGCGCCTCGTGCGCCGCCATCATCATCAGCGCTCCCGACACCGACTTGCCCGAAACGTCGCCGTAGACCACCGCGGTCGACTCGCCGCCGGGAGCCGGGAGCTGGGCGTAGAAGTCGCCGCCGACGATGCGGGCGGGACGGCAAAGGGCGGCCACGTCCCAGCCGGCGGCGAACTTCAGCGACCCGGGCAGGAGCTGGGCCTGGATCGAGGCGGCGATTTCGAGCTCGCGCTCGAGCTCGGCGCGCTGGGTCCGCTCCTCGAGCAGCAGGCTGGTCTCGAGCGCCAGGGCAGCGTGGTGCAGGAGACCCTGCAGCAGGTCCAGCTCCTCCTGCCCGAGCAGCAGGTTGCCCTCTTTTTCCGACAACAGCACCAGGCCGAGAGGACGGCGCGGCGAGTGCAGGCCGCCGACGGCCTCGACGCCCGCGGCGGCCAGCTCCGCGACCAGCCGCGCCACCTCCGGCGAGCGCAGCGCCAGCCCTCCGAGCTGCTGGATCCGCGTCAGGCTGCCGTGACCCCGGAGGTGGCCGTGGAGCTCCGGCAGGTCCGGCAGCCGCGCCGGCAGGTGCTCGGGGCCGGCGATCCGGTGGAGCTGCCGCGGCGAGGCGGGCACCGCGCCGCGCAGCAGATAGAGGGCCGCGAAGCGCAGCCCGAGCAGTTGCGGCAGCTTCTCGACCAGCTCCCGCACCACCGCCTGGAGGTCGAGCTCGGCGGTCAACGCCTCGCCGAGCTCCATCATGGCGCGCTGCAGGCGCGAGCGCTCGGCGAAGAAATAACGGTCGATGAGCTCCTGCATCTGCCGCCGCAAGGGCTCGAAGAGCAGGACGATGGCGAGCGCCAGGAAGATGGGGAAATATCCCGAGGCCGCCAGCGCGGTGTCGCGGAAGAAGGAGTTGAAGGTCGCGACGGCGCCGGCGTAGACGCCGGTGACCAGCGCCGTGATCACGGTGTAGAGGAGGCTGCGGCGCAGGATCACCCGGATGTCGAGGAGCTGGAAGCGCACCACCGCGTAGGTGAAAGTGATCGGCACCAGGGCCAGGGGCATCACGCCGGCGAAGAAGAACACGCGGGACTGCAGCGCCGCCGAGAGCACCAGGCTGGCGGCCAGGAAGGGCACCAGGCCGAAGAGCGAGCCGGCGAGCACCAGCAGGGCGCCGCGCCGCTCCCGCGGCTCGTCGAGGTGGCGGGTATTGACGCCGAGGGCGGTCAGGCCGAGCACGATGTAGAGCGCCAGCAGCCACCAGCTCGCCGCCGGCGCGCCGTGGATCAGGCCGCTCTCCCGCCGCGGCCGGACCAGCGCCGCGGCGCAGAAGACGGCGGGCGGCACCAGGTACACGAGCAGCCACGCGTAGCCCCCGAGCTGCCGCAGCGGCAGCGTCCAGCGCCGCCGTGACAGGGCCGCGAGCGTCACCGGCCGCGGAAAGATCAGGTAGAAGTGAAAAAAGGTCGGCGGCAGGAAGAGGAAGGCGAGGGTGCCGATGCCGAGGATCAGGCCGTTGACCGGAGAGTACGAGGGCGGCCGCAGCCGGCAGACCAGGAAGAGCAGGAGGAGCCCGCAGAGCATGAAGAAGACCTGGCTGGCGCGCAGCCCCGGCTGGCGGATGAGCACGAACAGGCCGACCAGGAAGAAGGTGAAGCCGAGCGCCGCCGAATAGACGTAGGTGCCTTCGACGAAGCTGCGCCGGTCGAGACGCACCGGCAGCTCGCGGATGCCGCCCTCCTGGCGCACCAGGTACGGCACCGTGTCGCCGCTGCGGAAGCGGCTCAGGGCCTCCGGCGCCTGGCCGGCGCGCCGCAGCTTGTTGCGCCCGATCCCGAGGATGCGGTCGCCCGGACGGATGCCGGCGCGCTCGGCGCCCGAGCCCGCCACCACCTCGCGCACCACGAGGCCGTCCGCCGCCGCCTCCGACGCCAGCGCCAGGCCGTCGTAGGGCCGCAGCACCAGCATGTCGACGATCGACAGCCCCGCGAGGCCGAAGGTGACGAGACCGAAAGCGAGGAGCGGCAGCGCGGGATTGAACGTGCGCGTCGGCGCCATCAGAGGATTCTAGCGGCGGTTGTGGTATCCTGACTTCTTCATGTCCTCGATCCGAGGACCGATTCCGTCTTTCATCCGTTCGGGAGTATGACCGGACGGCCCCCACCGAGGCCGAGAGGAGAGGTTTGGTCGCCGTCGATAGGAGAAGGCACGATTGTCACTTGCGGAACGCTGTGCACACGAGGTCTTGGAAGACGAGCGCCGACGCGCGCAGAGCTACTTCGATGAAGGCCGGGTCTCGGTAGGACGGGCGAACGACAAAGGGGTGGAGGCGACGGTGCTCGCGCCCCAGGGACCGTCGGCGGTCAAGCTCGACTGGTCGCGGGCCGGCAGCGGGCAACTGGTGGCCGAGTGCACCTGCTCCCGTTTCGCGGAGTTCGTCCTCTGCGAGCACGTATGGGCCGCCCTGCTGGCCTGTGACGGCAAGGGTTACCACGAGAAGATCGCCGGCGACGGTCCGCTCGAGGTCGAATTCGAGCTGCCGCGGCGCGACGACGGCGCTTTCCGCTTCGACGAGGCGGCCACCCCGGAGCGGCTCATGCCCGGCATGGCGGCGCGCCGCTCCGAGGAGCGTCCCCAGCCCTACCGGCCGGAGGCCCAATACCGCAACGAGCCGCCCTACCACCGCGAGCCGCCCTTCCGCAACGAGCCGGACGCCACCGCCGGCTGGCGCCAGCAGTTCCGATTCCTGCGCACGGCGCTCGAGGAGAGCGCCGTGCGGCCTTCGTCCATGGGCGGGCGCCGGCGGCGCGAGGTCTGGTATCGCATCGACGCTTCCGAGTGCATGGAGAGCGGCGTCGTCGTCGTCGCCCTCACCTATCGCCAGCAGCAAAAAGACGGCGACTGGGGCCCCTTGCAGCCGCTGCACCTGTCGCCGCGCGAGATCCGCAAGCTCACCACGCCCGAGGACCGCGATCTGGCGAGCTTCTTCCTCGCCACCCAGCAGCCGCGCTCCGGCCACCTCGAATCCCGCGGGCTGGTGCCCTCGGTGCTCTACGGCGAGCTGCTCCCCCGCCTGGCCGCCACCGGCCGCTTCGGATGGGTCCCGGGCCCCGCCACCGACCCCGCCGCGGCGGCGCCGCTGGCCTGGGACGCCGGCGCTCCCTGGCGCTTCGTCCTGCGCCTCGAACGCCGCGACGAGCGCACCGTGCGCCTGGCCGGCGAACTCGAGCGCGCCGGCGAGCGCCGCACCCTCGCCGAGCCCGTGGCGATCCTCGGCAACGGCCTGGTGATCCTTCCCGACCGCGTCGCCCGCCTCGACGGCGAGCAGGACTTCCCGTGGATCTGGACGCTGCGGCGCCGCCAGGAGATCCTGGTGCCCGAGGCGCAGATCGGCACCATGCTCGAGGAGCTCTGGAACCTGCCGGTGCGGCCGCGCCTCGAGGCGCCGAGCGAGTGGGACCTCGAAGAGGTGCGCCTGGCGCCGCGGCCGGAGGTCGCCTTCCAGCCCCTGAAGCGGGACCCGCGGGTGATCGAGGCCACCCTGTCGTTCGACTACGACGGCTGCTCCGTCGCCTCGCGGCGCGAGTCGGTGGGCGTGGTCGACCGGCCGCGCCGGCGGGTGCTGCTGCGCGATGCGCAGGCCGAGCAGGCGGCGGCGCAGCGGCTGCTCGAGATCGGGCTGCGGCGGCCGCCCCGCTACCAGGGCCGCCACGAGTTCCAGCTCAGCCCCAAGGCCATGCCCGCGGCCGTCGCGCTGCTGGTCGACGAAGGGTGGAGCGTGACCGCCGAAGGCCGCCGCCTGCGGCGCTTCGACCGCATGAACATGGCACTCAACGCCGGCATCGACTGGTTCGAGCTCCACGCCGACGCCGACTTCGACGGCGTCCGCATGGCCCTGCCCGAGCTGCTCAAGGCGGTACGCCGCGGCGAGCGCTTCGTGCGGCTGGGCGACGGCTCGCAAGGCATGCTGCCCGAGGAGTGGATCCGCCGCTACCTGCCCCTGGCGCAGCTCGCCCAGGAGGACGAGGACGGCGTGATCCGCTTCCAGCCGTCGCAGACCATGCTCCTCGACGCGCTGCTCGCCGCCGAGCCCGACGTCGACGTCGACAGCCAGTTCGAACGCCTGCGCGACCGCCTGAGCGCGTTCCAGAAGATCGAGCCGGCCACCGCGCCGCGCGGCTTCCGCGGCACCCTGCGCACCTACCAGCAGGAAGGGCTGGGCTGGATCCGCTTCCTCCAGGAGTTCGGCTTCGGCGGCTGCCTGGCCGACGACATGGGCCTGGGCAAGACGATCCAGGTGCTGGCGCTCCTCCAATCACGCCGGCTCGGCCGCGGCTGGCGCGAGCCGTCGCTGATCGTGGTGCCCCGCAGCGTCATGTACAACTGGCTCGACGAGGCCGAGCGCTTCACCCCGCGGCTGCTGATCTCCAGCTTCCACGGGCCCGACCGGCCCGAGTTCGCCGAGGTCTACGACCAGCACGACGTGGTGGTGACGACCTACGGCACCCTGCGCCGCGACGTCGTCGAGATCAAGGACTACCAATTCGACTACGTGATCCTCGACGAGGCGCAGGCGATCAAGAACGCCAGCTCGCAATCGGCCAAGGCCTGCCGCCTGCTCACCGCCGCGCACCGGCTGGCGCTGACCGGCACGCCGGTGGAGAACCACCTCGGCGAGCTCGGCTCGATCTTCGAGTTCCTCAATCCCGGCATGCTGGGACGGCTGTCGGCCTTCGACGGCGCCGCCGGCGCCCGCCAGGCCGACGACGGAGTGCTCGAGGGCCTGGCCAGGGCCTTGAAGCCGTTCATCCTGCGGCGCACCAAGGAGCAGGTCCTCTCCGAGCTGCCCGAGAAGACCGAGCAGACCCTCTTCTGCGAGCTCGACGACGGCGAGCGCCGGCTCTACGAGGAGCTGCGCGACCACTACCGCGCCGCGCTCAAGGAGCGCATCGAGGAGGTCGGCCTCGGCCGCGCCAAGATCCAGGTGCTCGAGGCCCTCCTGCGCCTGCGCCAGGCTGCCTGCCATCCCGGCCTGCTCGACGCCGGGCGCGCCGGCGAGGGCAGCGCCAAGCTCGAGACCCTGCTCGAGCAGCTCGACGAGGTGCTCGACGAAGGCCACAAGGCCCTCGTCTTCTCCCAGTTCACCACGCTGCTGGCCATCGTCCGCGGCCACCTCGACCGCAAGCAGATCGTCTACGAGTACCTCGACGGCCGCACCCGCAACCGCCGCGAGAAGGTCGAGCGCTTCCAGAACGACGCCGACTGCAAGCTGTTCCTGATCAGCCTGAAAGCCGGCGGCGTCGGCCTCAACCTGACCGCCGCCGACTACGTCTTCATCCTCGATCCCTGGTGGAACCCGGCGGTCGAGGCCCAGGCCGTCGACCGCGCCCACCGCATCGGCCAGACCCGCCCGGTCTTCGCCTACCGGCTGATCGCCCGCGGCACCGTCGAGGAGAAGATCCTCGAGCTCCAGGAGGGCAAGCGTGAGCTCGCCGAGGCCATCCTCACCGCCGACCAGAGCCTGATCAAGAACCTCTCGGCCGACGATTTGCGCTTCTTGCTGTCCTGACCGGAGGAACCCTCACCCCCAACCCCCTCTCCCAGGAGGAGAGGGGGCTCTCGATCCCCGGCGTCTTGCTCCCCTCTCCCCTGGGGAGAGGGGCCGGGGGTGAGGGTTCGGCACGTTCCCGGCGTTCTCCAGGCGTAGGGGCGCACGGCGTGCGCCCGATGGCCCACGCCACGCCGGACGGCGGTGCGGTAAGATAATCCCCCGCGGCTCCGTCTCCCGCCGGACGCAGTCGCCCGAGGCCGATATGAGCGCGAGCGACGTGATCCTGGTCGTCGACGACAACGAAAACAACCGCGACCTCATTTCGCGCCGCCTGCAGCGGGCCGGCTACCAGGTGCTGACCGCGAGCGACGGCGCCCGCGCCCTGGAGCTGCTCCGCCTGGGCGGCGAGGCGCCCGCCGGCAAGGACCTCGGCGGCAACGGCATCGACCTCGTGGTCCTCGACGTCATGATGCCCGGCCTGACCGGCATCGACGTGCTCCGGCGCGTGCGCGCGCGCTTCTCCCCGACCGAGCTGCCGGTGATCATGGCCACCGCCAAGGACCAGAGCGAGGACGTGGTGGAAGCGCTCGAGCACGGCGCCAACGACTACGTGACCAAGCCGCTCGACTTCCCGATCATCCTCGCCCGCATCCGCACCCAGCTCAAGATGAAGGCTGCCGCGAACAAGCCGGCGCCGGCGGCGGCCCGCCTTCCCGACGACGCCGACTTCGTGTCGCTGGTGGCCGCCATCCGCCCGGGCATGGTGCTGGGCGGCAAGTACCGGCTCGTGGAGGAGCTCGGCTCGGGCAACTTCGGCGCCGTCTACCGCGCCGACCACCTCGGCTTCCAGCAGCCGGTGGCCGTGAAGGTGCTGCAGACCTCGGTCGAGGACTCCCCGGAGGCCCTCGCCCGCTTCCAGCAGGAGGGCCGCTCGGCGTTCCGGCTCCAGCACCCCAACGCCGTCGCGGTGATGGACTTCAGCGTCACCCCCGGCGGCCTCGCCTACCTGGTGATGGAGCTGCTCGAGGGCCACACCCTCGAGGCCGAGCTGCGGCAGTGGCGGCGGCTGCCCGAGCGCCGGGCCGCGGCCATCCTGCTGCCGGTGTGCGAGGTGCTCCACGAGGCCCACGCCCTCGGCATCATCCACCGCGACGTCAAGCCGGCCAACATCTTCCTCCACCGCGGCCGGCGCGAGGAAGTGGTCAAGGTGCTCGACTTCGGCATCGCCAAGCTGGTCGGCGACGCCGCCATGAACCAGAGCCTGACGATGGACGAGGGGATCCTCGGCACGCCCGCCTACATGGCGCCGGAGCGGCTCTGGGGCAAGCCCTACGACGGCCGCGCCGACGCCTACAGCGTCGGCATCATGCTTTACCAGATGCTCGCCGGGCGCCCGCCGTTCGTCAGCGAGCACAACGAGGCCATGGCGGTGGCGATGATGCACGTCACCCACGAGCCCGAGCGGCTCGCGAGCTTCCGCCCCGACGTCTCCAAGGAGCTCGAGGCGGCGGTGATGGCGATGCTGGTCAAAGACCAGAGCAAGCGCCCGACGGTGGCGGACCTGGCCCGCGAGGTGGCGCGGATCCTCGACCTGGACCTGCCGGCCTCGTTGCGGCGGCTGCCGGCGGCGCAGCCCGACGAGCTCGACGTCGAGCTCGCCTTCGTCTTCGCCGAGCTGCTGGCGCCGCCGCCCGCGCCCCAGGAGCCGTCCCCGCCGCCGGAAGAGACGACGCGCCAGAGCGGCACCGCCTCCCTGGCGCTTTATCCGCCCGCCGCGACGGCCGACCTCTGGTGGCGGCGATAGACCAAAGCTACCCGAGAGGGCAAGGAGGTACTCGATGAGCAGACCGATCCGCAACGAATCGCCCATGGAGTTCTTCAAGCAGCGGGTGGAGCGCGCCCTGGCCAACCAGCACGTCGACTCGAGCGACGACACGACCTTCTACCTCATCCGCCTCCTCGACGATTTCGTGCGGCCGCACCGGCTCTTCTCCCGCGCCGGGGTGGAGCCCGGCCAGCCGCTGGCCGAGATCTTCCTCGACGCCGTCGCCTCCGGCGGCCAGCGCCGCTTCGAGCTGCTCAAGCTCTCCGGCGACCTGGCGCTCTTCGTCTGCGGCTTCCTCTCCGAGAGCCTGAACCGATCGCTGGCCGGCAGCGGCTACTACGTGCGGCTGGGCGGCCAGGCCTACGGCGTGCTCGGTTCGGAGCACCGGTTGCTGCGGGACCTCTTCGGCGAGCTCGCCGAGAAGTTCGCCGCCTTCGCCGACGTGCTCTGCGAGGTCAGCGAGGAGTGCGCCTTGACCGACGACCGCAACCTGCTGCGTCTCTACGAGCGCTGGCGCCAGACCGGCAGCCAGCGCAGCGCCGAGATGCTGCGCGAGCGCGGCATCCTGGTAGTGCCGTCGTCGGACGCGGTGCACTGAGCGCCAGTGGAGTCGGACGTGTCCGACGGGTCGGACCTGTCGGACTCGTCGGACCTGACCGCTACCAGAGCACGAACTTGGCCACCTCGCCGGCGATGGCCTCGCCCTGCGCGTGGAGGTCCTCGGGGCTCTCGGTGCCCGGATCGCCGTCGTGGTCGAGGCGCAGGACGACCGTGGCGCGCGCCGGCAGCTCGATGCCCATCATGCTGTCGCCGGCGCTCAAGGTGACCTCGACCGGGAACTCCGGGCTCATCACCCGCTTGACCGCCGCCGGCGGTCCGCCGCCGTCCGCGCCGTGTACGGAGACGAAGAGCGCCGCTGCGGGCGCCACCGCGGCTCCCGGCACCAACTCGGCGTAGACCCGGTAAACCCGGGGTCCGGCGGCCGGTGCCGTCGGCGGCGGCGATTCCGGGGACGGCGAAGCCCGAGGCGAGGCGGGCGCAGGCGCGGCGCCGGCGGCGGCCTCGGGGCCGAATTCGTCGGCGATCAGCCCCTCGATGTCCGGGTTGCGGCCGCCGGAGGCCGCGAGGCCCTGGCGCCAGGCGGCGAGACCGGCCTCGCGCTCGCCCATGCGGATCAACGCCATGCCGCGGACCACGTGCGCCAGCACGTGGTCGGGATATTGCGCCAGCACCCGGTCGATGAGCTCGAGCGCCACGTCGGCCTGGCCCATGGTGAGACGCACCAGACCCGAGATGTAGAGGGCGTCGGGATCGTCGGGATCGACGCGCAGGATCTCCTCGGCGTGCTGGAAAGCCTGGAAGAACTGCTGGTGCGACGCCAGCAGCACCGCGAGCTGCTTGCGGGCGTCGAGGTTGCCGGGATCGCGCTGGAGCTCGGCCTGTAGCGCCGACGCCTGCGAGCGCACCTCCGCGGGCAAGCCCTCGAGGTCCGCGGGATGCCCTTCCGGCATCGACCCCGACGCCTGTGGCGCCGCCATCGGATCCGGCTTCGCGTCGCGCAGGGCGAGGACGACGAGGACGGCCACGAGCGCCGTCAGGCCGACGCCCAACGCGAACCACACCAGGGGGTTGTGCGGCAAGGCCGCCGCGGGCGCCGCCGGCGCCGGCAGCGCCCGCTTCTCGGCCGGGCGCCGCGCCGCCGCGGGCCGGAGCTTCGCGAGCTCGCCGCGGGCGCGGTCGAGGTCGCGCAGCGTGCGCGCCGCCGACGTCTCGAGCAACGCCCGCTCGCCGTCGTCGACCTCCTCCTCGCCTTCTCCCGCGAGGCGCGCGTAGAGCTCGTCGCGCCGGGCCTCGAGATCGGCGATCTCGAGCTCCAGGTCGCGTCCCTTGTCGGCGCGGTCCGCCGCCGGCCGCCTCAGCCGGAACGCGAGCCACAATCCGCCGAGAAGACCGACGGCCAGCGCCACGGTGCCGGGTATCCACGAGAAGTCGTCGTTCATGCGTCCGTTCCCTGGGCCGGAGGCGCGGCGGCCAACTCCTGCCGCACCCGCTCGCGGTAGACGGCGAGGTCGGGGTCTTCGTCCACCGACGCCGGGCCGGGAACTTCGGCGACGGCCGCCCGGGGCCCGCGCAGGCGCCAGGCGATGATCGCCGCGCCGATCAGCAGCATCGCCACCGGCGCGATCCACACCACCAGGTTGAAGCCCTCGGCCTTGGGCGCGAGGCGGATGAACTCGCCGTAGGAGGTCTCGAAGTAGCGGACCGTCTGCGCCGGCGTGTAGCCGGCGGCCAGCAAGGCGCGGACCTCGGCCTTCATGGCCACCGCGGCGTCGGACGGCGAGTCGGCCACCGACAGGCCCTGGCACACCGGGCAGCGCATCCTTCCCGCCACCTCCTCGGTCAGCTCCTCGAGCGCGGCTCCGGAAAGGGGCGTCCCCGCGGGCTCGCCCACCACGATCAGGGCGTTCGTCCCCACCTCGGAGTCCTGCTGGGCGAACGCGCCGCCGCAGATCAGCAGCAGGCACGCGAGGATCAGACGTTTCATCGCGCCAGCCCGTGCTGGCCGAGCCAGGCGAAGAGGTGCTCGGGCGTCACCAGGGGCCAGGTGATCTTGTCGATCACGATGCCCTCGGCGTCGATCAGGTAGGTCTCCGGCACCCCGTAGACGCCGTAGGCGATCGCCACCTGGGAGCCGGGATCGACCAGCGTGCGCCCCCATTCGCCGCGCTGCTCGAGGAAGCGCCGGATCAGCGACGTCTCGTCGTGGTAGATCACGCCGAGGAGCCGCAGGCGCTCGCCCAACACGCGCTCCCCGGTCATGAAGGTCTTGTGCTCGGCCACGCACGGCACGCAGTAGGTGGCCCAGAAGTTGAGCAGCACCGGCGTGCCGCGCAGGTCCTCGAGACGCACCACGTTGCCCTCGAGGTCCGCCAGCGCGAACGGCGGCGCCGGCTTGCCGATCAGCGGCGAATCGATCTGGTGGGGATCGTGCCGCAAACCGATCGCCAGGAAGACGATCACCGGGATCGTCAACAGCGCGCCGACGGCCAGGACCAGCACCCGCGGCTTCACGACGCCGCCTCCGCGCCGTCGAGCGCCGCCGCCCGGCTCACCGCGGGCACCCGCGCCGGCCGCGGGCTGAGCAAGCACAGGCCGGTGCCGGCGGTCATGATGAAGACGCCGATCCAGATCCACAGCACTGCCGGCGTCACGATGGCGCGCAGGCCCACCGTGCCGTCGCCGCGGACGTTCATCAGCGTCAGGTAGAGGTCGTGGGTCAGGCTGGTGCGCACCGCCGGCGTGCCGATCGGCTCGCGCTGGGTGTCGTAGTGGTTCAGCGACGGCGCCAGCGTGCCGAGCGTGCGCCCGCCGCGGGCCACCGCCACCTCGGCCTGGCGCACGGTCCGGTGCGGCTCTTCCACCACCCCGACGTCGTCGAGGGTGAGCTCGTAGCCGCCCACCGCCAGCGAGCCCGAGCCCAGGCTCAGCACGCCCTCCCCGCTGGTCTGGAACGACGACGACACCGCGATCGCCACGAAGGTCACGATCACGCCGAAGTGCGTCAGGTAGCCGCCGATCAGCCGCGGCGCGCGGCGGAAGGAGGTGCCGAAGGCCTGCGCCGGCCCTTCGCCCTTCTTCATCCGCGTCCGCGTCGGCCGCAGGCCGTGGTCGACGGTGACCCACAGGGCGTAGCCGGCGAGCGCGCCGGTCAGCAGCACCGGCCCGGCGCGTCCGCCGAGCAGCCAGGTGAGGCCGAGTGCGGCGAGGGCGGCGGGCAGCGGCCACAGCAGCGCGCGGCGCAGCGCCGCGCCGTCGGAGCGGCCCCACGGCAGGGCGGGACCGATGCCGATCAGCAGCAGCAGGCCGAAGCTGATCGGCACCGACATGCGGTTGAACCACGGCTCCCCCACGCTCACCTTGGTGCCGCGCACCGCTTCCGCCGCGATCGGGAAGAGCGTGCCCACCAGCACCGTGAGCATGAACGCCACGAAGAGCAGGTTGTTGAGCAGGAAGGCGCCCTCGCGGGCCACCAGCGTCTCCCGCGCCGGCTCGGTGGTGAGGGTGTCGACGCGCATCGCCAGCAGCACCACCACCGCGATCATGGCCACGCCCAGGAAGGCCAGGAAGACCGGGCCGATCGGGCTCTGGGTGAACGAGTGTACCGAGTTCACGACGCCCGAGCGGGTGAGGAAGGTGCCGAGGATCGTGAGCAGGAAGGTGATCATCACCAGGATCACCGTCCACGCCTTGAGCGTGCCCCGGCGCTGCAGCACGATCGCCGAATGGACCGCCGCGATCGCCGTCAGCCAGGGCAGGAAGCTGGCGTTCTCCACCGGATCCCAGGCCCAGTAACCGCCCCAGCCCAGCACCTCGTACGACCACCAGCCCCCGAGCATGACGCCCATGGTGAGGAACGCCGTGGGCACCAGCAGCCAGTTGCGCAGCGGCCGCAGCCAGGTCGGCCCGAGCTGGCCGCGCAGCAGCGCCGCCACCGCCATGGCGAACGGCACCGTCATGCCCACGTAGCCGAGGTAGAGCATCGGCGGATGGACGATCATCAGCGCGTGGTTCTGGAGCAGCGGATTGGGGCCGGGGCCGTCCGCCGGCGCCGGATCGAGCAATCCGAAGGGATCGGCGGGGCCCGCGATCAGGTAGGTGAAGAACACGCCGACGGCGAGGATCGTCCCCAGGGTGTAGGCCAGGTAATCCTCGTGGCCGCGGCGCTGCAGAATCGCCACGCCGGCGGTGTAGAGGCCCAGCACCAGGCCCCAGAACAGGATCGAGCCCTCGAGCGACGACCACAGCGAGACGATGGTGATGTGGGTCGGCGTTGCCGTGGAGCCCACCAGCGCCACGTACTTCACCGAAAAGTCGTGGGTCAGCAGCGCCCACTCCATCGCCAGGTTGGCGAGCACCATGAGCGCGGCGAAGGCGAGGGCCAGGCCGCGCGCCAGGCGCAGCCCCTCGGGCGAGCGCCGGGCGCCGGCCACGAAGCCGACCGGCGCGCCCACCGCGCACACCACCAGCGCCAGCAGGACGAGGCCTTGACCGAGATAGGAGATCACGTGCCGTACTTCCCTTCCGGCTCGAGCGACTGCATGAGCTCTTTCGTGTCGCGCGTGTCGGCCTCGCCCGGCGGGCGGTACTCGTTGTCGTGCTTGACCATCAGGCGCTGGGTGTGGAACACGCCGTCCTCGCCCATCGTGCCCTCCACCACCACGCCGATCGACTCGCGGAACATGGCGGGGGGCACGGCGTTGGCGACCACCGGCACTTGCTGCTCGCCGTCGGTGACCACGAAGCTCAGGGTGAGACCGTCGCCGTACTGGATCGAGCCCGGGGCCACCAGGCCGCCGAGACGGATCGAGGCGCCGACGGCCTTGTCGCCGGCGGCGTGCAGCTCCGTCGGGTTCCAGTAGTAGACCAGGTTCTCGCCGATGCCGCTGAAGGCGAGGAAGGCGAGGGCGCCGCCGCTCGCCAGGAGGGCGACGACGGCGAGGAGGCGGCGTCTCTTCTGTTCTGTCGTCATGGCTTGTTTTCCTCTCGGTTGGCTTTCTTGAGACGCGAGGCCAGGCTCCAGGCGTAGACCGAGAGCCCCAGCGCGGTGATCACGTAGGCGGCGATGGCGTAGGACCAGCCGCCGGCAACGACGCCTTCGGGCGCGGCGTCAAGCATGGACGAGCTCCCTTCTCTCGGGCACCGCCACCTCGTCGCGGCGGCGCAGCGCCAGCTCCAGCCGGGCACGGCGGGCGGCGAACCAGATCGCCAGCAACAGGAAGGCGACGGCGTTCATCCTCAGCGGCAGCACCATCGCGCGGTCCACCGTCTCGGGCGTCGACTGCACCTGGTGCAGGCTGCGCCACCAGCGCACGCAGAAGTACACCAGCGGCACGTCCACGAAGGAGACGATGGTGGCGATCGCGGTCCAGGTCGTCCGGCGCTCGGCGTCCTCCACGAAAGAGCGCAGCGCCATCACGCCGGCGAAGAGCAGCAGCATGACGAGCGAGGTCGTCAGCCGCACGTCCCAATCCCACCACACGCCCCAGGTGGCGCGTGCCCAGATGCTGCCCTGCACCAGCAGCAGGGCGTTGAGCACCACGCCGGCCTCGATCATTCCCACCATTGCGGCGTCCCATTTCGGACGGCTCGTCCACAGTACGACGATCGCCGCCACGAAGGCGCCGGTGTAGCACAGCAGGCCGTTCCAGGCGCTGGGCACGTGTACGTACATGATCCGTTGCACGTCGCCCATGTGGCGCTCGGGCGGCGCCACGAAGAGACCGACGTACGTCCCGACCAGCAGCAGGGCGAGGCCACAACCGGCCACCCAGTGTTCCCAAGAGATACGTGCCCAGGGGATGCGTTGCGTCATCGCGACTCCTCGGTGTTGACGGTCAAGGGTCCTCGATCGCGTGCTGAAAGAGAACGCCGCACAGACTCCAGTAGATGACGTCGAAGGCGAGGAGCATCAGGCTCCACGACCGGAGCTGCGACATGGGGTCGCCGGTCATGACGAGGTCCATGGCCTTCACCGATCCTAGCAGAACCGGGATCACCAGCGGGAAGAGCAGCAGCGGCAGCAGCACGTCCTGCGAGCGCAGCCGGCTCGTCATCGCCGCGTAGAGCGTGCCGGGGGCCGACAGGCCGGCGGCCGCCAGCACCCACAGGCCGAGCATCTTCACCAACGTCAGGGCGCCGAATTCCACCGCGTAGAGCACCATGGCGACCCACATCAGCACCGGCGCCAACAGGCAGAGGAAGATCGTGTTGCCGAGGGCCTTGCCGTAGTAGATCGCCGTCGGGTCGACGGGCAGCAGCAGCAGCCCCTCGATCGCCCGCTGCTCGTGCTCGAGGCGGAAGCTCTCCGAGAGCGCCAGGGTGGAAGAGAGCAGCAGCGCCAGCACCAGGAAGCCGGAGGCCCCGGCGCGCAGGTTGGCGCTGTCCGGTCCCACCGCGAACGAGAAGAGCGCCAGCGTCACCAGGCCGAAGAGCATGACCGACAGGAGACGCGAGCGTCCGCGCCACTCGAGCAGCAGGTCCTTGCGCAGCACCGTCACGGTCTGCCCCGCGAGCACGCGCAGGAACCCGGCCTCGGCGCGCGCCGGCGACGTCAGGGTCGGCGCCGTCAGTTGCGACACGTGACCTCCTCGAAGCGGGACACGACGTCCGCGGCGGCGCCCTGCCAGGCCTTCTGGCCGTGGTGGAGCACGACGGCGCGGTCGCACAGCCGCGCCGCCTGCTCGAGCGAGTGCGAGGCCAGCACCACCGCCACGCCGTCGCGGCGGAAGCCCGCGATCCAGCGCTCGACCAGCTTCTGCCCCGGCACGTCGAGAGCCGCGAAGGGCTCGTCGAGCAGCACCAGACGCGACCCTTCGAGACGCGAGCGCAGGAGCGTCAACCGCTTGCGCATGCCGGCCGAGAAGCCGCCCACGGGCTGGCCGCCGGCCGCCGTCAGGTCCACCTCGTCGAGCAGCGGCATCAGGTCGGCGTCGCGCGCCGGGCGTCCGAGCAGCCGCGCCCACACGCGCACCGTCTCGAGCGCCGTGAGCCGCGGATAGAGGTAGGCGTCGTGCGAGACCAGCGACAGGAAGCGCCGGCTGGTCTGCCGCTCGGCGCGCACGTCGCGCCCGAAGACGCTCAGCGTGCCGTGGGTGGCTCGGTAGAGGCCGGCGGCGAGGCGCAGGAACGTCGTCTTGCCCGAGCCGTTGGGGCCGGCCAGCAGCACCGACTCGCCGGGCTCGACGGTCAGGTCCAGGTGCGCCAGGGCCCAGTGGCGGCCGAATCGCCGGGCCACGTCCCGGGCCTCCAGGGCGGGCGTCGTCGTTGGGGTCATGGTCGTGGGTCCGCCTCCTCGTCTCGAAGGCAGGCTAGCACACCGCGACCGCGCGCCCTCTATGCTTCGGGGTAGAGCTCAGCCTACCCCGCTGGGGGGACTGAGGGGGGATCGCGAAGCGTCACGGTCCCCGCCCAGAACCTCGCGACCTGCCCGACGATGTCGACGAGCCGGTCGAAGATCAGCGGCTTGACCACGTAGGCGTTGGCGTGCAGCTCGTAGCACCGGTCCACGTCCTGCGGCGACGCCGACGACGTCAGGACCACGACCGGGATGTTCCGGAGAGCGGCGTCGCCCTTGACCGCCTTGAGGACCTCCCGGCCGTCGGTGCCGGGGAGGTTCAGGTCGAGCAGCACGAGGTCCGGCCGCTCCGCGCCCGCGTGGCCGTTCTGCCGGCGCAGGTGCGACAATGCCTCGTCGCCGTCGGCGGCGACGTCCAGACGATGGCGGACTCCGGCCTCGCTGAAGGCCTGCCGCGTGAACTCGACGTCGGCCGGATTGTCCTCGACCAACAGAATGCGCATGCGCCTGTTTGCCATTCTCATGCCTCCGCCGGCTCCTCGCCGACCTTCGCTTTCGGAAGGGTGAAGTTGAAGGCCGCTCCCTGGCCGGGCTGCGATTCCACCCATATGCGGCCGCCATGGTGCTCGACGATTCGTTTACAGATCGAGAGCCCGATGCCGGTGCCCGGATACTCGTCACGGCCGTGCAGCCGCTGGAAGATCACGAAGATGCGCTCGCGGTGCTTTTCGGGCAGCCCGATCCCGTTGTCGCGCACGCAGAACCTCCAATAGTCGCCGTCGTCCAGGGCGTCGATCTCGACCACGGGAGAACGCGAGTTGCGGAACTTCAGGGCGTTGCCCACGAGGTTCTGGAACACCTGGGTCAGCTTGCCCTCGTCGATCAGGACCGAAGGCAGATCGTCGCAGCGAATCGTCCCCCCGGTCTCTTCGATGGACGACCGGAGGTTCTCCAGGGCCCGGTCCAGGGCTGACCTGCCGCTCGTCACCGTAGGCTCGGCCGGCCGGCTGCCGGCCCGCGAATACGAGAGAAGGTCATCGATCAGGCGGTGCATTCGTTGCACGCCCTCGACCACGTAGCCCATGAAGAGCCTGGTGTTCTCGTCGAGACGTTCGCCCAAGCGTCTCTCGAGCAATCCGGTGTAACCGGCGATCATCCGCAGCGGCTCCTGAAGGTCGTGGGAGGCGACGTACGCGAACTGCTGGAGCTCGTCGTTCGAGCGCTCGAGCTCCCTGGTCCGCTCCTGCAATTTCTGCTCGGCGAGCCGGAGCTCGTCGTTGGCGGCCTGCAGCTCCCGGGCCCGCTCGGCCAGCGAGCGGCGCAGGCGGTGCCGGTCGAGGACCATGCGGATCGCCCGCTCCAGCAGCACGGGGTCCATCCGCTCCTTCTCCAGGAAGAACTCCGCCCCAGCCTCCATGGCCTTCAGCTCGAGCTCCCGGCTGCCGTGGGCGGTGAGCATGATGATCGCCGCGTCGGAGCCCTCGCAGACGGCCGTGCCGACGAGCTCCAGCCCGTCAGAGGCGCCGAGCCGGTAGTCGACCAGGTAGACGTCATAGTCGCCGTGGATGAGGCGGTCCAGAGCCTCCTCCGCCGTTCCGACCCAGTCGAGCTCGAAGGGTACGCCCTCGATCGCGTCGAGGTACCTTTGGATCAGCGCCCGGATGCCCGGGTCGTCGTCCACGATGAGTACTTTGAGCTTTGATGCCACGTGGATGCTCCCGTTGTTTTCCCTGAGGTCTCCATCGTCACATGAGCAGAATGGACGATGAGTATTAAGAGGAGCATTACGGACCCACGA
>DASWIG010000866.1:0-9971 GCA_036397835.1 Thermoanaerobaculia bacterium
GGACGCCTGCACCACAATTCCTGCCCTCTCAGGCGCTCGGACGTCCCGCGTACCAGATCTCGTCGTAGGCGGTGACGCGGGCGCCGTCGCCGGCGCCGGCGAGCAAAGTGCGGGCGAGCGGCGAGGGCTTGCGGGCGGGGATGAACACGGGGCCGCCATCGCCGTAGCCGCGCTGCCCGCCATCGTCGCGGACCTCATCGGCCGATGGCGCGGCCGTTCGGGTCTTCGTCTCCTTCACACGGACCACCATGGGTTCCTGGCTCCTTTCTATGGTCTGAAAGGTAAGGGACGATTGTGGCGAGAATGTGGCAAAGATGCGGAATCGCTCGCGGGTCAGGGGGGATTTCCGAGCGCCGCGAGCAAGTCGCGGGCCTGGGCGATGGCGGTGGCGTCCTCCACGGCGTGGCTGGGACGCGGCGAGCCGGCGGCCAGCTCGCCGAGGATGGCGAGGGCCTCCTCGCGGCGCGTCTTGTCGAAACGCAACAGCGCGTCGGCGTAGAAGAGCATGCTGTCGGGGTGGTCGGGGTCGATCTCGTAGGCACGGCGCGTGTGCTCGAGGGCAAAGTCGCGGTCGATCCAGCCGGTCACGAAGGGGATCTTGGGCGCCTCGGTGTGGAGGCGGCCGTACATGCGGTGGCCGGCGCCGCCCTCGTAGGACGGATCGAGCGCGATGACGACGCGGGCGTAGTCGCGCACTCGGCCGGCGACGCCCTGTCGCGCCGCCGCCAGCTTGCCGAAGGTGGAGCCCCACAGGCCCCAGTTGGCCGCCGCCCAGAAATAGATCCGGGCCACCGCCTCGGGCTCGGCGAAGGCGCCGGCGAAGGCCTCCGGCTCCATCGCGTCGAGCTTGTCGCGTCCGCCCACGCGCGCGGCGAGGAGGTCGAGGGTCTGCTCGGCGACCTCGCGGCCGCGACCGAAGATCCCCTTCCTGGTCTCGCGGTCGCCGCTCGTGTGGTCGCCCTGGAAGTAGAGGGCGCGCAGCAGCTTCCAGCGGGCCTCGAGGCTCGCGGGATCGCGGTCCAGGGCCTCCACGTAGGCGGCCACCGCCTCGCCGATCGGGCCCGCGGCGGCGCGGCGGCCCTCGGCGCCTTCGTTGCGGCGCTCCCAGGCCGCGTCGCCGCGGGCCAGGGGGGCGTCCTGGGCGGGCAGCGGCCGGGCGGCGAGGGCGAGGAGCGCCAAAGTGGTCAGGCGGCGCATGCCGCGTTATACCATGGGAGCCCTTGACCGGACGGAACGCCACCTTGCTCTCGATCCGCGACCCCATCCACGGCTTCATCCGCGCCGACGCGCTCGAGTCGGCGCTGATCCGGAGCCGTCCGCTGCAGCGCCTGCGCTTCGTGCGCCAGCTCGGCTGGACCTTCCTCGTCTTTCCCGGCGCCGAGCACAGCCGCTTCAGCCACGTGCTCGGCACCCTGCACCTGGCGGGGCGCGTCTACGACGCGCTGGCGGCCAAGAGCGGCGGGCGCCTGCCGGCCGACCCGCGCTGCCGCGAGCGGCGGCTGGCGCGGGCGGCGGCGCTGCTCCACGACGTCGGCCACGCTCCCTTCAGCCACAGCGCCGAGGACCTCTTCGAGGACGACATCGACCACGAGGAGATGACCTGCCGGCTGCTGCGCACGCCCGAGGTCCGGGAGATCTTCGCCGAGCACGGCGAGGGCCTCGACGCCGAAGCGGTGATCCGGGTACTGGGCAAGAGCAGCGAGGAGAGCGAGCGGCTGCTGACCGAGATCGTCACCAGCGAGCTCGACGTCGACAAGATGGACTACCTGCTGCGCGACAGCCTCTACTGCGGCGTGCGCTACGGCAACTTCGACCTCGAGCGGCTGCTCGACACCCTGGTGCCGCTGCGCGATCCGGACGCCGGGGCGTGGCGCATCGGCGTGGAGCACGGCGGCGTCCACGCCCTCGAGGCCCTGGTGATGGCCCGCTACTACATGTTCACCCAGGTCTACTTCAACGTCACCGGCAAGGTCATGGAGCTGCACTACAGCGAATGGCTGCGCCGCAGCGGCCGCCGCTGGCCGGTGGACCCCGACGCCTTCCTCGAGCACGACGACGTGACGGTCTTGCACGCGATGCGCCATGCCGCCGATCCGCACGCCCGCGCCCTCGTCCACCGCGAGCGCTACGCCCTCGCCTTCGAGACCGAGGAGCACCTGACGAGCGAGCGCCAGCGCCGCTTCGCGGCGCTGCTGCCGCGTTTCGCCGAGCGCTTCGGATCGGCGATCCTGGTGGACCACGCCGCCAAGAACCCGCACCGGATGGGCGAGAGCCGGGTGCTGGTGCAGCGTTTCGGCGGCGAGCTCTCGCCGATGGCCGAGGTCAGCGACTTCATCGCCCACATGTCGATGATCAACAGCTACCGGGTCTATGCCGAGCCGGGGCGCCGCGCCGAGGTGGCGGCGGCGATCACCGAGGTCTGGACCTGACTCAGCGCCGGGAGGGGCGCGGGCGCAGCGTGACCGGCACCAGGAAGAAGAGAAGGTAGACGGCGAAGCTGAGCAGCGGCACCAGCGGCGCCCCCGCCTGCACGGCCGGCGGCGCCAGGGACCGCAGCAGGTAGAGCACGCCGGGCGGCCCCAGCAGGTAGGCCAGCAGCAGACGCCGGCGCCCGCGGCCACCCGCGGGCAGACCGCGTCCGCGCAGCAGGTAGACGTTGCCGGCAAGCCAACCGAGCGCCGCGGCGACGCTGTAGAGGCGGTAGAGGCCGAGGTCGAAGACGCCGGCCAGCGGCAGGATGCCGAAAAGCGCCAGCACCGCCAGCAGCCAGACCGCCGAGAACGCGGCCAGCAGCGCGATCTCCAGCCGCCAGCCGAACCTCAACCTTCTTCCGCCTCCTTCAGGAACGCCTCGTACTGTTCGGCGCTCATCAGCTTCTCGAGCTCCTCGCTCGAGGACAACCGCAGCTTCACCAGCCAGCCGGCGCCGTGGGGGTCGTCGTTGACCTTCTCCGGCGAGTCGTCGATCGCCGTGTTGACCTCGACGACCTCGCCGGCCACCGGGGTGTAGACCGGCGAGACCGCCTTGACCGACTCGATGGAGCCCACCTCGTCGCCGGCCGCGAAGCTCTCGCCGACCTCCGGCATCTCGAAGTAGACCACCTCTCCCAGCTCCTTCTGGGCGAAGTCGGTGATCCCCAGCACGGCGACGTCGCCGTCGACCTTGATCCACTCGTGCTCTTCGCTGTACAGGTAATCGCTCGGATACATGCTCAATTCCCTTTCACGATGGTGGTTTTCTTCACGGCCGAGGAGAAGTCATCGGCGGCGATAGAACGGCAGCTCCACGACCCGCGCCGCGAGTCGCCGCTGGCGCACCGCGATCTCGAGCCCGGTGCCCGGCTCGGCGAGCTGCGCCGGCACGTAGGCGGTGCCGACGGCCTTTTCCAGGGTCGGGCTCCAGGTGCCGCTCGCCACCTCGCCGACCTGGCGGCCGCCATGGTGCACGAGGTGGCCCTGGCGGGCGATGCCGCGGTCCGTCACCTCGAAGCCGATCAGCCGCCGTTCCACTCCCGACTCGCGCTGGCGCAGCAGGGCCTCGCGGCCCACGAAGTCCCCCTTGTCGAGCTTGACCACCCAGTCGAGGCCGGCCTCCAGCGGGGTCGTCGAGCGGTCGAGCTCGTGGCCGTAGAGGGCCATGCCCGCCTCCAGGCGCAGGGTGTCGCGCGCCGACAGCCCGGCGGGCAGGAGTCCGTCGCCGGCGCCGGAGCCCAAGAGCGCGTCCCAGACGCGCGGGGCGGCGTCCGGCGGCAGGTAGAGCTCGAAGCCGTCCTCGCCGGTGTAGCCGGTGCGCGAGATCAGACAGCGCGCGCCGGCGACCTCGCCTTCCGCGAAGCGGTAGTAGCGGATCGCGCCGAGGTCGGCGGCGGTGTGGCGCGCCAGGATCTCGGCCGCCAGCGGCCCTTGCAGCGCCAGCAGGGCATAGCGCTCCGACTCGTCGGCCACCTCGCAGTCCGCGCGCGGCTGGGACCGGATCCAGGCGAGGTCGGCCGCGGCGTTGGCGGCGTTGACCACCACCAAGTAGTCGGCGTCGGCGAGCTGATAGATCAACAGGTCGTCGAGGTAGGTGCCCTCCGCCGTCAGCAGGCCGCTGTAGTGGGCGCGGCCGGGCTGCAGCTTGGCGACGTCGTTGGGCGTCAGGCGTTGGAGCAGGTCGAGGGCGCCGGCGCCGCGCACGCGCACCTCGCCCATGTGCGAGACGTCGAAGAGGCCGGCGGCCTGCCGCACCGCCTTGTGCTCGGCGATCTCGCTCTGGTAGCGCACCGGCATCTCCCAACCGGCGAACTCCACCATACGGCCGCCGGCCCGGCGGTGGCGGTCGTAGAGCGGCGTTCTCAGGGGAGGGCTGTGCGCTTCGGTATCGGCCATGCGGTCGCTCCTGATGAGTGGTTCGCGGATTCGGAGCGACGATATCACGGCCCTCCCGGCGCCGCGAGGCTTCCCGCGTCCGTGGCGCTCAGGGCGAGGCGCCGAGGGCGGCCGGCGGCGGCGCCGCCGCCGGCGGAAACACCGGCGAGGCGAGGCCCACGGCGCCGAACGCGCTCGCCGGCCGCCGCCAGCCGCGACGAGCCCGATCGCAGGGGGCCGGCGTCGGCGTCGGCGCCGGCGCCGGCGCCTGGTCCTGACCGACGACCCGGCGCAGGATGGCGAAGAGCCCGGGGAACCGTTCGCGGGGGATGCGCAGCAGGGCGGCGAGCTGACGGTTCGAGGGAAGCTGCTCGCAGCGGGAATCGACGGCGTAGAGCCGCAGGAAGCCCCACAGGCGGGCGAGGTAGCGCCGTGTCCTGGGAGACGCGTCGAGGAGCTCGAGGCGCTCCGCGACGCGCCTGGTGAGCCGGTCGAAGTCGTCCGTGGCCGGCGGCTGGGAAGCGGCGTCGTCCGCGAGCTCGAGCAGCGCGGCCCAGCGCGCCCGGACGCCTCGCTTGAGGGGATCGACGAGGTCCCTGAACCGAAACACCGCGACGCCTACGGCCGCGAGGCCGGGCAGCTTGCGGCGCAGCTCGGTGATCAGCTCGCGCCGCTGGGCGCCCACCGCGGCGACGAGGTCGGGGAGCAGCTCGTCGCACCATTGCCGGACGATCGGCTCGATCGCCGCCGTGCGGGCCGCCCGCCGCGGATCCTCGCCGGCGCGGAAGGCGAGGAGGGAAGGATTGCGGATCTTGCCCTCGCCGCCGAGGCAGGTGAGCTCCCCGGCGTCGATCGCCTCGCGCACGGCCGCCGCGAGGGTCTTGTAGACCTTGAACCCCAGGGGGTCGTGGGCTTTCCGGCGCTCGTGAATATAGTTGCGCAAGAAGAGGAAGACGAGGCCGTCGATTGTGGGCTTGACCGCGAGCTGGGCTTTGAGCCGTGGCAGCCGCTTGATGAAAATAGAGCTGTAACAATCGACGAGGAGCTCGGCGAGCGCGCTCCCCGTGCGGCCGGGGGCGGAGGCGCGCTGGTGCCAGCTCGGCCAGCCGTAGATGCCGAGGAAGTTGGGCGAGCTCGTCCACAGGCCGCCGCGCCGCAGCTCGTAGACAAGTGCCGAGCGCAGGGCACGCCACATTTCGTCGAAAACTTCCTCGCCCACCTCGGGCGAGCGTGCCAACGCCCTCAGGTAACGGGTGAAGGCTCCCCTCGAGCCGCTGACGGGTTCGCGGTCCGGGACCGCGGGAGTGAAAATCGATTGATTTTCCTGAATGCTCTTGGCGTCATCAATGGAAGTGGTCATGGGAATCAAAAAAAAGAATGGGAAATCCTTACTCGCCCGGTGCTGCCGGTCGCGCCGAGACGGCGGTAGTTTCGAACTCCCCCGCGCTGTCGTCTTCACCTTTAAACGCGAAAAGACTTTCGGCTCGGGGTCACGCCGGGTCGGGATGAGTAGGATCGGCGAAACCGGCCGCAGGTGGCGCCGCCGCCGCGCGAGCTACAATCCTGGCGCTGGCCGGAGGAGACGCCGATGCCGAGAGAAGACGAAGTGCGAGAGCTGGTGCGCCGCGTGGTCGACGAGGTCACGGGCGCGGCCGCCGCGCCGCCCGGCGCCGCGGCGGTGGGCGCCGGCCCCGGCGCGGTGGCCGTGGGCGCCGACCACGGCGGCTATGCGCTCAAGGAGAAGCTGGCGGCGTTCCTGCGCGAGCGCGCCTATCGCGTGGAGGACTGCGGCACCTGGAGCGCCGAGGCCGTCGACTACCCCGACTTCGCCCACGCCGTGGCCCGGCGGGTGGCAAGCGGCGCGTGCGGCGCGGGCATCGTGGTCGACGGCGCCGGCATCGGCTCGGCCATGGCGGCCAACAAGGTCCCCGGAATCCGCGCCTCGCTGTGCTACGACGTCTCCTCGGCCGTCAACGCCCGCGAGCACAACCACGCCAACGTGCTCACGCTGGGCGCCGCCCTCGTCGGCGAGGGTCTCGCCCTGCGGATCGTGGAGACGTGGCTCGCCACGCCCTGGGGAGGCGAGCGCCACGCGCGCCGGGTCGGGAAGATCACCGCCATCGAGGAGGAATACCTCAAGGGGCGGTAGCGGATCATCCCGCCGGCGTCGTGAGATCGCCCAGGGCGGTTGCCGCCTTGTCGTACTCCGCCGCGAGCTTCGCGAGCAGGTCCTCGCAGGCCCCGAGGTCGTCGGCGCGGGCGCGGATCTCGAGCTCGCCGGCGACCTTCGCCAGGCGGTAGGCCCCGACGCTGCCGGCGGCGCTGATGAGCTTGTGCGCGAGCTCCGAAAGCTGGCGGCTCTGCCGCGCCTCCAGGGCCTGGCGCAACGCCGCGAAGCGCTCCGAGCGCTCGCCCACGAACATCTCGACGAGGTTGGCGAGGAGCTCTTCCTGGGTCGGCTGGGCGAGCTCGCGGAGCTGCCGGAAGACGTCGGCGTCGAGCACGGCTCCGGAGCCCGAGGACGACCCGCGGCCGGCGGCGGGCCCGCGGACCGCGGCCGGCCTCGACAGGCCGAGGTTGCGGTCGACGGCGAGCACCAGGTCCGCGGTCCGGTAGGGCTTGGCCACGAAATCGTCCATGCCGGCCTCGGCGCACTTTTCGCGGTCGCCCTTGAGGGTGCGCGCGGTGACGGCGACGATCGGTATGGTGCGCGCGCCGCCTTGGCCCTTCTCGAGCTGGCGGATCAGCCGCGCCGCCTCGTAGCCGTCGAGCTCGGGCATCTGGCAGTCCATCAGGATCAGGTCGTAGCTCGCCTGTTCGAGGGCTTCGAGGGCCTCGATGCCGTTGTCCACGGCGTCGGCCTCGTAGCCGGCGTCGGCCAGCACCTGCAGCGCCAGCAGCCGGTTGGCCTCGTCGTCCTCGGCGACCAGGACGCGGAAGCTCCCGCGGCGCCGGTCGGCCGCCTCCGCCTTGCCGGCGCCCGGCCGCGCCCGCAGGCCCTGCGGGTCGCGCGCCGGCGCCAGCGGCACCGCGAAGGAGAAGGTCGACCCCTGGCCGGGCTCCGATTCAACGACGATCTCGCCGCCCATCAGCCCGACGAGGCGCTGGCAGGTCGCCAACCCGATGCCGTTGCCTCCCCCGGGGGGCCGGCCCTCCTCTTGGTGGGTGAGCGGATCGAAGATCCGTGGCAGGCGCTCCGGCGCGATGCCGGTGCCGGTGTCGCGGACCGAGAAGCGCACCCGGGCGAACGCCTCCGCGGCCGTATCGTCCCTGGGCGTCTGCGCCGCCGTATCGTCCCTGGGCGTCTGCGCCGCCGTATCGTCCCTGGGCGTCTGCGCCGCCGTATCGTCCCTGGGCGTCTCCGCCGCCACGCTCACCAGGACGAAGCCGCGGCGAGTGAGCTGGACCGCGTTGCCGACCAGGTTGAGGAGCACCCGGCGCAGCCGCCGCGGATCCCCGCGCAGGGCGTTCGGCGTCTCGTCGCTCACCGTGAAGCGCAGGTCGATCCGCTTCGCCCGCGCCCGGTGCCGCAGCAGCTCGATGCACTCGCGCACCAGCTCGCGCAGCCGGAAGTCCTCCTCGTCGAGCGGCAGTTGACCGGCCTCGACCTTCGACAGGTCGAGCAGCTCGTCGATGAGGGCCAGGAGGCTCTCGGCCGACGAATGGATGATCTCCGCCTGGCGGCGTTGGGCGTCCGGCAGGCCGCCCTCCAGCAGCAGCCGCGACATGCCGAGGATGCCGTTCAAGGGCGTGCGCAGGCCGTGGTTCATGGTGGCCAGGAAGGCGTTGCGCGACTGCTCCGCGAGGGCCTTGGCCTCCTCCGCATCCTTGCGCTCCGTGATGTCCACGACCTGCGAGACGAAGTAGCTCGGCCGCCCGTCATCGTCGCGCTCGAGATGGGAGCTCAGGAGCGCCCAGACGTGGCGTCCGTCGGGACGGACGTAGCGCTTCTCCAGCCGCAGGTCGGTGCGCTCGCCGTCGAGCATCTCGCGGAACCGCCGGCGGCTGACCTCGCGGTCGTCGGCGTGCGTGACGTCGTGGAAGCGCAGACCCAGGAGCTCGTCGCGCGAATAGCCGAGCATCTCGCAGAAGGCGGGATTGACCTCCAGGAAACCCCCGTCGGGGCCTACCAGGGCCATGCCGGTCAGCGCCTTCACGAAGGCGGCGCGAAAGCGTGCGGCCTCGCCCCTCAGGGGCTCGGACTCGGACGATGAGCTGGACATACGACGACCCTGGGCCGTGCGGGGCGCCGGCAGTCTACCACCGCTCGGGCGCTGCGAGAAAAAGACGGTGGTTGACGTCCGGACCGAAGCGGTAGTACGTTGCCGGCAGCAGAGGACTGCCGAGGTAGCGATCGTCGTGGCGAGGTAGCGATCAGCCGTGCAACGCGAGCTCCGTTTCGAGGCCACCCGCAGCGCCGGCGAGGTGTCGGCGCTGCTGCGCCGCGACGCCGGCGCCGCCAGCCTCCTGGTCTTCGCCCACGGCGCCGGCGCCGGAATACGCCACGCCTTCATGGAAGGGATGGCCGGCCGGCTGGCGGGGCGCGGCGTCGCCACCCTGCGCTACCAGTTCCCCTACATGGAGCGGGGCGGCCGCCGCCCCGACCCGCCGCCGATCCTCGCCAAGACCGTGCGCTCGGCGGTGGCCGCGGCGCGCCGCGAGGCGCCCGACCTGCCGCTCTTCGCCGGCGGCAAGTCGATGGGCGGCCGCATGACCTCGACGGCGGCCGCGGCCGAGCCGCTGGCGGACGTGCGCGGTCTCGTCTTCTTCGGCTTCCCCCTCCACGCCGCCGGGCGAGCGGGCAGCGCCCGGGGCGACCACCTCGACGCCGTCGCCGTGCCCATGCTCTTCCTCCAGGGCACGCGCGACGCCCTCGCCGACCTCGACCTGCTGCGTCCCGTCTGCGAGCGCCTCGGCGGGCGCGCGACGCTCCACGTCGTCGACGGCGGCGACCATTCCTTCAAGGTGCTCAAGCGCTCGGGCCGCGACGGCGAGGAGGTGCTCGACGAGCTCGCCGACGCCGTCGCCGCGTGGACCCGGGCGCGGACCTGGAGTTAGCGGGCGGAAATCGCGCAAAGGAGGCTCCTTGGTGCAATTTTCGCGCGAAAACCGCGCAAAGGAGGCTCCTTGACGCGATTTTCGCGCGCAAACCGCGCAATGGAGGCTCCTTGGTGCAATTTTCGCGCGCAAACCGCGCAAAGGAGGCTCCTTGACGCGATTTTCGCGCGCAAATTGCGAGAAGGAGCATCCCGGACACGATTTACGGCCGAAAACCGTCTCCAGGACGGACTCGGACGCCTTGGGCCAAGGCGAGTCGTCTTCAGCAGCGACGTGGACGGCCTGGTCCGCCCGCACCAGCTTCCTTGACCACGCCCGGCCCTCTTGCTACCATCTCTCTGCTGAGCCGAAGAGAAGGAGGAGAGAAATGAAGGGGATCGCAGGAGTCAGCCTCGTCATGGCATTGACGATCCCAGCCCTCGCGACGGCCTCAGCCGCGGAGTCGCGCTTCCACTACCACTACTACAAGGAGAAGGTGCCCCTGGTCGAAGAGACCGGGAGCGTCGCGGTCTTCGACGAGGCTCAAGGCCCGCCGGAAGACCTGGCCCACCTGCTGGACAGGGCCGG
>DASWIG010000867.1:0-8395 GCA_036397835.1 Thermoanaerobaculia bacterium
CCCGGATGAGCGGCCCGGCGGCTTTGCCGAGGGCGACGGCGACGAGGATGGGGATCTCAAACATGCCTCCTCCGGAACTGACAGGAGCGTATGACGAGCGATTATAGCCGGGACAAGCCCGAGCGGGCGATCGAGCTCGCCGCCCGCGCGCGTCCGCGCCGTCCTGACCCGCCTCTCTCGACGCGACTGGCCGTCCGCGACGTCTCCACCCCCCTCACGTCGACGATACCGCGCGTTCGCGTCGTCTTGACCCGCTCGAGTCGACGATGCTGCGCGTCCGCGCCGTCTTGACCGGCTCGAATCGCCGCTGCTGCGCGTCCGCGTCGGTCTCGACCAGCTCGAGTCGACGATCCCACGCGTCCGCGCCGTCTCGAACCGCTCGGGTCGACGCGTCTGCGCGTCCGCGCCGTCTTGACCCGCTCGAGTCGACGCGTCCGCGCGTCCGCGCTGTTTCGACCTCCCTCGGATCGACGCTACTGCGCGTCCGCGCCGTCTTGACCCGTCTGGATCTCTTCCTGCCGCGCGGCCGGCCGCCGGCCGGTGCGCTTCAACCATTCGACGTTCCTGTAGATCGGATCCGCCGGATCCGCCACCCGCCCGTCGGCGAACGCCGCGGCCAGCTCGCGCACGGCCGCGGACAGCGGCAGCGCGGGCCGGTAGCCGAGGAGACGCGCCACCTTCTCGCCCGACAGACGGTAGGAGCGCCGGTCGTCGGTGGGCACGGTGCGGATCGGCAGCTCGGGGTCGATCTCGCCGCGCACCAGGCGCGCCAGGTCCATGACGGTGGAGTTCTCCCTGATGACGTTGAACGCCTGGCCGTTGACCAGCTCCGCCGGCGCCTCGAGCAGGCGGACGTAGAAATCCGCCAGGTCCCGGACGTGGACGTTCGGGCGCTCCTGGTCGCCGCCGAAGACGCGGATCTCGCCGCGCGTCAGGGCGTGCTCGGTGAGGATGTTGACCGTCAGGTCGAGGCGCAGGCGCGGCGAGAAGCCGCAGACCGTGGCGGCGCGCACCGACACGCCGCAGAAGCGGTCGTCCGCCAGGGCGTTCAGGACCTCCTCGCCCTCGGCCTTGTAGCGCGCGTATAGGGTCAGCGGCGCGAGCGGCAGGTCCTCGGTGACCTCGCGCTCCTCCTTGATGCCGTAGACGCTGGCCGACGACGCGTAGAGCAGCCGCCGGACGCCCGCCGCCTTGGCCTGCTCGAAGAGCACCGCCAGGGCGTCGCGGTTGACCGCGCGGGTCAGCTCGGGGTCGAGCTCCGAGCTGGGGTCGTTGGAGATCGCGCCGAGGTGGATCACGGCGTCGAAGCCGCCGCGGAGGACCTCGCGCACCGCCGAGCCGTCGCGCAGGTCGGCGTCTACGAGCCGCAGGCCGGGGTGATGGGCGACCGCGTCGAGGGACCGCCGTCCGAAGAGGAACGAGTCGAGGACGGTGACCTGGCGGCCACGGGCGAGAAGCTCGGGCACCAGCACCGAGCCGACGTAACCGGCGCCGCCGGTGACCAGAATCATCGCTCGGCACTCTATCGCAGGGAATAGGATGAGGCATGGCCGACCCGACGACCGCCGCCGCCCCGGACGCCGCGGGCCCGGCGATCTCGGCCGCGCGCCGGCCGCGGTGGGCGCTGGCCGTGCAGGCGGCGGCGCTCGCCGTCCTCCTCGTCCTGGTGGTGCGGTACGTCGACCGCGAGCAGCTCCGGCCGGCCTTCGAGAGCGTCTCTCCGGCGTCGTTCTGCGTCTTCGTGGCGCTCATGTTCACGGTCCGCATGCTGGCGGCGTGGCGCTGGCTGGTGGTGGCCCGAGACCACGTCGGGCTCGAGGGGCTGAGCTTCGGTTTCCTGCTGCGGGTGGAGCTGCTGGCGGACTTCGCCAACGTCTGGCTGCCCTCGCTGGTCGGCGGCGAGGCGGTGCGGGTCTGGCAGGTGATCCGGCGCACCGGGCAGCGCAAGCTCGGTCCGGGCTCGGTCGTGCTCGACCGCATCGTCGGCTCCGTCACCCTGGTGATCGCCTGCCTGCCGTTTCTGGCCGTGCTGGCGGTCAGCTCGCCGTCGCTCGAGCTTCCCGCGGTGGCCGTCCACCCATGGGCCGCGGCGCTGGCGGCCCTCGCCGCCGCCGCCGGCGCCGTGACGGCGGTACGTTACGTCGCAGCGCTGCGGGGCCTGGCGCGGCGGGTGCTGGCGTCGGCCGTCCGCAGCCGGTTCATGGCGGTGCCGGCGTTGATCTCCCTGGGCGCTTATCCGCTGATGGCGGCCGCCCACTATCTCGGCGTGCCGGAGCTCGCGGCGCGCTCGTGGTTGGTGGCCGCCACCGTCGCGATCCTGCCCCGGCTGGGGCGGGCGATCCCGCTGTCGGTCTTCGGAGTCACGGCGGTCGAGGGGGTCATGTTCGCCGTGGGCAGGCTGTTCGACGTCGACGCCGGGACGATGCTGGTAGTGATCGCCTTGAACCTCGCCGCGCGCTATCTCGGCGCCGCCGCCGGCGCCGCGGCGGAGATGAGCCTCCACGGCCTGCGGTTCTTCCGCGACCTGCGCGCCTCGCGCCTCGTCACCGGCGGCCGGTGACGAGGGTGGGGCTTACCGGGTAGAGCCAGCGTGGCACGACGAGCCACGGCAGGCCGATGACCGGCTGGATGAGGTCGCCGGCCCGGGGTTCCGGCGCCCGCACGGCGGCCGCCTCGACCTCGGTGAAGCCCAGCTCCCGCAGGGCCGACTCGTAGAAGGAGACCGAGTGCATGACGACGAGGGGGATGCGCGCGGCGGCGAGCGCCAGACGGGTGAGCGGAGAGACGGCGAGCTCGAGCGCGTAGAGCCAGGGGCGGACGCAGAACTCGCTGATCCACAGCCGGCCGCCCGGCCTGAGCACGCGGGCCGCCTCGGCGAGGGCCCGCCGGGCCTGGCGGCGCGCCGCCCAGCCGTGGCTGGCGGCGAGGTGGTGGAGCACGAGGGGCAGCACCACGTGGTCGAAGCTCGCGGGGTCGAAGGGGAGGACACGGGCGTCGCAGCGGACCGTCGTCAGCCCTTTCGCCGCCCAGTGGCGCAGCATTCCCAGCGACCGGTCGGCCACCGTCACCGCGCCGGCGACGGCCGCGGCGTCGGCCTGCGCCCACAGACCGCCGGCGGCCAGCACGCGTCCGCGCAGCTCCCGCTGGAACCGCGCCGCGCTCACCCGGTGAAAGGGCCACATGCCGCCCCGGCGGCTGGCGTGGTAGTCGCCGGCTTGCTGGTCGAAGAACCGCGCCGAGGCTTCGGTCATGGGCCTGCGCAGCCCTTCACCACCCGCTCGCGGTAACGGGCGACCGAGCGCGCGCCGCGGGCGACGTCGCGGACCGCCCGCAGCACCGAGCCCGGGCGGATCGCTTTGGAGGCGCCGCGGGCGCGCCCGCGGGCCGCGAAGGCGACCTCGCCGATGCGCACCTGCGGCCAGCGAAGCTGCGCCTTGGCGATCGCCTCTGCCATGAAGGCGTGGCCGCTCGAGACCACCTCGAGCCCCTTGAAGACCTCCGCGCGGTACATCTTCATGCCGTTCAGGTAGCGCCATTGGAAGCCGTAGAGCAGGCTGACGATCCGCGTGAAGGCCCACGACGCCAGGCGTCGGCGGAAGGTGCGGATCACCGGGTTCTGCAGGTACCCCAGGATGAGGTCGTAGCGGTCGCGGACGGCGAGGAAATTGTCGATCGACTCGAAGGTCAGCTCGTGGTCGCCGGGCAGCGCCGTCACCCAGGAGCCGGCCGGCACCTCGTCGTAGGCGCGGATCACGCTGCGCCCCATGCCGAGGTTGCGGTCGTTGACGATCAGGCGGCAGTTGGCGTGGGCGGCGGCGAGCTCCTCCATGCGCCGCCGGGTGCCGTCGGTCGAGCCGTCGTCGATCAGCAGCACCTCGACGTCCACCGGCAGCGACGGCGCGTGGCCGAGGATCTCCGCCACCGTCGGCGCGATCCCTTCCTCCTCGTTGCGGCAGGGAATGACGACGGTGAGAAGCTCGCGATCCATGCTCGTCCCCGCTCCGCAGCCCACGGAGCGCGACGCACTCTATCCCAGAACGCGGCCGTCCCGATGGATGGCGTAACATGCCGGCGTACTCGGGAGGCCGCCGTTGGACGCCGCCGACTTCTTCCGCTCGGTCTACGAAGACAACCGCGACCGGCCGCGCCGCCTGCGACGGCGGCCGGCGATCGATCTGGCGCTCTACGCCGTCAACGCCGCGCTCGTCCCCCTCGAGCGGCGGCTGGTGCGGCGGCGGCGCGGCGCGCGCTGGCCGATCGCCTTCATCGTCGGCCCGCCGCGCGCCGGGACCACGCTGCTCTACCAGCTCCTGGCGCGCTACCTCGAGGTCGGCTACCCGAGCAACTTCACGGCGCGGTTCTGGCGCGCGCCGGTGGCCGCCGCCCTCCTCGAGCGCCGACTGAGACGACGACCGGTCCCGCTCGAGTCGGACTACGGGCGCACCCGCGGCGCGGCCTCGCCGCACGAGCTCGGCTGGTTCTGGCGTCATCGTCTCGACCTCGGCACCCGCGACGCCCTGACCCCCGCCGAGCTGGCGCGCGCCGACGCCGGCGAGCTGCGCGACGAGCTGGTGGCGCTCGCCGACGTCTTCGGCGGCCCCTTCGTGTGGAAGAACGTCAACGCCACCGCCTACCACGCGCGTTGGCTCCACGAGCTCCTGCCCGACGCCCGCTTCATCCGCATCCGGCGCGAGCCGCTGGCCGTGGCGCTCTCCATCCTGCGGGCGCGCCGGCACCACTACGGCGATCCTGGGCGCTGGTGGTCGATCCGGCCGCGCGACGTCGACGCCTGGCGCTCGCGGCCCTGGGCCGAGCAGATCGCGCACCAGATCGCCGACGTCGAGGGCGCCCTCACGGCACAGAGCGCCGAGCTTCCGGCGCCGGCGGTGGCGTGCCTGGGCTACGAGGAGCTCGTCGCCGACCCCCGCGGCTGGATCCGCACCCTGGCCGGTTTCCTCGGCGCCGCCGTGCGCGACGCGGCGGCGCTCGAGGCCCTCGAGCTCGCCCCGCGGCCCGCTCCCGAGGCGGACCCGCGGGAACGCGACGCCCTCGAGCGGGCGCTCGCGGCGCAGAGAGGGGACGGGCGGTGATCGAGACCACGACCTCGCCCGGCCGTTGGGACGACTGGTGCCGGGAGGTGGGGCTGGGCGACGTCTACTACGACCTGCGCTACCTGGAGATCTGGGAGACGTGGGAGGGCGGCGAGGCGGTGGGGATCCGTTTCGTCGACGCTCTGGGCACGGTGCTCTACCCGCTGCTGCGCCGGCCCCTCGACGCCCTCGCCGGCGGCGCCGGGGCGGTGGACGTGCGCACGGCCTACGACTTCGGCGGCCCGCTGGCCTTCGGCGAGCGCCCCGCCGAGCTGCTCGCCGCTTTCGACGACGCGTGGACGCAGGAGGCGCGGCGCTGGGGCGTGGTCAGCGAGTTCTGCCGTCTCCACCCCTTTCGCTGCCGCCGGCGTCCGCCGGCCGCCAGCTTTCACGCCGACAACTACGTGCTGGAGCTCTCGGGGTCGCGGGACGAGGTCCTCGCCCGCCTCCACCGCAGCCACCTCCGCGACCTGCGGCGGGCGCGCCGCGGGCCTCTTCGCGCCCGGGTCGAGCGCTCGCCCTCGCCGGCGCGCGTCGACGCTTTCGCGGCCCTCTACGGCGAGACCATGGAGCGCCGCGGGAGCGACCCTTTCTACCGTTTCCCCCGCCGACTGCTCGAGCGTCTGCTCGGGCTCGACGAGGTCTCCCTGGTGGCCGTGGACGACGCGCAAGGTCCGGTGGCGATGGCGCTCTTCCTGGCCAGCGGCCGCGAGCTCTTCTACTTCCTGAGCGCTTCGTCGCCGCGCGCGGCGCACCACACGCCGGGCGCCCTGCTGCACGACGAGGCGCGTCGCTTCGCGCTCGCGCAGCGGTGCGAGCACATACACTACGGCGGCGGCGGCGAAGGCGTGCGCCGGTTCAAGAGCCGCCTCGCGGATTCCAAAGTGCCCTATTACGTCGTCCGGCGCGTCCACGATCCGGCGACCTACGCGCGCCTGGTGAGCGCCAACCGTTGCGAGCACGAGACTGTCTTTCCGGCGTACCAAGGACTGTTGGCGGCGAGGAGGCCCGGCGCATGAGCCGGCGCGCCGCGGGGCGTCCAACGCGACTGCTCGCCTACGCGCTGTGGGGCACCTTCTTCATCTACGCTCTGGTCCTCCTGTGGGCGCAGTCGTGGAACCGTCCGTTCCAGGTCGACGAGGTCGAGCACGTCCACGCCGCCTACAACGTGAGCATCGGCAAGCTGATCTACGAGGACTTCCGCCAGACTCACAACCCCCTCCTCTACTTCGTGCTCGGGCCACTGGTCGACCCGGGGGACCCGGTGGGCACCTTCCGCCGTGCCCGGAGCTTCACGACGGCGCTCCTGATGGTCCACGTCGCTCTCTGCGGCCTGTGCGCCTGGCGCCTCGCCGGCGCCGCCGGCGGCCTGCTGGCGGCCGGTCTCGCCCTGGTGCACACGACCTTCGCGGAGCGCGGGCTCGAGGTCCGTACTGACGGCCCGATGGCGCTGTGCGTGACGGCGGCGCTGTGGGTCGAGCTCTCCGGGCTCGAGCGTCTCAGGCGCTACTGCCTCGAGGCCCTGCTGCTGGCCGTCGCCTTCCTGACTACCAACAAGGCCAGCTTCGCCTGCTTCGCTTTCGGCTGCCTGTGGCTTGCCGCCGCCGCGCGGCACCGCCGCTTCCGCCTGGTGGCGCTGCCGATGGCGGTATGGATACTTCCCCTGGCGCTCGCCGCCGCCGCGATGGCGGCGGCCGGCAATCTCGAGGAGTGGGTGGCGCTGAACTTCGTCTCGGCCTTCGACGACGTCACCCGCGCGGCGCCCCACTCCCAGGGCTTCGACCTCGGGCCGGCCGCCAGGCACCTGGCACGGGAGAGCGGGCGCAACCTCCTCTTCTGCGTCCTGGCGGTGGCAGGCGGGCTCGTGGCGGCGCGCCGCGGCCTCGTCTTCCCCGTCTTCCTGGCCGCGGTGCTCTTCGCCTCGATCTGGCTCAACCCGTTTCCGTATCCCTACTTCCACGTCACCGCGCTGCCCGCGTCGGCGGTGCTGGCGGGGGTCGCCGGCGCCCGCCTCTGCGGGGCTCTGAGGCTCGCACCGGAGGCCACGCCGAGCCTCTTCCTGGCGCTCGCCGTGCTGGCCGGTGCCGCGGCCCAGAGCGTGCCCTTCCTGGTCGGGCGCGCGGCGCCCGGCGATCAGCCGCAATTCGAGGTCCTGCGCGAGATCCGGCGCGTGACCGAGCCCGACGACGCCGTCTTCGACATGGTGGGCCTCTACTTCCGCCCCGACGCTTCCCGCGTCTATCTCATGACCGGCGTGACCCTGCAGCGCTACCGTCGCGGACGCTTCCCCAGGATCGCCGACGAGCTGCGGCGAAGCCAGGCCGTGGCCTTCGTCTACAACTACCGGATCGGTTGGCTCACCGGCGAGGAAAAGCGGTTCCTGGAAGAGCACTTCACCCACTACGACGGCAACCTGTCGCTGCTCGGCAGCATGCTGCCGATCGAGCCCGGCGAGAGCATGACCTTCGAGGTCCTGAAGGCGAAGCCGTTCCGCTACGACGGCCGCGGCGCCGTCCTCGTCGACGGGCGCCCGTTCCGCCGCGGCTGGCTCGAGCGCGGCCCGCACGTGGTGACGCGCGTCGAGCGTGCCGGCCGCGACCGGCTGATCATGGACACCCCGCCGCCGATCCCGTGGCCGCCGCGTCCCCCCGTCGAGCTCTACGACGTCTTCCGGTAGAATCGCGCGCCGATGGCAGCGCCTGAGACCACCGCCACGCAGCGGTTCCTCCACCTGGAGACGCTCTGCGCCTTCGCGCTCGCCCAGCCCCTCTTCGACCTGCTGTCGCGCCACGCGCCGTTCCTCGTCTTCCACCGGGTCGGGCCCGGCGAGCTCTACCTGCTCGCCGCGGCCGCGGCTGGACTATCTCCATTCGACGCTGCCGCACCGGCCCTTGTGCTTCCTGCCCTCCGGCCGGCTCTACGGCCAGCGGGTCACCGTCATGCCGCAGACCGGCGAGGTATGGCGCCTCGACCGCCAGTACGCTCTCGATACCCATCAGCGCCATCTGCTGCAGTTGCGCTACGCGGATCGGCTGCTCGGCGACCTGGTGGCGGCGCTCAAGGAGCGGGACCTGTTCGACGAGAGCGCGCTCGTCGTCACCGCCGACCATGGCGAGTCCTTCGCCTTCGGCTACGCCAGCCGGCTTCCCGCACAGACTCCCCATCCTGAGGACATCCTACGTATCCCGCTGCTGGTCAAGGCGCCGCGTCAACGCGCCGGAGCCGTCAGCGAGGTCTCCGTCCGCTCGGTCGACCTGCTGCCGCGACGGCGATGGCTGGGGCATTTTCTCGGGCTTCGTGCCGGA
>DASWIG010000868.1:0-6106 GCA_036397835.1 Thermoanaerobaculia bacterium
CTGCCTGTCCTGAGCGCCCGCGTACCCCAAGCGAGCTCGACTGAGCTCGCAATCCGTCCAATGATGACGAAAGCAGCCTCCGACGTCCGCGTTCGCGGCCTCGACACGATCGACATCGGCGCCGTGGTGCGGATCGACGAGAAGATCGGCGGCGAGTACCGTCCCGACGTGTGGGAAGAGCGCATCGGCTACTATCTGCGCCGCGACCCCGACGCCGCCCTGGTGGCCGAGGTCGACGGCGAGGTGGTGGGCTTCATGCTCGGCGAGGTGCGCTCCGGCGAGTTCGGCCTCGAGGAGCCGACCGGCTGGATCGAGGTGGTGGGGGTGGACCCCGACTACCAGGGCCGGGCGGTGGGCCGGCGGCTCACCGAGGCCCTCTTCGGCCACTTCAAGAGCTGTGAGGTCCACCTCGTCCGCACCCTGGTCGACGAGAAGATGACGTCGATCGCCGCGTTCTTCGCGTCCGTCGGTTTCGAGCCCGAGCCCTTGCGGCCTTTCGTCAAACGCCTGTCCTGAGCGCCCAGCCCGAGGAGGAAGCCATGCGCACCCGAGAGACCAGCCTCCCGCGGAGATACCACGACGCCGTCGTCGCCTGGCGCGAGACGTTCATCCCCGATTACGACTACCTGATGGAGAACTGGGAGCAGCACTTCCCCAAGGAACCGCGCTTCAGGCTCTGCGCCTACCGCGAGCTGGGGATCTGCGGCCAGATCGAGTGCGGCCTCGACGAGGGCAAGCCCAAGATCACCCGCGCCTGCGACCTCGAGCCCGAGCAGGCGCAGCACCTGCTGGGCGCGATCAAGGCCCAGGCGTCGACCGAGTTCGGCTCGATCCAGCAGCACCGCCTCACCCTGGCGCGGGCGCAGAACGAGGAGGACCAAGTGTGGGTGCTGCGGATGATGGCCGAGGAGCTGCGCCACGGCTACCAGATGCTCCACCTGCTGGTCGACGACGAGACCTGGTCGACCCACACCGACCAGCCGCCGGGCGACATGGTGGAAGAGGCGCTGTCGATGCAGACCGGCTCCCACATCCTCGGCGCCTTCAACATCGACTTCGACTCCTTTGTCGACAACATCGTCTTCTGCGCCCTGATCGACCGGGTGGGCAAGTTCCAGCTCGCCATGCAGCGCATCTCGGCCTACAAGCCGATGGCCGAGTCGATGCCGAAGATGCTGCGCGAGGAGGCCTTCCACCTCGCGACCGGCGTGGTGCCGATGCGGCGCTGGATGGTGTCGGCGGCCGAGGGCGACGTGTTCGTGACCACGGACATGCTGCAGAAGGCGGTCAACAAGTGGCTGCAGCGCGGCCTCGAGATGTTCGGGGACGAGCGCGGCGGCGGCACCAACGTGCGCATGGGCCTCAAGCCGATGAAGAACGCCGAGGCCCAGCAGGGCTACATCGAAGAGGTCGGCAAGCTGCTCAAGGACCTCAACATGCGCTACGTGCGCGCCCGCCTGCCCGAGCTCTCGCACCCGGAGACGGAGCAGGTGCTGGCGCAGATCGAGGCGGACCGCGCCGCGGTGCGCGGCATCGCCTGGGAGGATCTGCTGCACGCGCCGCACCCCGACTTCTTCCGCCGCCGCGGCGTGCCGGCCTTCACCCTGACGGGTTGGGGCGGCGAGAAGGTCGAGTCGTTCGAGGACTACGCCCAGCACCTGCGGCGCCACCTTCCGGAGTCGTACCTGGCGAGCTCGGACTTCAAGGACTACCTCGGGAAGCTGCGCGCGGTGTGCGCCGGCGAGACGACGATCGACGACGCGGTGCGCGCGATGCCGGCGCTGCGCCGCGTCGCCGGCTCGTGTCCGTGCTCGCGGTCGGTGCGCTGGGTGCGCGACGACGCTTCTCCCGCGTCCGCCAACGGCGGCGCGGCCAGCCCGTGAGCCGCGGCCCGCCCGGGTGTCGTCCATATGGCGTCCACGTTCTCCCGCCTGGTCGTCGCGACCCTGCCCGCGGTGCCCAAGTTCATCGTCGGGCGGGTGGCCGCGCCCTACGTCGCCGGCGAGACGCTGGACGACGCGGTGGCCACGATCCGCGAGCTCAACGCCGAGGGCGCCATGGCGACCCTGGACCTGCTCGGCGAGGAGGTTCGCGACCGCGCCAGGGCGCGGGCCGCGACCGAGGAGTACCTGCGCATCCTCGACCGGATCCGCGCCGACGGCCTCGACTCGAACGTCTCGGTCAAGCTCTCGCAGCTCGGCCAGCAGCTCGACGAGGGCTTCTGCCTGGAGAACGTGACCGAGGTCGTGGCCGCGGCCGACGGTCACGACAATTTCGTGCGCCTCGACATGGAGGACCACACGACGACCGCCTCGACGCTCGGGATCTACCGCGCGCTCTGCGAGCGCTTCGGCGGCCGGCGGGTGGGCGTGGTCTTCCAGTCGTACATGCGCCGTACCTTGCAGGACGTCGCCGAGCTGCCCGCGGCGGACGCCAACGTGCGCCTGTGCAAGGGCATCTACATCGAGCCGCAGGCAGTCGCCTGGAAGGGTTACGAGACGGTGCGCCTCAACTTCCTGGCGGCGCTCGAGAAGCTGCTCACGCGCGGCGTCTACGTGGGCGTCGCCACCCACGACGAATACCTGATCTGCGCCGCGGTGGCGATGCTCGATCGTCTGGGAGTCCCGCGGGAGCGCTACGAATTCCAGATGCTCCTCGGCGTCGAGCCGCGGCTGCGAAAGATCTTGATCGCCGCCGGCCACCGCCTGCGGGTCTACGTGCCCTACGGCCGCGAGTGGTATCAATACTCGGTGCGCCGGCTGCGGGAGAACCCGGAGGTGGCGCTGCACGTGATGCGGGCCATGTTTCGAAGATAATCCCCCCTAACCCCCCTTTTTCAACGGGGGGGACCTGACTCCTCGCTTCGCTTCGGCTTGGTGTCCGGCTCCCCCTCCTTTGAAAAAGGAGGGGGTTGGGGGGAGGATTTCTCCGCCATGAACGACATCCACATCGACAGCCTGGCGGTGATCGGCGCGGGCAAGATGGGCACGGTGCTCATCTCCGCCTTGACGCGCTCCGGCGTCGTCGATCCGGAGCGGGTGATCGCCACCGCCAAGACCCCCGAGCGCCGCGCCTACGTGGAGCGCGAGTACGGCGTGCGCACGATCCACGACAACCGCGAGGCGGCGCGCGGGGCCGAGGTCGTGCTGCTGGCGGTCAAGCCGCAGATCGCGCCGCAAGTGCTCGCCGAGCTCGGCGAGGTGATGACGCCGGAGAAGCTGCTGCTCTCGATCGTCGCCGGGCTGACCACCGCGGAGATGGAGAAGGACCTCGGCGGAGACTCCGCTCACGCGCCGCGGGGCGGCGAGGTCCCGGTGGTGCGGACGATGCCCAACACGCCGAGCCGCATCGGCTGCGGCATGACCGCGGTCTGCGGCGGGCGGTGGGCGCAGGCGCGTCACGTGGAGCTGGCGCGCGACGTCTTCGCCCGCCTCGGCCGCAGCCTGGTGCTCGACGAGCACCACTTCGACGCCGTGACCGGGCTTTCGGCGAGCGGTCCGGCGTTCCTGTACGTGATCATCGAGTCGCTGGCCGAAGGCGGCGTCAAGGTGGGCCTGCCGCGCACGGTGGCCACCGAGCTGGCGGCCCAGACCTGTCTCGGCGCCGCCCAGATGGTGCTCGAGACCGGCGACCACCCGGCGATGCTGAAAGACGAGGTCACCACCCCCGCCGGCTGCACCATCGACGGCCTCTTGAAGCTCGAGGAAGGGGGCCTGCGGGTGACCCTCATCAAGGCCGTCGTCGAGGCGAGCAACCGGGCGGCGGGCCTCGTCGGGAGCTGAGGGTTGGTGTTAGATTCTCGGCGAGCCGCCGAGGACCCATGCTGCGCGACCTCCACATCCACAACCTCGCGGTCGTCGAGGACGCCGCGATCGACTTCGCCCCCGGCTTCAACGTGCTCTCGGGCGAGACCGGCGCCGGCAAGTCCATCGTCGTCGACTCGCTGGCGCTGCTGGCCGGGGCCCGCGCCTCGGCCGACCTGATCCGCACCGGCGCCGACGTCCTCCTCGTCACCGGCGTCTTCGCGCCCGAGGGCACGGCCTGGCGTCAGGTCCTGGCGGTCGCCGGCATCGAGGCCGACGACGGCGAGATCGTGGTGCGCCGCGAGATCTCCCGCGAGGGCCGCAACCGCGTGTTCGTCAACGACCGGCCGGTGACGCTCAAGCTCCTCGCCGACCTGGCGCCCTCGCTCCTGCGCATCCACGGCCAGCGCGAGGAGCTGGGGCTGGTGGCGCCCGACCTCCAGCGCACCTGGCTCGACCGCTGCGGCGGCGACGCCGCCCGCGAGCTGCTCGAGCGCACGGCAGCGGCCTATGCGGCGTACCGCGCGCTCGCCGAACGTCTCGAGCGGCTCACCGGCGACGACCGGGTGCGCCAGGAGCGTCTCGACCTGCTGCGTTTCCAGCTCTCGGAGATCGACGCCGCGGCGCCGCGCGCCGGCGAGGACGACGAGCTGCGCGCCGAGCGCGGCGTGCTGCGCCACGCCGAGGCGATCCAGGAGGGGCTGGCCGCCGCCGTCACGTTGCTCTTCGAGCAGGAGAACGCGGCCTGGGAGGCCGTGGGCCAGGCCCGCCACCAGCTCGAGCAGATCCGCGAATGGGAGCCCCAGGCCGGCGAATGGGCGGCCGAGCTCGAGGAGCTCCACGTGCGCCTCGGCGACCTCGAGGCGGCCCTGGGGCGTCGCCGCGACGAGGTCGAGGCCGACCCGCAGCGCCTCAACGCGCTCGAGGACCGCCTGGCGCTGCTCGAGCGCCTGTTCCGCAAGTACGGCGCCACCTGCGTCGAGGTGCTCGCCCACCACGCCGCGATCGCCGCCGAGGTCGACGAGCTCGAAGGCGACGAGACGACCCTGGAGGCGCTCGAAAAGGACGTAGCGCGCGCGCTCGCCGCCTATCGCGAGGCCGCCGACGCCCTGTCCGCGGGCCGTCGCGCGTGGTCCGAGGGGCTCGAGAGGCAGGTGAAGAAGGACCTGCGCGAGCTGGCGCTCGCCAAGGCCCAGTTCGCCGTCGAGCTGGGGCGCCGCCGTCGCGCCGGCAGCCCGCTCGCGGTGGACGGCGAGCCGGCGGAGTTCAACGAGCTCGGCTACGACCAGGTGCAGTTCCTCTTCTCGCCCAACCCGGGCGAGGAGCTGCGGCCGCTGGCCCGGGTGGCCTCGGGGGGCGAGCTCTCGCGCCTCTACCTGGCGGTGCAGCTCGCGGCGCGGGGCAAGAACCGTGCCGCGTCGACGGCGACGCTGGTCTTCGACGAGGTCGACGCCGGCGTCGGCGGCGCCGAGGCGGCGAGCCTGGGGGGTAAGTTGCGGCGTCTGGCCCAGGGCGGCCAGATCCTCGCGGTGACCCATCTTCCGCAGGTGGCGAGCGCCGCCGACGTCCACTTCCGGGTGAAGAAGGACGTGCGCAAGGGCCGCACCCACACCGCCGTCGAGCGTCTGGCCGCGGCGAGCCGGGTGGAGGAGGTGGCGCGCATGCTGGCGGGCACCGAGGTCACCGAGCTGTCGCTCTCGCACGCCCGCGAGCTGATCGCCGCGGGGACCGGATAGAGTCAGGAGGAGCGTGAGTCCCTTCAACCCGGCTTGCGGATCTGGACGTGCGCCGGGAGCCGGGCTGGCGGCCCGATCTGCTGACGCGTATCGAAGGACCTTACTCAGCGGCCTTTGCGTAGCCATGAATTCGCCTTTGACGGTGCGCGCGTCCGCGATCTCCGCGCAGGAGATCGCTTCCGCGTTGGCCGCCGGCGCCGCCGTGGTCCTCCCGACCGAGACCGTCTACGGCCTGGCCATCCAACCCGACGCGCCGTCCGGCAGAGAACGAGTGTTCGAATTGAAAGGACGCCCCAAGGAGATGAACCTGCCCGTGGTCATCGGCGCGACCGAGCAGCTCGGCCGTCTCGGCGTCGACTTCAACGAGACGGCGCGCCTGCTCGCCGAGAGGTTCTGGCCCGGACCGCTGACGCTCGTGATGGGATTCGCGCCGGATCGCGAGCGTCCGGCCTGGCTCGCGGGCAGGGAGGAGGTGGCGATCCGCTTCCCGGACCATGAGCTCCTGCGCGAGGTCGCCAGGGCCGCGGGACCGCTCCTGGTGACCAGCGCCAACCGCCACGGGACGGG
>DASWIG010000869.1:0-15979 GCA_036397835.1 Thermoanaerobaculia bacterium
CCATCAACAAGACGGCCCGAGCGAGCTTGTACCTCGCCCGAGCCCGACCAGGCACAGGAGACCAAGTCCCATGCCCGATCACGACGATTCTACCCCCGTCAACGCCTTCCATCCCTCCTACCTCCGTCAGCTCGACCAACACGACGACCCCGTGACCGCCGGCGAGGCGGTGACCGGCGGCTTCTGGCGTGTCGTCCCCATGGGCGACGAGCGCTACGGCCTTTTTCGTCTCTGGGAGAATCCGGAGGACGGCGACGAGCCCTTCGGCACCTTGACTGACCGCGACACGGCCCTGCTCGCCGCGGCCTTCCTGCCGCTCGTCGACCGCGCGCGCAGCTTCTCCGTCGACCCGGAGGACGCCGGCGGTCCGGTGCTCTATCGCGACGGCCGCGCCGTCGGCCGGCTGCGCCACGGCAATCCGGAGCTGACGGAGGCGTTGAACCTCGCCGACGGGCTGGCGCGCTCGCCGGCGTCGATCGCCAGCTTCCTGGAGGCGGCGGGCGCGGCGGCGCTGGAGCTGGCCGGCAAGATACTGGTGCGACGGACCTGAGACGCCGTCCCCGTCCCCGAATGGACGGGACGCCGCTGCGGAGCCGCGGATCGGCAGGCACAGCCTGCCCTACCCGGGAGCCCGTCCATTCGGGGCATCGGGCGCGAAAGTCCTTGACGGGCGCAAGCCCTACGGTCGTCAAGACGGGTTCGTCCTTGGGGAGCGCAAGCTCTACGATCCTCAAGGACGGGTTCGTCCTTGAGGAGCACAAACACTGTGGTCGTCAAGGACGGATTCGTCCCTGACGAGCACAAGCCCTGCGGTCATCAAGGACGGATTCGTCCCTGACGAGCAAAGCCATTACGATCGTCATGGACGGGTTCGTCCCTGACGTGTACAAGCCCTGCGATCGTCAAGGACGGGTTTGTCCCTGACGTGTACAAGCCCTGCGATCGTCAAGGACCAATCCGTCCCTGACGTGTACAAGCCCTGCGGTCGTCAAGGACCAATCCGTCCTTGACGACCGACCTCGCGGCACTCGAGACCCGCGCGGCGGGGTGGGGCGCCGGCGGCGCTTCGGCGCTACTAGGGTAGAGGCTGGGCGCCGGGAGGCACGCGATGCTCCTGATCGGCAAGACTGCGGCTCGGATCCGGCCTCGGGATGACCCGGGCCCGCGCTACACCGAGGAGGCGCGCAAGAGCCGGATCCAGGGGATGGTGATCCTGCGTACGGTGATCGACGAAGAGGGCAACGTCGCCGCGGCGGAGGTCGTCAAGGGGCTGCCCTTCGGCCTGACCGAATCGGCGCTGGAGACCATCCGGACGTGGAGGTACCAGCCGGCCGTGAAGGGGAACCGGCCGGTGCCCGTCTACCTCAACGTGCTGGTGAACTTCCGCTTGATGTGACCTTGCCGCCGGCCCCGCGGCTCTTCAGCAGCTCGACGACCGCGCCCTGGTCGCGGGCCGCCGCGAAGTCGAGCGGCGTCTGGCCGGCGCGCGTCCGGGCGTCGACGGCGGCGCCCTTCTCGATCCACCAGGCCGCCAGCTCGACCTGGCCGGCCCGCGCCGTCCAGTGCAGCGGCGTGACGCCGCTCAGCGCCCGGAAGCGTCCTCCCCCCCGACCACCCGCACCGGGAACGGCTCGGTGACGCTGCCGGCGTAGATGCTGCGGTGCGGGAACGGGATCTCGACGCCCGCCGCGGTGAGCGCCTCGAAGGCCCGCTGGCGCATGCGGTGGATCGACTCCCAATAGGTGTCGCGGGTGAACCACACGGAGAACTGCAGCAGCACCGCCGAGTCCCCGTAGCCGGTGACGAGGAAGAGCGGCTTGGGCTCGTCGAGGCAGTAGGGGTTCTTCGCGGCCGTCTCCAGGAGGACGTCCTGCACGCGGCCGAGGTCCTCCTTGTAGGCCACGCCGAGCGCGATGTCGAGGCGCCGGATCGGGTAGTGGCTGAGGTTGACGATCTCCGACTTGAGCAGGGTCTCGTTGGGCAGGCGCACCAGCACGTTGTTGAAGGTGCGCAGCTTGATCGACAGCAGGTCGATCGACACCACGTAGCCCTCGTTGGCGCCGACGCGGATCAGGTCGCCGACCTTGAGCGCCTGCTCGCCGACCAGGAACAGGCCGCTGATCAGGTTGGAGACGGTGGTCTGCGAGGCGAAGCCGAGGGCCAGGGTGAGGATGCCGGCGGCGCCGAGCAGCACGCTGGGATCGGCGCCCGCGGCGTGCAGCGCGGTGATCGCCGCCAGCCCCAGCACCGCGTAGAAGATCCCCTTCTCCGCCACCAGCGAGTGCTGCGCCCGGAGCCGCACGCCGATCAGCCGCCTGAACGTCGCGCGGGCGAGGCGCGCCGCCAGCAGGCCCACGAGCAGGACCAGGGCCGCCAAGGCCCAGTCGACCAGCTTCTGCGCCGTCAGGTAGCCGCTGACCGGCTCCCAGATCCCGCGCAGCCACGCGGCGTCGTTCGCGGTGGAGTCCTGCATCGTCAGTCCAGCATGGCGCTCTTGGCGCGCACCAAGATGTTGCGGTGGACGACCAGGCGCGGGCCGGCCACGCGCTTGGGCTCCCGCGCCTCCCCGGGCGGCCCCTCGCCCAGGTCGACCTCGGCCAGCTTGTCGGCCGCTTCCAGCCTCACGCTGACGACCTGGGTCCACAGGTGGCCGCCGGCGTCGGCGTAGAGCGAGAGATGGGGAAACGGCAGGTTCAGCCGCTCGAGGGAGACGGTCTCGCCGGCCCGGTTCTCGAGCCGCACCTTGGTGACCGCCCGGTGCGGCAGCACCGGCAGGTTCTCCAGACGCAGGCGCGCGGCGGTATGGATGGCGTAACAGAGCTCGCCAGGACCGGTGACGGCGCCGAACCAGGTGTCGGACAGACGCCACGACGCCTCGTCCAGGATCGTCTGCGGCGGCTCGCCGATCCCGACTTCGAGCCACACCGGCGTGCTCACGAAGAGGTCGATCTGCGCTCCGGGAAGCAGGCGGAACGTCGTCTCCGGCCTCGCCACCACCGGCCGGTCCGCCAGCTTCGGCGTGATCGCGAGCACGCCGCGCGGCGTCGCCGGCGCGATGCGCACGAGCTCACCCCGCGGCTCGACCGCGTCGGGATCGGCGGGGCAGTCGACGGCGACGACGTCGTCGAGCAGGTCGCCCGCGCTCTCGCGGGCCACGCGCCACTCCGGCGGCCGCCAGTGGGCCGACAGGGTGAACGGACCGATCCGCCAGCGTCCCGCCTGTCCGTCGGGGATCTCGAACCGGCCCCACCAGGGCGCGGGCGCGCGCCGTCCTCCCGTCACCTAATCCGCCTTGGCTTGCGCCGCCTTCGCCCAGAACGGACGCCATTTCTCCTCGCTCGGCGCCGGCGTGAACAGGCTGACGAGGACGAGCGAGAGCAGCGACGCCGTCGCCGCCGGGTAGACGATGTAGTCGTAGTCGAGCGGCAGGGCGAGGCCGAAGCCCAGCGGTAGCTCCTCCCAGCCAAGCTGGTTGAGCGCCCCGAAGACGATCGTCGCCAGCATGCCCGCCGCCACCGACACGGTGCCGGCGATCGGCGTCACCCGCCGCGACAGGAACGCCACCAGCAGCGCCGGCGTGACCGCCGCGCCGACCATAGTGTAGGCGTAGAGCGCCATGTCGAGCACGTTGGTGAAGAAGTTGGTCACGATCAGCGACACCGCCGCCAGGACCACGATGGTCAGCCGCTGGAAGAGGACCATTCCCTTCTGGCTCGCCTGGGGGTTGATGAAGCGCTGGTAGAGGTCGCGGGTGATGTTGGTCGAGGGCACGATGAGGAAGGTCGTGGCGGTCGAGAAGATGATCGCCACCGCCCCCACCAGCAAGATCACGCCGGCCAGCGTCGGCATGTCGTGGCGCGCCATGAAGAGGATGATGGTCTCGGTGGTGGCGCGGTCCATGCCCTCGGCGCCCTGGAACGGCGCCGAGCCCCAGTGGACGCCGGCGCCGAAGATCGCCACCGAGTCGAGCACCGTCTCGACGACGATCACGCCCACGATCATGCCGATCACCGCCTTCTTGGCGTCGATCTCGCTCCTGGCGGACATGAACTTCTGGTACATGCCGCTCTCGCCGAGGAGCAGGAAGAGCGTGGGGAAGAAGAGCCCCAGGCACGAGGCCCAGCCGATGTTGCCGAAGGTGGTGAAGTGGGTCTCCGGCAGGGTCGTGGTCAGGCCCGACCAGCCGCCGGCGGCCGACAGCGCGATCGGCGCCGCGATCAGGATCCCGAGGGTGATCATGATGCCGTTGATCAGGTCGACGGAGACGATCGAGCGCATGCCGGCGAGCGCGATCACCACCACCACGAAGGCGCAGGCGAAGAGCCGGCCGGTGGACGGGTCGATCGACGGCACCAGGATGTGGAGCAGGCGCCCGCCGCCCATGAACTGGTAGCTCGCGATCGTCAGGTAGGCGATGACGATGGCCAGGGTGCCGAGCACCCGCGCCGCCGGCGTGTAGCGCATCTCCAGGATGTCGGGCACGGTGTACTGGGCGATGCGGCGCACCCGCGGCGCCAGGAAGTAGACGATGGCGATGCCCACCCACGCGCCGGCGCTCATCCACAACGCCGAGAACCCCTCGCGGTAGGCCCGGCCGGCGCCGCCGAACAGGCTCCCCGAGCCGATCCAGGTACACACCAGCGTCGCCACCAGGAAGGTCGCCGAGACCGAGCGGCCGGCGACCATGAAGCCCTCCTGGTCCTTGACGCCTCGGCTCTTGACCACGCCCACGCCGACCAGGAACACCAGGTAGAGGATGATCACGACGAGGTAGATGTCCATGCGGTCTCCTTTCAGCCGACGCGGGTCCGTGGCGGACGCCAGCCGCGTGCCGGGTGGACGGTGTGGCCGTAGGATAGGCCAGACGCAGCCGGCGCCGCAAGCCGAAGAAGGAAGATGGACGGGAGAGGGAGGGATGGTCGGGGCGAGAGGAATTGAACCTCCGACCTCACGGTCCCGAACCGTGCGCTCTACCAGGCTGAGCTACGCCCCGGATTGGCGCCGCGTCCTCGCGGGAAGCGGCGGAGGACGAAGGATACCCTTCGCGGCGTCCGCGGTCAAGCACGATCTCGGGAAGGGCGCCATCGTCCTCTCAGGAGGACGTCCGCGGCCTCGCCGCGGGAATCCCCCCTGCCCCCCTTTTTCAAAGGGGGGTACCTGACGGCTCGCTTCGCCTCGCGCGTGCGAGGACGCACGCCCACCCCAGGGCGACGCCGAGCCGATGCGAAGCGAGGAGTCAGCCTCTCCCCTTTGAAAAAGGGGGGACCGAGGGGGGATTTCCGCGGGCTGGCCCGGCATTTGCTCCTCTGTTTCACGCGGGCGGCTCCGCAGCCCGATCGAGCGACCAGCCATCCACGAATCGAAGGGAGACATCATGCGCCAGCGAATCGTCTTCACGCTCCTCGCCGTCCTGACGGCGAGTCTCACCGCCGGCCCGGCCGTCGCCACGGAAGAGCAGCCGAAGGGCCAGTTCGGCGAGCTCGTCGAAGTTTCCGAGGTCCTCCTCGACGTGCTCGTGACCGACAAGAAGGGCAACGTGATCGTGGGCCTCGACGCCGACGACTTCGTCGTCACCGACGCCGGCGCGGCCGTGCCCCTGACCGGCGCCAGCTTCTACAGCAACCGTTTCGAGATCCGCGACGACGACGCCTCGCGGATCAACAAGCCGGCCGCCAACGAAGTGCCGGCCGACCGCTACTTCATCTTCTTCTTCCACGACCAGCTCCGCCGCGGCGGCGAGGCGAGCCCGCTGGTGCGCCAGCAGTTCGAGGCGGCGCGCAAGACCGAGCGCTGGGTGCGCGAGGAGATGCTGCCGGGCGACTGGGTGGCGGTGGTGAGCTACGACGTCAAGCTCAAGGTCCACCAGGACTTCACCCGCGACCGCCAGGCCCTGCTGCGCGCCCTCGAGGACGCGACGATCAGCAAGGACCCGGCCAACGTCTGGGGCTCGCGGCGTCCCGAGGTGCCCGAGGGTCAGCCGACGCTGCTGAGCAACCTCCCGGAAGGCAAGGACCTGCGCGACGAGACGACCCGCATCTACGACGGCATGCGCCTGGTCGCCGAAGCGACCCGCGACGTCGTGGGCCGCAAGAGCCTGGTGCTCTTCTCGACCGGCTTCGGCCGCCTCGACACCAGCATCCCGAACGTCGCGCTGCCCGACACCCGCTTCTATCCTGAGCTCGAGCAGGCCCTCAACGACAACAACGTCGCGGTCTACTCGGTGGACCTGACGCCGGTCGGCTTCACCAGCAACCAGCAGAACTTCCTGACCGAGCTGTCGACGGACACCGGCGGCGAGTACTTCGGAACCTTCAACAACTTCATCGTGCCGCTGCGCCAGATCGCCGACGAGGCCAACGGCTATTACCTGCTCAGCTACCAGTCCGAGCACGCGGCCGGCGAGACCGGCTACCGCAAGGTCAAAGTCGAGACGCGGAATCCGGATTTCAAGGTCCGGGCGCGTCAGGGCTATCGCTTCGGGTCGTGAGTCACGGCCGAGCTGCTTGCGCAGCGACGACCGCCTGGCCCTGGCCGCGTGGACCCTCTCGTCGGCGGTCTTGAGCCGAACGAGAGCGCCGTCGAGGCGGGCGCGCCAGGCCGTCCCGTCGCCGGAGGATCCCCCGATCCCCCCCTGGCCTGGACAGCCGGTCGCGACATGGTAGAATTGGGGCATGCAGTACCAGGACATCATCACCCTCGAACCGGGCAAGCGCAGCGGACAACCGTGCATCCGCGGGCATGACGCCGGAAGAGATTCTGGAGGACATCCCGTACCTCAGGAAAGACGACATCCTCGCCTGTCTGAGCTACGCTGCTGACCGGGAGCGCCGGACCCTGGCGGTTTCCGCTTGAAGCGTTCATGGCTCCCCACCCAAGGTCATCTGGATTCGCCGCGCAACTGCACCACTCGTGAGATCGAGGATATTCTGCGCAACGGCTTTTATTCGAATCCGACCCGTCTCGCTACGGCCAGCCCGCCAGTGATTGAATCACTGGCTATCGCTCCACCGTCCCTGCGGGACGAGAGACCCGTGCGAGAGCAGCTCCGCCAACGGTCGGACGCCCTCAGAGAGATGATCATGGGCGCGACGCCGGCCTCGCTGTATACTTGGACCGGCAGGCCGGGGCGCCTACGGGGACTCTGAGCCTGAATATACCCTCGAGATGCTAAGGGAGCGCAACCCTGAGCTCTCGGCATGAAGGAAGGTGACGTCATCTTGACCCCGTTGCCTCAGGCGAGATCCCGTAGGCTCCGTGCATGGACGGCCGCGACGACGCCCGGCGAGCGAGCCGCCATGGCGATCGTGGGCATCGTCGTCCTGACGTTGGCCGTCCGCGCCGCGGCCGGTGTCGAGCTCGGAGGCGACCTGCTGGGCCATCTCGCGCTCCTCGCCGGCTTCGTGATGCTCCTGGCCCTGGCGATGCGGATCCCCGGACCCGACACCCGCGGGGCGCTGCGGCACCTGCTGGTGGTGGCGGTCATGTTCACGCTCTACATGACCCTCGCCCGCGCGCCCTTCGCCGCCATTCCGTGGTCCGCCGACGCGGCCCTCGCGAAGGTCGACCGCATACTCTTCTTCGGCACTTCCCCGGCCCTGTGGATGGAGGCGCGGCTCACCCCCGGATGGCTCGAGCTCCTGGCTTTCGCCTACGGCTTCTTCGTTCCCTTCATCAATCTCTCGATCCTCGTCGGCGTCTTCGGCCGGCCTGACCGCGAGCGCGACCTCTTCGTGACCGGTCTGGCGCTGCTCTATGCGATGAGCTTCTTGGGATATCTCTTCTTGCCGGCGCGGGGTCCGGTCGTCGAGATGGCCGGCGAGTTCCAGGCACCGCTCCTGGGCGGCATTTTCCACCAGATCGTGCTCACCAGCGTGGAGAGATCGGGCGGCCCGCACGGCGCTTTTCCCAGTCTGCACGTCGGCGTTTCGCTCTACGTCTGTTTCTTCGACCTCGCCTTCAACCGCCTGCGCGGGCTGATCTACCTCCCGCTCGTCGCGTTGATCGTCGTGGCCACGGTGGCGCTCAGGTATCACTACGTGATCGATCTCGCGGCCGGCGCTCTGCTCGCCTGGGCCGCGAGCCGGCTCGCCTCGAGGCTGCTCGCACGGCGGCGCTCCGCCGCGGGGGCGGCGCCGTGATCCGCTGGCTCTTCCGCCTCTTCGCGCGGGCCGCGGTCTTCGTGTTCTTCCGCCGTGTCGAGGTGGAGGGCGCCGAACGGGTGCCTTCCTCGGGACCGGTGCTCCTCGTCTCCAACCACACCAACGCTCTGGTCGACCCGCTGATCGTCATGATCCAGCTCCGGCGTCCCGTCACGCTGACGGCGAAGAGCACCCTGCGGCGCGACCCGCTGCTCGGTTTCCTGATGCGAGCGCTGAGGATCGTGGCCTTCCACCGCCGGCAGGACGCCGGGCAGGGCGCGGAAACGGCGAAGAACTTCGACGCGCTCGCCGAGTGCCGGCTCCGCCTAGGCCGCGGTGAGGCGATCCTCGTGTTCCCCGAAGGCGTGAGCCATTCCGATCCGCAGATGCGCTCGTTCAAGACCGGCGCGGCGCGCCTCGCTCTCGACTCGTGCCGGACCCCGTGCGACGGTCTCAAGATCGTCCCCGTGGGCCTCTATTTCGAGCAGAAGGACCGCCTGCGCTCGACCGTGTGGGTACGCTTCGGCGAGTCGATCGACGTCGGAGCCTGGCGCCAGGTCCATCCCGAGGGCGACGCCGGCGACCTGACGGCCCGTCTCGAGCGCGAGGTGCGGGCGATCACACTCAACTTCGAGCGCCACGCGGACTCCGAGCTCTTTCTGTGGACCGCCGCGCTGTTGGCCACGCGGGGAACGGAGCCCAGACCGCTGGGGCAGGACGAGGCCGCGGACGACCGGATCCGGCTGATCCACCGTCTGCAGCGAGGCTACGAACCGCTGCGCGAGCTCGACGCCGAGCGCCTCTCGGCTCTCGAGAGGCGCGTCGCGGGCTACCGCAGGAAGCTCCGGGCGCTCGGCATCTCGCCGGCGGAGGTCTTCCTGCCGATCCACGCCGGGCGCGCCTTGTTCTTCCTGCTGCGCGAGCTGGAGATCGTGACCGTGGGGCTGCCGGTCGCGCTCTGGGGGTTCTTGAACCACGTGGCCGCGTTGTCGCTCGTCCGCCGGGCGACTCGCAAGCTGTCGAAGGACCAGGACCACGTCGCCTCGAACGCGATCTTCCTCAGTCTGCCGGTCTTCCCGCTGTTCTACGCCGTGCAGGCCGGCGTCGTCGCCGGGCTTGCCGGTCCGGGGTGGGCCCTGCTCTACCTGGTTTCCCTTCCCTACAGCGGCGCGGTGGCGGTGCTCTACCGCGACCGGGTAGGCGGCGCGTGGCAGAGGATCGGAACCTTCCTGCGCTTTCTCGCGAACCGCCGGATCCAGGAGCGCCTCGTGGCGGAAGGCCGCAACATCCTGACCGAGATCGAGCACGGCGGCCGCGCCGCGCGGCGAGCGGCGCGGCACCTGGTTCTCCCCTTCGAGGACCCCCTCGCCGCCGAGCTCGCCGTGTGCGGCGGCAAGGGCTCGAACCTCGCCCGCCTCACCCAGGCGGGCTTTCCCGTGCCGCGCGGCGTCACCGTGACCGCCGCGGCCTACCGCACTTTCCTGGCGGCCGACGCCGGCTGGAGCGAGGCCGTGGCGGCGCTCGACTTCACCGATCCCGAACGGCTCCGCCGGCAGTGCGTCGAGCTCCGGGAGCGCCTCGCGCGGCTGCCGTTACCGCCGGAGCTCGTGAAGGAGCTCGAGGAAGGCTTGCCCGCCCTGCTGGAAAAGACCGCGGTCTCGGTCCGCTCGTCGTCGACCCTCGAAGACCTCGCCGGCGCGGCCTTCGCGGGCCAGCACGACACCTACCTCAACGTCACCACGGTGCCGGCGGTGCTCGACGCGCTGCGGCGCTGCTTCGCCTCGCTCTGGGAAGACCGCGCCGCGCGCTACCGTTACGAGAAAGGCTTCGGCCAAGCGGAGGCCGCCATGGCGGTCGTCGTCCAGGCGATGGTCGAAAGCGAGGCCGCGGGTGTCGCCTTCTCGCTCCATCCGGTGAGCGGCAACCTCGATCAGCTCCTGGTCAACGCGAGCTTCGGGCTCGGCGAGACCGTGGTCTCCGGCGAGGGCGAGGTCGACCAGTTCGTGGTCGACAAGAAAAGCGGCGAGATCGTCGAGCGCCAGGTGGCGGCGAAGACCCACGCGCTTTCGGGCGCGGCCGGCGGCGGCACGCGCCGGCAGACCCTCGGCGAAGTCGAGCAGCGCCGTCCCTCGCTCACCGATGGCCAGATCGCCGAGCTCCGGCGGCTCTGCGTCCGGGTCGAGGATCACTACGCCTTTCCGCAGGACGTGGAATGGGCCTTCGCCGGCGGCCGGATCCATTTGCTGCAGTCGCGGCCGGTGAGCTCGATCCCGCCGCGCTGGACCCGCGACGAGTCCGCGGAGCGCTTTCCCAACGTGATGACGCCTCTGACCTGGGACTTCACCAGCGACGGTTTCCACGAGTCGCTCCGGCACTCGCTGGCGCTCATGGGCCTGCCTGCCTTCCCCGGCAAGTGGTTCGACTGCTTCGAGAGCTATGTCTTCGGCAACCAGAACGCGGTCCGCATCTACACGAGCGACCAGCAGGTCGCGTTCTCGAGCCTCGAAGAGCTCGCCGCCCTGCTGCCGATCTTTCAGCGGCGCTACACATGGGTCCAGGAGCTGCCGGTCAACTGGCTTCGCGACCTCGACGGCTACCTCTTCACGCTCGGCCGGCTGAGCTCGGCGCCGCTCGGCGAGAAGAGCGAGGTCGAGGTGTGGCGCCACCTGCTCGAAATCGATCGGCTGGGACGGGAGTACTTCCGGCCCAACATCGCCATCTCGATCACCCAGGGCGCCCTGCACAGGATGCTCTTCCAGACCCTGGCGTTGCTGGTGGGCGCCGAGGAGGCACCGGCCCTTTACGATGCTCTGACCTGTTTCTGCGAGACCAAGACGGGGCTGGTGAACCGTGACCTGTACCGCCTCTACGAGCTGGCCCGGGCCGACGCGATGCTCACCTCGCTGCTCATCGAGACCGATCGCCGGCGGATCTGGCTAGAGGGAGGCCTGAGCGCGCATCCGGCCTTCGCCGACGCCTTCGACCGCTTCCTGCGCAACCACGGCCACCGGGAGGTGGACTTCGACGCCTATCACCCCACGTGGTCGGGGCAGCCGTGGGTCGTCATGGAGAACCTGCGCCTCATGCTGATGCGCGATGAAGTGGAGGATCCGTCGCCGCGGGAGCACCGACTGAGGGCACGCCAGCAGGCGGCCGAGCAAAGGTACCTGGCTCTCGCTCCCGAGCGCCTCGGTTACTTCGCCGCCGAGCTTCTACGCCTGGCCCGGGCCTATACCGCGCTCGACGACCTCGAGCACTACCAGACCACGCGCCTGACGGTGCCCTTTCGGGCGACCCTGGTCGAGCTCGGCCGCCGCCTCGCGGACCGCGGTGTCCTGGACGAGGCCGAGGACGCCTTCTTCCTCCACAAAGCCACGTTGTCCTCGGTGGTGGAGGGCACGGTCTCCGCGGCGGCAGGCAGGGCCGAGGCCGAGCGCAACAAGGCCGAGTATCTCGCCCGCCGCCGGGTGGCTCCGCCGCATGTCTACGGGGAGGAGCCGCAAGCCGAGGCCGGAGATCTGCGGGGGCTTCCGGGCTCTCGGGGCGTGGCCGAGGGTCCGGTCTGCCGGGTCTACGACAGCGAGGACTTCGCCCGCTTTCGCGCCGGCTCGGTGTTGGTCGCGAGGACCACCAACCCCGCCTGGACCCCGCTCTTCTACTCGGCTTGCGCCGTCGTCACGGAGAGTGGCGGGCCGCTGTCGCACGGCGCCGTGACGGCGCGGGAGGTGGGCCTGCCCGCGGTCATGTCGGTCCGCGGAGCCCTCGACCTGCTCGAGGACGGGGAACGAGTGCGCGTCAACGGCACCGCGGGGACGGTCGACCGGCTCTCCTGACGCTATTACGCTCTCGCAACGCTTTCCTGGCCCTCGCCGTGATCAGCGGCGAGCGGCTCTACTGCGCCGACGTCGACGCCTGCGACGAGTTGGACCTCTACGTGCTGCGCAGCGCCGGCGACCTGGAGCCTTTCGAGCGCGAGCGGCGGCGCATACTCCTCATCCCCGACTTGTCAGCGCTCCAGCGTCGACAGCAAGCCCAGGTGGCTCACGCTCTCGAGTAGGCCACCAGACGCTTGAGGTCGGTCTGGGCGAAGGCGAGCACGGCGCCGTAGACCACGCCTGCCGCGCTCCGCGGGAGCCGACCTCCGCCATGACGGTTGACACTCTCCACGCGGTCGCCTAAGCTCCCGCGAACCGAGGGCCGAACGCTGCCAGCGATCACCGCGCCCACGGCGCGGCCAAGTGGGTCAGCGATCCCCGATAGCTATTTGGCCAGTTCCCGACAGGGTAAGCATATGTTTAGAACGACGCGACGCCCTTTCTGCTTGATCCTTGCATTCGTCCTTTGGACGGCCTGCTCGCCGGATCCCAGACCTCCTGACCTGCCCCTGGGTAGGTCAGAAGGTCTGGATTCGCGCAGCGACTCTCGAGAAGCGCTCGCATTCCGCGGCAGGCACTGGACCGGCTCCGAATACCTCGTGGTGGACGTCGCATCCGATAGCTTCCGGCCCCTTCTCGGGATCGTGGACGAGGAGGGGAGAGTGATCGCCCGGCGCGGCGGCAATGGCCGGACGCGCACCGCCTTTCGTTCGGGCGGCTTCCTGATCGTCGTCGGCTCGCGATCCCGCGGCTTTTCGGGACCTGTCGACGTCAGCGCCTGGAGCGCACGGGAAGTCTCCCGAGAGGTCCTTCACCTGGTTCGTAGCACCGCGCGAGAGTCCCTGGGCGATGAGTGGTCGGGCCTGGTCATGCGGGCCGGCGAACCGGCGGCGGTGACGGCCGATGCGGTCGCGGCGGCGGATCTCTCGGGAGCTACTCCCGGCTCGCTGGACGAGGGGTCTTCCTATAGGCTGCCGGGAGCGACGGAAAAATTCTTGGAGGTATTCGAGATCGACGCTTCCAAGTCCGATGCGGGAAGCGAGCTCCAAGTCAACCTGGTCTCCGACCGATTCGATACGTGGCTGATGCTGATCTCTCCGTCAGGAAGGGTATGGACGGACGACGATTCCGGTGCGGGAGGCAATTCGCGGCTGGTTGTGCGAGCCGAGGCTGGTAGATGGCGTGCGATCGCTACGTCCTATGGATCGCTCGAGACGGGTAGGTTCTCGTTGATCGCCGAGGAGGTGGAGTATAGCCTGCGTCCGATCGAGCTGCTAAAGCTCCACAACTTCGAGGTGACCAGGGACCTGTGGAACGAGATCGACGATCCGGTGCTAGCGCGCGAATCCTCGGCGGCACCAGGGGCATCAACCTTGCCGCCGCCACCACCGCCACCACCGCCGCCACCACCGCCACCACCCATACCGCCACCACCCCAGCCATCACCCATACCGCCGCCGCCGGATGCATCTCCGCCGGCGCACGTGCCGTTCCCGTGGCCGCCACCGCGCGCTTCGGCCATCTTCGTGCTGCCGGACGCACTGATCGCGCCAAGCCGCAGGTTGCGAGACGTCGACTTCAGGCTGACCGAGGCCCTCCGGGAGTGCGGCTACGAGGAGAAACGCTACTTTTCGATCCCGGACGGCTTTGCTCTCGTCACGAAAATGGAAAGGATCGATTCGACGGGACGGCCGCAGAATCCGCGGTGGGTCGTCGACTCTCTCGCTCTTAGAGACCGGTTCACCCTGAGGGACTACATCGTTGCGCTTTTGGGCGCGCCCAGAGGACTTTATAGGGTCATTGTTTTCGCGATTACGTCGACTCCCTTCGCGACGACGGGCGATCCGATATCTCGGGACGAGGCCGACAGGTGGCTCACAGGAGGGCTAAACATATTGCCGCGGACAATCGGGGCGCTAGCTCTCACCGAGAACCATAGCGTCTCCGTCTTGGTTTATGAGTTCGAGAAACAGGGACACGCCGGAGAGGTAGAGATCCTGCTCCCGGGAAGGCTCCAAGGAGAGACACACATGGCCGGTAGTGGACTTCGAAGCGCGTTGGCACGAGGGCGAAGGTGATGCAGATTCCAATGGATTCATGCAAGAAGACACTGTCCGTTGTCTGGTTTGTCGGCGCCGTAGCCGTGTTCGGAATTCTCTTCCTCCAGTCTCTGGTGGGCCACTATGAAGGCGGCGTGGCGGAAGCGTGGGGCTGCGTCTTGCCCATGATTATTCCCACGTTGTCGCTGATGGTCGGCGTACACGTATCCGACGTGCGGAGTAAGCGCGCGCAGAAGCGGATGATCGATCGTTTTGTCTTTCGTTTGGCGACTTTCCTTTCCATTGTCTATCTCGTAGGGGTGCTGCTGGCGGTTCTGCTCCAGCCAGTGATCGATCAAGATCCTCTGAGAGTGCTGGCGACGGCCAACTTGGGGCTCGGCCCGTTCCAGGGTTTGGTCGTCGGAGTCCTGGGAGCCTTCTTCGTCCAGAAGCAGTAGGTGGCTGACGCTGGAGTAGGCCACCAGGCGCTCGAGGTCGGTCTGGGCCAAGGCGAGCACCGCGCCGTAGACCACGCCCGCCGCCCCCAGCGCCATGGCCGCCGGCAGCCGGTCGACATGGTAGAATTGGGGCATGCAGTACCAGGACATCATCACCCTCGAACCGGGCAAGCGCAGCGGACAACCGTGCATCCGAGGCATGAGGATCACGGTCTACGACGTGTTGTCCTACCTCGCGGCGGGCATGACGCCTGAAGAGATTTTGGAGGACTTCCCGTATCTCAGGAAGGACGACATCCTCGCCTGTCTGAGCTACGCTGCTGAACGGGAGCGCCGGACCCGATTCCATCAAGGCTCTGCATGAGAGCGAGAAAGTCGGACTACTGATGCTGTACTGAAACGAGAGCTCCAGTCCTGCACGGCTCCCGTTTCCACGAGTCGCTCTACGTCCTGGCCGGCGAGCGTCTCCACCTCTCACGGCACGGACGCCACTGCCGACGTCTACCTCGTGGCGAGCACGCCGGTCGCTGCGGCGAGGTCGCGCAGCGCGGCGAGGGCCGGCTCCGCCGTCTCCAGCACCGGCTGCGGCCAGAGCCCCAGCCACACCAGGGCCACCACCAGGACGCCGAGGACGAAGACCTCCCGCGCCCCCAGGTCGGTCAGGGTCCGTCCTTCTTCGAGCGGACCGTGGAAGGCCTTCTGGACGATCCACAACGAGTAGATCGTGGCCCCCACCAACCCGACCGTCGCCACCGCGGTGATCGCGACGCTGGCTTTGAACGAGCCCAGGAGCACCAGGAATTCGCCGACGAAGTTCCCCAATCCCGGCAGCCCCAGCGACGCCATGGCGAAGAAGATGGCCAGGGCCGCCATGCGCGGCGCCAGCTCGGCGAGCCCGCCCATGGCGGCGAGGTCGCGGGTGTGGAGGCGCTCCTTGAGCTGGCCGACCAGCACGAAGAGCGCCCCGGTCGACAGGCCGTGGCAAATCATCGTCATCACCGCGCCCTGGAGCGCCAGCTCGTTCCAGGCGAAGATCCCCAGCAGCACGAAGCCCAGGTGGCTGACGCTGGAGTAGGCGACCAGGCGCTTGAGGTCGGTCTGGGCGAAGGCGAGCACCGCGCCGTAGACCACGCCCGCCGCCCCCAGCGCCATGGCCGCGGGGAAGAGCGGCAGGGCGAAGCGCAGCAGGCCGTAGGCGCCGGTCTTGAGCAGCAGGCCGGCGAGGATCACGCTGCCCGCCGTGGGCGCCTCGGTGTGGGCGTCGGGGAGCCAGGTGTGGAGCCCCACCATCGGCAGCTTGACCGCGAAGGCGACGAAGAAGCCCAGCAGCAGCCAGATCGACAGGTCGCCCGCCGAGGTGCCCAGCAGGTCGACGTAGTCGAAGGTCATCACGCCGGTCTCGGCCCGGTGGGCGAAGACCAGCCCGAGGATCGCCAGCAGCATCAGCAGCCCGCTCGCCTGGGTGAAGA
>DASWIG010000870.1:0-20731 GCA_036397835.1 Thermoanaerobaculia bacterium
GGCCGCGCCGTCGGCCGGCTGCGCCACGGCAATCCGGAGCTGACGGAGGCACTGAACCTCGCCGACGGCCTGGCGCGCTCGCCGGCGTCGATCGCCAGCTTCCTGGAGGCGGCGGGCGCGGCGGCGCTGGAGCTGGCCGGCAAGATCCTCGTGCGACGGACCTGAGAATCGCCCCCTCCCCCTTTCCTGAGGGGGAGATTGACCCCCCGCTGAGCATCGGACGGGTTCGTCCTTGACAAGCACAAGCCGTACGGTCCTCAAGGAGGGTCCGTCCTTGACGAGCACAGGCCCTGCGGTCGTCAAGGACCGATCCGTCCCTGACGAGTAAAGGCCATGTGGTCGTCAAGGACTAATTTGTCCCTGACGAGCACAGGCCCTGCGGTCGTCAAGGACCAAAACCGTCCCTGACGAGCACAGGCACTGTGGTCGTCAAGGACTATTCGTCCCTGACGTGTACAGGCCCTGTGGTCGTCAAGGACTGATCCGTCCCTGACGTGTACAGGCCCTGCGGTCGTCAAGGACCAAACTGTCCTTGACGAGCACAGGCCCTGCGGTCATGGGCCCGGCTCGGCCATGAATCGGAAACGTCTTCCGGAGGCCGGCCTCAGGGCGCGAAGAGCCGTGGACGCGGAGCGACCTGACGGCGTCCGGCGGCGCCGAGACCGCGCTCAAGCTGCTGAGACGCCACGACGTCGTGGCCGAAGACGATCAGGGCGTCCGATTTCGCGAGCGAGATCCTGCGTCGCCGGGTCGCGAGCGACCGTCCGGCGTCTTGAGGTGCCAGGTTTTCGAGAATTGGCGCCGGAAGCGGGATAGTAAGGACTGGCCCATGCCGGTGACGATCCCCGGTGGTGGGCTGGCGCCCAGCCTACTTCGACTCCGGGTCGGAATGGGCCGCGGTATCACGCCCTGAGGTTGTTCCTGACGCCGGTAGTGAGGTCATCTCACAATCTCGACCCTTTCAAGTCCTCTCCCGCCCTTTTCGCCGCGCTTTCTGGCGTCGGGTCCTGGCGTGGCGCTCCGCCGCCCGATCACGGCTCTGGGAGAGGACTGGGGTCGTGGGCTCCGGCGCCTTGTCCGGAGCCTCCAGCCGAGCCGCCAGTGCCCCGACCGTGGGGTGCTCGAAGAGCAGCAGCATGGGCACCGGGCGGGCGAAGGCTTCGTCGAGCCGGGTCTGGATCCGGGCCATCAGGAGGGAATGGCCGCCGAGGTCGAAGAAGTTGTCGTCGACGCCGACCCGCGAAACGCCCAACGCCTCGCACCAGATCTCGGCGATCGTCCGCTCCGCCGCGGTGCGGGGAGCGACGTAGGCGCTCTCGGCACGGGCCGCCAGCTCCGGGCGCTCCGCCGCCAGGCGCAGGAGAGCTCGGCGGTCGAGCTTGCCGTTGACCGTCAGCGGCAGATCGTCCAGGGGAACGAAAGCCGACGGCACCATGACCTCGGGAAGGGCCTGGGCGGCATGGGCGCGCAGCTCCGCCGCCGGAACCTCGCCCCGGGCGGCGACGAAGGCCACGAGGCGGCTCTCCTCGTGGCCGTCGCCCACCAAGAGGACCGCCGCCCGCCGCACGGACCGGTGACGCGCGAGGGCCGCCTCGATCTCCCCGAGCTCGATGCGGAAGCCCCGCAGCTTGACCTGGGCGTCGATACGGCCTAGGTACTCGAGCCCGCCGTCGGGGGGCACGCGGGCAAGGTCGCCCGAGCCGTAGAGCCGTTCGCCCGGCGCGTCGCTCCACGCATGGGGCGTGAAGCGCGAGGCGGTCAGCCCCGGACGGCCGAGGTAGCCGCGGGCGAGCCCGGCACCGCCCACCCGGAGCTCCCCGGCGACTCCCCGTGGCACCGGGTCGAGGTGCCGATCGACCACGAAGAGCTCGAGATCGTCGAGACCGCGGCCGATCGGGCTCGAGCCCGGGCGCGAGAGGTCCTCCCGCGACACCGCGCGGTAGGTGACGTGGACGGTGGTCTCGGTGATGCCGTACATGTTGACCATCCGCGGCGCAGCAGGCCGCTCGAGCCAGGGGGCGAGCTGGCCGACGTCGAGGGCCTCGCCCCCGAAGACCACCGCGCGCAGGGCCAGGTCCCGCCGTTCGGCGAGACCCGCCGCGGTCAGGGGGCGGAAGGCCGAGGCGGTCTGGCTCACGATCGTCGCCCGTTCCCGCGCCACGAGCTCGGCGAAGTCCCGCGGCGAACGGCTGACGAGGTAGGGCACCACCACGAGGCGTCCGCCGTGGAAGAGCGCGCCCCAGATCTCCCACACCGAGAAATCGAAGGCCGGGGAGTGGAAGAGGGTCCAGACGTCGTCCGGCCCGAAGCCGAACAGCCCCTCGCTCTCGCGGAAGAGCCGCGCCACGTTGGCGTGGGTCACGCCGACGCCCTTGGGGCGCCCGGTCGAGCCCGAGGTGTAGATCACGTAGGCGAGAGAGGCCGCGCCGAGGCCGTCGAGGCCGTCGTCGGGCGGGGTGTCGGGACCGGCGGCGAGCTCGCTCTCAAGGCGGTCGAGAACGAGGAGCGCCGGTCCTTCGACGCCGGCCTCCTCCAGGCGCTCGGCGAGGCTCGACTCGCACAGCACCGCCGCGGCGCCGGCGTCGGCGAGGACGTAGGCGAGCCTTTCCGCCGGATTCGAGGGGTCGAGGGGGATGTAGGCCCCGCCGGTCTTCAAGACGGCGAGGATCGCCACCACCAGCCGCGGCGTGCGCTCCAGGAGGAGGGCCACCCGCGCCTCGGGACCGACGCCGCGACTCCTGAGAAGCCGGGCAAGACGGTTCGCCCGGCGCTCGAGCTCGCCGTAGGTGAGGCGTCGCTCGCCCTGGCACACCGCCGCCGCCTCGGGGCGCTCGGCGGCGCGGGCGGCGACGAGACGGTGGATCGGCGGCAAGGCGCTCGCGGCGCGGGCGCGGCGGCGAGCCTCTACCGTGGCCTCGTGGCGCTCGGCGGCGGAGAGGAGGGGCAGCTCGGAGAGTCTGCGCTCGGGGGCGGCGGCCCCGAGGAAGCGGCGCAGTTGCTCGCGGAAACGCCGGAGGGTGACCTGCTCGAAGAGCGACCGGTCCCCCTCGAGGGCTCCTACGAGCCCGCCGTCGGCGGTCGGCTCGAAGCCCAGGGTGAGGTCGAACTTGGCGTCGCCGGGGGTTGCCCGCAGCGGCTCGAAGGCGAGCCCGGGCACCGCGGGCGGAGCCGCGGAAGCCTCCTGCAGCACCAGGACCACCTGGACGAGGGGCGTGGTGCCCGTGTCGCGGCTCGGACGCAACGCCTCGACGAGACGCTCGAAGGGCAGGTCCTGGCCCGCCTGGGCCTCGAGGACGGCCTCGCGCGCTCGCGTCAGGAGCGCGCCGAAGGTGGGATCGCCCGCCGCCTCGACGCGCAATGCCAGGGTGTTGACGAAGAAGCCGATCACCCCCTCGGTCTCCAGCCGGTTGCGGTTGGCCACCGGCGAGCCCACCACCAGGTCGCTCTGGCCGGTGACGCGGCACAGCCAGGCGTCGAAGGCGGCGAGGAGGGCCATGAAAAGCGTGGCCCCCCGGCGCCGGGCCGCGCGCCGCAGAGCGGCGACCGCGGCCGGCGCCAGGTCGATCGGCACCTGGGCCGCGGGACGCGTCCGCCGCGCCCGCCGCGCGCGGTCGACGGGCAGCTCCACGGGCGGGCTGCCCGCCAGCCGTTCGCGGGCCGGCGTGAGCAGCGCCTCAAGGGTCTCCCCGGCGAGGGCCGCCCGCTGCCAGAGCGCGAAGTCGGCGTACTGGAGCCTCGGGGCGGCGAGCGCCACGGGACGCCTCTCCACCGCGGCGCGGTAGAGCTCTGAGATCTCCCCCACCAGGAGCTCGCGCGACCAGGCGTCGCAGACCAGGTGGTGGAGGCCGAGCAGGAGGCGATGGTCCTCGGCGCCTCTGCGGACGATGGCCGCGCGCAGCAGCGGACCGCGCTCGAGGTCGAAACGCCGCCGCGCCTCGCGCCGGGTCAGGGCCTCCCGTTCGGCCGCGACGACGTGGGCCGGCAAGCCCCCCAGCTCCACGCGCAGCACGCTCGCGCGCCCCGGCGCCAGCACGCGCTGGACCGGCGCGCCGCCGCGGCGCTCGAACACCGTGCGCAGGCTCTCGTGCCGCCGCTCGGCCGCGGCCAGGGCCGCCGCGAGGGCGCCGGCATCGAGGGCGCCGCGCACGTCGGCGAAGTAGGGCAGGTGATAGCTCGTATCTTCGGGCACCAGTTGCTGGAGGAACCACAGCCGTTCCTGGGAGAAGGACAGCGGCGCCGTCTCGCCGCGCTTCGCCGCCGGCACGACGGGCGGCAGGGACGGCCGGCGGGCCGTCTCCAGGCGCGCCGCCAAGGCGGCGATCGTCGGGGCCTCGAAGAGCGCCCGGAGATCGAGCTCGACGGCGAAGGCCGAGCGCAGGCGCGAGAGGAGGCGGGTGGCGAGCAGAGAGTGGCCGCCGAGGTCGAAGAAGCTCGCCCCCACGTCCACCGTCTCGACGCCCAGGACCTCCGCGCACAGCTCGGCCACCAGCTCCTCGGCTCCCCCCAGGGGACGACCGGTCCCGCGCTCGGCCGACGGAGCCTCGGGGCGCGGCAGGGCGCGGCGGTCCACCTTGCCGTTGGGGGTCAGCGGAAGGCGTTCGAGCAGGACGATCGAGGAGGGCACCATCGCCGCGGGCAGGCGCGCCGCGAGGTGCTCCCGGAGCTCGCCCGCCGACGCGCCCGAGACCACGGCATAGGCCGCGAGACGCGTCTCGGGAGCGCGGAAGGCGACGACCGCCGCGGCGCTCACCGCCGGGTGCTCGCCGAGCACCGCCTCGACCTCACCCGGCTCGACGCGAAAGCCCCGCACCTTCACCTGGCCGTCGATCCGGCCGAGGAGCTCGACGGCACCGTCGCGGCGGCGCCGCGCCAGGTCCCCCGTGCCATAAAGCCGTCCGCCCGGACCGGCCGCGAAGGGATCGGGACGAAACGCCGCGGCGGTCTGAGCCGGCCGGCCGAGATAGCCGCGCGCCACCTGCCCGCCGCCGGCCAGGAGCTCTCCCGCCGCCCCGATCGGCACCGGCGCGCCCCGCCGATCGACGAGGACGATCCGCGCGCCCGAAAGGGGCCGGCCGACCGGAATCGGGTTGGGGACCTCACTGCCCCGGGACAGGGCGAAAGTGGCCACGCCGATGGTGGCCTCGGTGGGACCGTAGTGGTTGACGATCCGGCACCTCGGGTCCAGGGACCGGATCCGGCGCACCAGCGCGCCGTCGCAGGCCTCCCCGCCCAGGATCAGGAGCTCGCGGGGCAGGGCTCCTTTCGGACGCTCGGCGGCGAGCAGGGCCGCCAGGTGAGAGGGCACGATCTTCAGCACGTCGATCCCCGCCCGCTCGCCGTAGGCGGCGAAGGCGTCGGCGTCCACCGCCCGCTCGTCGGAGACGACGTGCAGCGTCCCGCCGGTCGCCAGCGAGCCGTAGATCGACGTGTTGCCCAGATCCGCCGCCGGCGTCGACACCGTGGCGAAGCGCAGCGGCCGGTCAAGGCCGAGACGCTCGACCAGACCGGCGACGTAGGCCGCGAGCTGACCGTGCGTCACCGCCACGCCCTTCGGCCGCCCCGTCGAGCCCGAGGTAAAGCTGACGTAGGCCAGGCGCTCGGCCGGCCCCGGGTCGCCGTCCACCGCCCGCGGCGCGAGCCGCCGCAGGCGCTCGAGCCGTCCACCGTCTCCGAGCAGCACCGCCGCGCCGGAGTCCGCGAGCTGGAATCGCCGCCGCGCGGCCGGCGCCCCCGGGTCGAGGGCCGTGTAGGCTCCCCCGGCCTCGTGCACCGCGACGATCGCCACGATCGTCTCCACGCCGCGCCCGAGGTCGAGACCCACGGCCACCTCCGGACCGACGCCCGCCTCGCGCAGCACCCCCGCGAGGACGCCGGAACGGCGGTCCAGCTCGCCGTAGCTCAACGTCTTCTCCTCGAAGACCACCGCGGCCGCCTCGGGCCGACGACGGACCTGCTCCGCCAGCAGCTCGAGCAGGACCGGCGCGGGAGCGGCGGCGCGCGGCGACGCGTTCCAGGACACGAGGAGCTGGTGGCGCTCGGCCGCCGACAGGATCTCGACCGCCGAGAGACGACGGTCCGTATCGCCGGCGGCGCTCCCGACCAGCCGCTCAAGGTGTCCCAGGAAACGGCGGACGGTCGTCTCGTCGAAGAGATCCCGGCGATACGTCGCGGCGCCCACAATCCCCGCCCGGCTCCGCTCCAGGGTGAGGCTCAGGTCGAGCTTGGCGGCGCCCGGGTGGATTTCCACGGGCTCGACCGCGAGATCTCCGAGCTCGAGGGGCGCGCGCGGCACGTTCTGGAGCACCAGCAGGACCTGGAAGATCGGCGTCGACGACAGGTGACGCTCCGGGCGGACCTCCTCGACGAGCTTCTCGAACGGCAGGTCCTGGTGGTCGTAGGCCTCCAGAGCACACCTCCGCACCCGGTCGAGCAGCTCCGCGAAGCTCGGGTCGCCGCCGAGGTCGACGCGCAGCGCCAGGCTGTTGACGAAGAAGCCCACCAGGCCCTCGACCTCGACCCGGGAGCGGTTGGCCACCGCCGTGCCCACCACCACGTCGTCCGTCCCCGTCAGCTTGCGGACGAGCCCCTGGAGACCCGCCAGGAGCCCCATGAACAGCGTCGCGCCGCGACGCCGGGCCGTACCCTCGACCGCTTCGGCCAGGGACGAGGGCCAGCACACCGCGACGCTCGCGCCGCGACCCGACCCGCCGGTGCGCCGGGGACGGTCTGCCGGCAGCTCGAGGACCGGCGGCGCCCCCGCCAGCCGCTGGCGCCAGAAAGCCACGAGACGCGCCAGCGCTTCCCCTCGCAGCCAGCCGCGCTGCCACCGTGCATAGTCCGTGTAGCGGACCGCCAGCGCCGGCCAGGACGGCGGCGCCGAACGGCCCACCGCCTCGTAAGCGGCGGCGACCTCGCGGATCAGGATCCCCATCGACCAGCCGTCCGTGACGACGTGGTGGAGCACCAGCAAGAGCACGTGCTCCTCGCGGCCCAGACGCACCAGCAGCGGCCGCCACAGCGGGCCCGCCGCGAGGTCGAAGGGACGGGCCGCCTCGCGCTCCAAACGCCGCCGCCCCTCCCCGGCGGCCGCCGCGCCGAGCCCCGAGACGTCCACCAGCGGCGGACACCGGCGGACCGGCCGGCCGATCCGCGGCTCCGGCCGCCCGTCGACCTCGGCGAATCGCGTCCGCAGGGTCTCATGACGCGTCTCCACCAGCTCCAGGCCCGCCGCGAGCACCGCCACGTCGAGACGGCCGGTGAGCCTCGCCGCCGCCGACACGTTGTAGGCCGCGCTCCCCGGCTCCAGACGGTCGAGGAACCACAGACGCTCCTGGGCGAAGGAGAGCACCGCCGGCCCCGCGCTCGCCGCCAGCGGCGGCGGCGGCGGCACGCCGGAGCGCCGCGACGCCTGCACCCGCTCGGCGAGCGCCGTGATCGTCGGCTGTTCGAAGAGCTCGCGCAGCTCGAGCGTCACGCCCAGGTCGCGCAACACCCGCGAGACCACCCGCGTGGCCAGCAGCGAATGGCCGCCGAGAGCGAAGAAGTCGTCCTCCACCCCGACCTCCCCCGTCTCAAGGAGATCCGACCAGATCGCCGCCAACACCTCCTCCGTCGGCGTGCGGGGCGACACCGCCGCATCCACCGCGGCACGGGCATCAGGCGCCGGCAGGGCGCCGCGGTCGACCTTGCCGGTCGGGCCCAGGGGCAGCTCGTCCAACACCACCCAGGCCGACGGGACCAGGTGGTCCGGCAGGCGCGCGGCCAGCCGCCGGCGCAGCTCGCGAGGCCGCGCCGCCGGTCCGGCCACATAGGCCACCAGCCGCGCCTCGCCGGCGCGGCGCTCCACCACCACCGCCGCCTGGCGCACCCCGGCCAGCTCCGAGAGCACCGCCGTCACCTCGCCCGGCTCCACCCGGAAGCCGCGGACCTTCACCTGATCGTCGAGCCGGCCGAGGAACTCCACGGTCCCGTCGCCCTGGAATCGGGCCCGGTCGCCGGTACGGTAAAGACGCTCGCCGGGATCGCCGACCACCGCGTCGGGCACGAAACGCTCGGCGGTCAGCCCCGGACGCCCCAGATATCCCCGGGCCAGACCCTCGCCCCCCGTCACCAGCTCGCCCGCTGCTCCCGACGGCACCGAGCGCCCCGCCCGGTCCACGAGCGCGATCCGCGTCCCCGCGATCGGACGGCCGATCGCCACCGAGGGGCCCGACGGCGCACGCCTCGTCCCGTGGCAGGTGGTGAACGTCGTGTTCTCCGTCGGACCGTAGCCGTTGACCAGCAGAAGGCCGGGAGCCGCCTCGAGAGCGCGGCGCGCGTGGACCGGCGAGAGCGCGTCGCCCCCCGAGAGCAGGTGCCGCAAGGGACGGAAAACGCCCGCGTCCTCCTCCGCCGCCTGATGGAACAGACCCGCCGTCAGCCACAGGCTGGTGATCCGATGACGCGCGAGGGCCTCACCCAGCTCCCGCGCCGAAAAGGGACCCGGCCGGAACAGCACCAGCCGGCCCCCGTTGAGCAGCGGCCCCCAGATCTCCAGCGTCGACGCGTCGAACGCGATCGGCGCGAGCTGCAGGAATGTCGTTTCAGGGCCGAGGGGGAGGAAATCCGACCCGCGCACCAGGCGCAGGATGCCGCCGTGGGTCGCCGCCACCCCCTTGGGCCGGCCGGTCGACCCCGACGTGTACATCACGTAGGCCAGGCTCCGCCGTCCCCCGCACGGGACGGGCGCCGCCGCGGCCGGCGCGGGCTCGCCCTCGAGCTCGACGATCCTCACCCCGGGCAGGGAGGCCGGCAGGCGAGGGCGAAGCGCCGCCTCGGTCAGGATCACGGTCAGGCCCGCGTCCTCGACCATGAGCGCCAGGCGCTCGGCCGGGTACTCCGGATCGAGGGGCACGTAGGCCCCTCCCGCCTCGAGGATCGCCAGCGTCGCCTCCACCATGCCGGGCGTGCGGCCCGCGCAAAGACCCACCCGCGCCTCCGGGCCCACGCCGAGGCGCCGCAGCTCGGCCGCCCGGCGCCGCGAACGCGCCCCGAGCGCGCCGTAGGTCAAGGTCCCGCCGCCGGCGTCGACCGCCACCCGCTCGGGGTGCTCCGCCGCCCGCGCCGCGAAGCACGCCGCCACCGTCGCGACGTCGGGAGCCGCGCCGACGCCGCCGCCCCAGGCGTGGACGAGCTGGTGACGCTCGGCGGCGGAGAGGAGGGGAAGGTCGGAGAGACGGCGCTCCGGGGCGGCGGCGGCGAGGAAGCGGCGGAGCTGGTCGCGGAAGCGCCGCAGCGTGACTTCCTCGAAGAGCCCCCGGTCGACCTCGACGACGCCGGCAAGCCCGCCGCCGACGGTCTCCTCGAAGGCCAGGACCAGGTCGAGCTTGGCGTCGCCGCCGGCGGCGCGCAGGGGCTCGAAGAGGAGTCCCGGCACCGCCGGGGGTGCCGCCGGGACGTCCTGGAGCACCAGCACCACCTGGACGAGGGGGTTGGCGCCGGTCTCGCGCTCGGGGCGCAGCGCCTCGACCAGGCGCTCGAAAGGCAGGTCCTGCGCCGCCTGGGCGTCGAGCGCGGCCTCGCGAGCCCGGGCGAGCAGGTCGCCGAGGGAGGGATCGCCCGCCGCGTCCACGCGCAGCGCCAGGGTGTTGACGAACAAGCCGACCACCCCCTCGGTCTCCAGGCGGTTGCGGTTGGCCACCGGCGAGCCCACCACCAGGTCGACCTGGCCGGTCACGCGGCACAGCCAGGCATCGAAGACGGCGAGCAGAGTCGTGAAGAGGGTGGCGCCGTGGCGCCGGGCGAGGCGGCGCAGGGCCGCGGTCTCGGCCGGCGGCAGGGCGATCGGCGCCTGGGCGGCGGGACGCGGCCGCCGGGGCCGGCGAGGGTGGTCGAAGGGCAGCTCCACGACCGGCGCGCCGGCCAGGCGTCGCAGCGCCGGCGCGAGCAGCGCCTCCAGGGTCTCGCCGACGAGGCTCGCGCGCTGCCAGAGAGCGAAGTCGGCGTACCGGATCCTGGGGACGGGGAGCACCGGCGTCCACCTCTCGACCGCAGCGCGGTAGAGGGTCAGCAGCTCTCGCACCAGGAGCCCGCGCGACCAGGCGTCGCAGATGAGGTGGTGCAGAGCGAGCAGCAGGCGATGGTCCTCGGCGCCGCGGCGGATCAGGACGGCGCGCAGCAGCGGCCCGCGCTCGAGATCGAAACGGCGCCGCGCCTCGTGGCGCGCCAGGGTCTCGGCCTCGGCGTCGCGGCGCTCCGCAGGCAGCGCCCGTAGGTCGACCCGCAAGAGGCGCACGCGTCCCGGCGCCAGGACCCGCTGGAACGGCGCGCCGCCGCGGCGCTCGAAGACCGTGCGCAGGCTCTCGTGGCGGCGCTCGGCCGCGGCCAGGGCCGCCGCGAAGGCGCCGGCGTCGAAACGGCCGCGCACGTCGGCGAAGTATGGGAGGTGATAGCTCGCGTCCTCGGGCGCCAGTTGCCGGAGAAACCACAGACGTTCCTGGGCGAAAGACAGCGGCGCCGTCTCGCCGCGCCGTGCCGCCGGCGCGATCGGCGGCAGCGGCACCCGGCGAGCCGTCTCCAGGCGCGCCGCCAGCGCGGCCACGGTGGGCGCCTCGAAGAGCGCGCGCAGCTCGAGCTCGACGCCGAAGGCCGCGCGCAGGCGCGAGAGCAGGCGGGTGGCCAGCAGGGAATGGCCGCCGAGCTCGAAGAAGCTCGTCTCCACGCCCACCGCCTCGACGCCAAGAACCTCGGCCCAGAGCCCGGCCACCCGCTCCTCGACGGCGTTTCGCGGCCGCACAGGCTCGGCCGACGGCTCGCCGCCGAAGCCCTCGGGAGGCGGCAGGGCCCGGCGGTCGACCTTGCCGTTGGCGGTCAGCGGCAGACGCTCGAGCAGCAGGACGGCCGAGGGCACCATGACCCCCGGCAGACGCGCCGCCACGTGCGCGCGCAGCTCGTGAGCCGTCACCCCGCGGGCCACGACGTAGGCCGCCAGCCGCGTCTCGCCGGCCGCGTCGCGCACGGCGAGGACCACCGCGTCGCGCACCGCCGGGTGCGCGACGAGCGCCGCCTCGATCTCTCCCGGCTCGATCCGGAAGCCCCGGACCTTCATCTGGTGGTCGATCCGGCCGAGGAGCTCGATCGCCCCGTCGCCACGGCGCCGCCCCAGGTCCCCGGTGCGGTAGAGCCGGCCACCCGGAGCGCCGAAGGGGTCGGGACGAAAAACCGCGGCGGTGCGCGCCGGCCGGCGGAGATAGCCGCGCGCCACCTGCTCGCCGGCGACCAGGAGCTCTCCCGCCACCCCGATCGGCACCGTCGAGCCCCGCCGATCCGCGAGGTGGATCCGCGCCCCCGCCAGCGGCCGGCCGAGCGGTATCGGGCTGCGGGCGGCGCTGCTCCGGGGCACGGCGAAGACGGCGACGCCGACCGTGGTCTCGGTGGGGCCGTAGTGGTTGAAGATCCGGCAGCTCGGGTCCAGGGATCGGATCCGGCGCAGCAGCGCACCGTCGCAGGCCTCGCCGCCCAGGATCAGACACTCGCGGGGCAGGACCCCGGCGGGACGCGCGGCGTCAAGCAGGGCCGCCAGGTGCGAGGGCACGATCTTGAGCACGTCGATCCGCTCACCGTAGGCGGCGAAGGCGTCGGCAACGCCCAGGCGCTCCTCCGAGACCACGTGCAGGGTACCGCCGGTGGCCAGGGCGCCGTAGATCGAGGTGTTGCCGAGATCCGCCGCCAGCGTCGACACGGTGGCGAAACGCCGTGGCGCCCCGAGCTCGAGACGCTCGATCAGGCCGAGAACGTAGGCCAGGAGCTGGCGGTGCTCCACCGCCACGCCTTTGGGCCGCCCGGTCGAGCCCGAGGTATAGCTCACGTAGGCGAGACCCGCCGTGCCGGCGCCCCCCGCGCGGGCCGGAAGCTGGCGCAGACGCTCGAGCCCGCCGTCCGCTCCCAGCAGGACCGCCGCGCCGGCGTCGGCGAGCTGCCATCGCCGTCGCGACGGCGGCGCCGCCGCATCGACGGCGGTGTAGGCACCGCCGGCCTTGTGGACCGCCACGATCGCCTCGATCATCCCTGTGCCGCGCTCGCGCTCGAGCCCAACCGTCACCTCCGAGCCGACGCCCGCCCGGCGCAGCACCGCGGCGAGAGCGCCGGCGCGGCGGTCGAGCTCGCCGTAGCTCAGCGCCTCCTGCTCGAAGACCACGGCGACCGCCGCGGGCGTGCGCCGCGCCCGTTCCTCGAAGAGCTCGAGCACGGTCGCCGCGGCCGCCGCGAGCCGGGGCGAGACGTTCCACGACACCAGGAGCTGATGGCGCTCCGCGGCGCCCAGCAGCTCCAGGGCCGACAGACGCCGGCCGGGATCGGCCGCGGCGCTCGTGAGCAGACGCCCGAGATGGGTCACGAAACGGCGCATCGTCGTCGCCTCGAAGAGGTCCCGGCGATACGTGCCGACGCCGCGGATCCCCGCCGGGCCGCGCTCGAGCGTCAGGCTCAGATCGAGCTTGGCGGCGCCCGGGTGGAGATCGAACGGCGTCACCTCGATCTCGCCGAGCCCGAGGGGACCTCGGGGCGCGTTCTGCAGCACCAGCAGGAGCTGGAAGACGGGCGTCGCCGAAAGGTGACGCTCGGGGGCGAGCTCCTCGACCAGCTTCTCGAACGGCAGATCCTGGTGATCGTAGGCCGCCAGAGCGCTCTCCCGCGCCCGGTCGACGAGCTCACCGAAGGGCGGATCGCCGCCCGCGTCGACGCGCAGCGCCAGGCTGTTGACGAAGAAGCCCACCAGGTCCTCGACCTCGAGGCGCGTGCGGTGGGCCACCGCCGTGCCCACCACCAGGTCGGACGCGCCCGTCAGCCGCGCGAGGAGCGCGTCGAGGCCCGCCAGGAGAGCCATGAAGAGCGTGGCCCCGCGCCGCCGCGCCAGCGCCTCCAGGGCCTCGGCGAGGGAGGCCGGCCACTCCACCTCCACGCGCGCCCCCCGCGCCGACGCCACCGCCGGCCGCACACGGTCCGCCGGCAGCTCGAGCACGAACGGCGCCTCGGCCAGACGCGCGCGCCAGAAACCCACCAGCTCCGCCAGCGCCTCGCCCCGCAGCCAGCTCCGCTGCCAGCGTGCGTAGTCGGCGTAGCGCACCGGCAGCGCCGGCCACGCCGGCGCGACCGAGCGCCTCGCCGCGTCGTAAGCGACGGCGACGTCGCGGATCAGCACCCCCATCGACCAGCCGTCGGTGACGACGTGGTGCAGGCCGACGAAGAGCACGTGCTCGGCCGGCGCCAGGCGCAGCAGCACGCGCCGCCACAGCGGACCCGCCGCCAGATCGAAGGGCCGGGCGGCTTCGCGAGCCAAAACACGTCGGCCTTCGCCGGCCACAGACGCGCCGAGACCCGAGAGGTCCACCACCGGCAGCGGCCGGCGCACCGGCGGCGCGAGCCGCGGCCGCGGCCGGCCGTCGACCTCGGCAAAGGTCGTCCGCAACGTCTCGTGGCGCGCCTCCACCAGATCGGTGCCCGCCGCCAGCGCCGCGACCTCGAGGCGGCCGGCGAGTCGCGCCGCCGCCGGCACGTTGTAGGCCGCGCTCCCCGGCTCCAGACGGTCGAGGAACCACAGGCGCTCCTGGGCGAACGAGAGCACCGGCTCCCCGTCGCCGGCGGCCAGGGGAGGCGGGGCCGGCCGCTCCGCACGGCGCGACGCGTCGACCCGCTCGGCGAGCGCCGCGATCGTCGGCCGCTCGAAGAGCTCGCGCAGCTCGAGCGTCACGCCCAGATCCCGCAACACCCGCGAGACCACCCGCGTCGCCAGCAGGGAATGGCCGCCGAGAGCAAAGAAGTCGTCCTCCACCCCGATCTCCCCCGTCTCGAGGAGATCCGACCAGATCGCCGCCAGCACCTCCTCAGTCGGCGTGCGCGGCGACACCGCCTCGTCCACTACCGCGCGCACGTCCGGCGACGGCAGGGCGCCCCGGTCCACTTTGCCCGTCGCTCCCAGGGGCAGCTCCTCCATCACCAAGAAGGCCGACGGCACCAGGTGCGCCGGCAGGCGCTCGGCCAGAGAACGGCGCACCGTGGCCGGATCGAGCGCTCCCGACGCGTAGGCCACCAGCCGCGCCTCGCCCGACCGACGTTCCACCACCACCGCCGCCTGACGCACCCCGTCCAGCTTCGCCAACACCGATTCCACTTCCCCCAACTCGACCCGGAAACCGCGGATCTTCACCTGGTCGTCGAGCCGACCGAGGAACTCCACCGTGCCGTCGCCTCGGAATCTCGCCCGGTCGCCGGTGCGGTACAGACGCTCCCCGGGATCGCCGAAGACCGCGTCGGGCACGAAACGCTCGGCGGTCAGCCCCGCGCGCCCCAGATATCCACGGGCCAGACCCTCGCCCCCCGTCACCAGCTCGCCCGCTGCTCCCGCCGGCACCGGGCGCCCCGCCCGGTCCACGAGCACGATCCGCGTCCCCGTGATCGGACGGCCGATCGCCACCGAAGGGCCCGGCGGCGCACGCCTCATCCCGTGGCAGGTGGTGAAGGTCGTGTTCTCCGTCGGACCGTAGCCGTTGACCAGCAGCAGTCCCGGCGACGACTCCAGGACCCGCTGCACCTGGACCGGCGAGAGCACGTCACCTCCCGAAAGCAGGTGCCGCAGGGGACGGAAGGCCCCGGCGTCTTCCTCCGCCGCCTGATGGAACAGACCCGCCGTCAGCCACAGCGTCGTGACCCGGTGACGCGCGACGGCCTTCCCCAGCTCCCGCACCGAGAACGGACCGGGCCGGAACAGCGCCAGTCGGCCGCCATTGAGCAGCGGCCCCCAGATCTCCAGTGTCGACGCGTCGAAGGAGATCGGCGCGAGCTGCAGGAAGACCGTCGACGGCCCGAGAGGGACGAAGCCCGTCCCCTGAACCAGGCGGACCACGCCCCGGTGCGTCGCCGCCACGCCTTTCGGAAGTCCCGTCGAGCCCGACGTGTACATCACGTAGGCCAGGCTCCCGGGCTCGACGCGACCCACCGGCGCTGCCGCCCCGGAGTCCTCGCCGTCGAGCTCGACGACCGTCACTCCGGGCGGCGGCTCCGGCAGGCGAGAGCGAAGCGACGCCTCCGCCACGATCACCGCCACTCCCGCGTCCTTCACCATGAACGCGAGACGCCTTTGCGGATACTCCGGATCGAGGGGCACGTAGGCCCCGCCCGCCTCGAGGATCGCCAGCGTCGCCACTACCATGCCCGGTGCGCGGCCCACGCAAAGACCCACTCGCACCTCAGGGCCCACGCCCAGCCGGCGCAGCGACGTCGCCCGCCGAAGCGCGCGGGCGCGCAGCTCCCCGTAGGTCAGCGTCCCCCCGGCAGAGGACACGGCCACCCGCTCGGGATGCTGCGACGCCCGCGCCGCGAACAGCTCGGTCACCGTCGGTCGCCGGAGGCCTCCGCGGACCTCCCCGCTCCACGCGTGGACGAGTTGGTGACGCTCGGCGGCCGGCAGGAGCTCGAGCTCTCCGAGGCGTCTTTCCGGCCCGGCAACCGCGCTCTCGAGCAGACTCGTGAAGCGGCGGACGAGGCGTCGACCCGTCGTGCGGTCGAAACGGTCGGCGCGCGCTTCCAGGGCTCCGGCCAGACCCTGGCCGACTTCCTCGAGCATCACCGTCAGGTCGAATTTCGCCGTCCCCGTCTCGAGGTCCAGGCGCTCCGCGGCGAGCTCGCCGAGACGGAGGGGCGGACGGGCGGTCTCGAAGGACAGCATCGTCTGGAAGAACGGAGTCGCCGCCGTCTCCCGCGTCGGATGGAGGGTCTCGACAAGAAGGTCGAAAGGCACGTCCTCCAGGCGTTGAGCCTCGAGCGCGCGTGCCGCCACCCGGCCGACACTCTCGGCGAAGCTCGGGTCGCCGCCGAGGTCGGTGCGCACCGCCAGGGAATTGACGAAGAAGCCGATCAGGTCCTCGACCTCGGTCCAGGCCCGCCCGGCGCTGGCGACGCCGACGGTGACGTCGTCCTGGCGGGCGCCGCGATGGAGCAGCACCTTGAAGGCCGTCAGAAGGACGGTGAAGAGGGTCGTCCCGCCGCGGCGCGCGAGCTCCCGAAGGCGCTCGGTGAGTGCCGCGGAGACGGCGAAACGCACCACCTCGCCGCGCGAGCTCGGCCGCAGCGACGGCGGACGGTCCGCCGGCAGCTCGACGGGCTCGACGCCCGCCAGGCGGTCGCGCCAGGCCGCCAGCTCGGCCGCGAGAGCGCCCTCCTCGATCCAACGCCGCTGGCAGAGGGCGAAATCGGCGTACTGCAACGCGAGCGCCGGCAGCGACTCCGCGGCCGGCCGGCCGGACCGGACCGCGTCGTAGAGGGAACCAAGCTCGCGGAGCAGGATCCCTATCGACCAGCCGTCGGAGACGACGTGGTGCTGGTCGACGATCAAGACGTGGTCCGTGGCCGCGAGCCGAAACACCAGGACGCGAAGGAGCGGGCCCCGCTCGAAGTCGAAGGGCCGCCGGGCCTCTGCAGCCCCCCGCCGCCTCAGCTCTTCCTCGCGCCTCGCCCGGGATAGGCGGCTGAGATCGATGCTGGGGACAGCCGGCGCCGAGGGCGGCAGGACGATCTGGCGCGGCTCGCCGCCCCCGTTTCCCACGCGGAAGACCGTCCGCAGGACGGCGTGACGGCGGACGACCTCCCCGAGCGCCGCCCGCACCGCCGGGACGTCGAGGGCTCCGCGCAGCCGCACCGCGCCGGGCAGGTGATAAGTCGGCGAGCCCGCCTCCAATCGTTCCAGCACCCAGAGCCGCTTCTGGGCGTAGGAGAGCGGGAAGGACCCCTCTCCCGCCGGCGCCACCGAGCGCTCCCGCAGAAGCTCGCTCATCCGCCGCCGCGCGGGCAGCGCCGCGTCCTCTCGCGCTGCCAGCCGACGCCGTAGGCCACTGACCAAGTGGTCGAGCCGGCGCCGTGACGGATCCGCTACCGCGCTGGCACTGACGCCCTCATGGGGCACCCCTCGAGACATGCCGCCCCCTTCCTCTTCGGCTCCCGCTGCTGAGCTTCGGGGATCGAGAATACCCTAAACGGTCTCTCATGCACGTCGCCCGGTAGGCCATCCCACGCAGGCGGGCTCGACGCCCGCCTTGATGAGGTGGTCCTGGAAGGCCCTGGGCCTTCGCTGTGCCCACGCCGCCTTGACGGATTCCAGGAGCCGATCGCCGTGGACGTTGCGCCAATACTCCCTGGGACTTGCCCCTGTCCGGGTCCTTTCGGAATCCACCCTTTCCAAGGCGTGCTGGACAGCGACCTCTTGGGCGGGCTGGCCGGAGACGACGTACTTGGCGGTCATCGGCTCACACCAGCAGGATCTTGGCGCCGCTGAACCAGATCTCGAGCTGGTCGGCGGCGCGGAAGCCGTCTCCCCGGAGGGCGGCGGACTCCATTGAGGTGATACCCTGGGCTTTGAGGTGATCTGACGTGGGCTCAGGATCACGGACGTAAGCTGTTGTTTATCAACAAGTTACCGGCGTCTCCGGTGGTCAGCCCGTGGCCGAGCCGGTCGGCCGAGCAAACAGGAAGCAAACGCCCCGAGACGCCTTCAGACGTAGTCTAGCGCCTTGTGGCGGGCGGGAGTACGCCTCGTGCGTCGGCTACGGCGAGCGCCGCCTCCCCCCAGTGGCGGGCGCGTCCCGTCCACCCGTTCGTCGTCGATGGCTGTCACCACCTGAGCGTCAGCCGGACAGGGCGGCGTCTGGTTGGCTCAGGAGTCGAGGCCGCGCCAGGGCGTCGAGGTCGCGGCCCGGAAGGGCCTAAAGGCGGCGAGGATCGGCGCCGCTGTCCTTGAGTCCGCAGAGCGCCGGGCTGCCGCTCGCGCCTCGGGCGCACCCGGCCGGCGGCGACGCCGAAGGACATGACAAGACAGGTGGCATGGTCGTGTCCGGTCTCGATGACACTCTCGGCGGACGGACGTCTCAAGACCCCTTGCGTCGGACGAGGAATGAGCGCTCCACCGTGGTCCAGTCGTCGGTCGCGACGCGACGCGTGTCGCCACGCCTGGCTCCGTGGAGCGTCCTGCGCAGCAGCCGCTCCAGAGGGTGAGCGCTGCTGCGCTGCGCCGCGCTCTCCTGGGTCAGCCAGCGGAAATCCGCCTGCCGGGCGGTGGCGAAGACCTTGACGAGCTCCTCGCCGGCGCGGTCCTCGGGGCCGTAAGGGAAGCCTTCGGGCAGGAACACGTCGATCTCGTCGCCCTCGAGGGTTCCGATCTCGAGGGTCCCGCCGGCGGCCAGGCTCTCGTGCGCGCCCGCGACCGGGTGGACCTGGCTGATCGCGCCGGTCAGGCCGAGGTCGAGGACGCTGACGTAGATGGGGGCGTCGTGGCCGTTGGTCACCTTGATGGCCAAACCGTCTCCCTCCTCGACGGTCTCGCCGGGGGCGATCGGCTGCCAGGGCGAGCCGTGGCGCCGGCGCAGCAGCTCGACGGCTACCTTGCCCTCGAGCACGCTGCCGGGATCGGTGTTGCGGAGCTTGCGAACGTGGTCGTAGCGGCACCAGCGGCCGAGACCCTTGACCAGCTCGCCGACGTGCCCCGCGGTCTCCGGCAAGGGCGGCAGCAGAAGCGCGCCGCTCTGCTCGACCGCCGCCCACGTGGCGGCATCGACGCCGCAGAGCTGGGGCACCTCCTCGACGCCGCCGCGGGGGGTCAGGAAGTGGATCCGGGCGTCGCCGCGCCGGTTGGGCTCGGCGAGGGCGACGAGCGGCGATTCCTCGAGCGCCCGCTCGAGAGCCGCCCGCAGAGCGGCGGCCGGCTCGCCGCGGACCTCCACCTTCCACTGCACTTCGCTGTGGAGGTGAGAGATCGCCATCGCGCGCGAGCCGGCCTCGACGTGCGGCGTCGACTCTTCCAGGATCTCGGCCCGCGACGTCACCGCGTCCACGGCCGTCAATCGCACCTTGCCGCACGGCGGCGCCTCGGTCTCACGCGTCCCCGCGGGATAGATCGACCACTCGGACTCGGCGGCGAGCCCGTGGGCCTTGCCGCCCCCCAGCACCACCTCGCGTCCCGACCGGCTCTCGACGGTCACGTAGCGCATGGGCTTGAAGTCCCGGAGGCCGAGGATCTCGCGGTCCCAGGTGCCCTCGAGCTGTGGGCGCTGATCGCGGAAGACACCCATGACCTGGGGCGCGAAGCGCTCGAAGAGATCCCGGTACGTGTCGCCGGGCCGGGCGCGAAGGAGCTCCTGGTAGACGAAGTAGGTCAGCGCGCCGAAGCCCACCTCCGGAAACTCGTGCGCATTCTCGTCTTCCCGGCAGGCGGCGATGAGCGCGTGACGGTCGCCGAAGCGCCCGCCGCCGCGGGTCGTCCTCGCCGGCGGCGCCGGCTCCCCGGCGTCGCGCGGGCTCTCGTCCCTGGGGACGCGGCGGATGCCGACGCTCGGGTGCCGGGTGATGGTGCCGGCGTGGCAGGAGTCGAAGATCAGCGTCACGTGGGGAGTCTTGGCGTTGACTCGCAGCAGCCAGTCGTGGATCTCGTCGTCGAAGACGTCGCGGTTCTCGTGCGGCTTGGGGAAGCTCCGTCGGCCGCTGTCGTGAGGCACGATCGTCTCGTCGTAGCCGTCGCCTTCGTCGTGCCGTTCTCCTTCCCGCTCTTTCCGCTGCGAGCCATGGCCGCTGTAGTGGATCACCACCACGTCGCCGTCGCCGGTCCGGTCGATCAGCTCTTCCATGGCGTCGCAGATGCCCTCGCGTGTCGCCTGGTCATTACACAGCAGACGAATGGCGCCGGCGGGGAATCCGAAGTGGTCCTCGAGCAGATCGGCCATCAGCTTCGCGTCGGCCACACAGGTCTTGAGCTGATTCTCTTTGGGAAAATGCGGATATTCATCGATACCGATCACGAGCGCGTGTCGCCCTTGCTTGCCCATAGATGCTCCTTCCGTGCCATACGAACCTGGCCGCGGCAAGGCTCACGGCGAGCCTCCGTTCATCTAGACACTCTTCATCGCGAATTGTTCAGTCTCGTGTGCTTGAATCTGTTGCAGCTTCAAGCACACTTCCGGACTCGCCACCAGGTCTTCAGGCGCCCCCTGCATCCGGGCTAACGGGCCACCGACTCTGAACGGCCGACACTAATAACCGACCTCCAGTGTCTCAAAGTCACTGACATTGTCCGGCAGGAGCACGAGGACGAGGACGAGGATGGTTCGCAGGGGCCTGAGCATGAGCATCACCTCGTAAGGGCGTCGCGATGCAGGATGACCGTGGACAGGACCCGGCCCTGTGCCAGGCGGAAAATCGTCTTCTGGTGCTTGTCGAAGCCGATGGCGTCTTCCGTGGCACGTGTGAGGGTCCGGCGGATCTGAGCGGCAACGAGTCCGGCGGGGAGGAGAACGAGGCCCGCGTAGGGGATCCGTAGGTGCCGCGCGAACGTCGTGAGGAGCCCCCGGGCCGGCGAGCGCATCTTGTGCAACGCCCCTCGGATCGCCCTCGGACTCCATCCTCGGTTCAGGCGGCGCGGTTTTCTCGGCGCGGGGCGGTCGGGGCGAACGAGCACTTGCGGATCCCGAACGCCGAGGAACATGCGGATCGATTGGGCGTGACCGGCTCGGACCAGGTCGCTTGCTCTGTCGGCGGTCTTGGGCGAAGCCTCGAGCCTGTCCGCCAACCGGGCAAACTCGCCGCCGCGGTCGTAGAGCGTGCGCTCCCATCGGTCTCGATACGCTCGCAGGTACTCCGTGAAGTCCTTTCGCTCGCCCGCCATCAGCTCGCCGCGCCAGCGGCGCAACGAGGCCGAGGTGGGCGACTTCGCCCGGCG
>DASWIG010000871.1:0-8659 GCA_036397835.1 Thermoanaerobaculia bacterium
CGCCGACGGCCGCCTCTATTTCCGCTACCAGGACGGCCGCATGATCCTCGTCGAGGCGACGCCGGCGGGCTACCGCGAGCACGGCTCGTTCCGGATCCCGGGAGCGCGCAAGGAGAGCTGGCCGCTGCCGGTGATCGCCGGCGGCAGGCTCTTCCTGCGCGAGCAGGACTCGCTCTACACGTACGACCTGCGCTCGTCGGGGTAGGGTCTTCCGTAGGGCGGGCACTGCCCGCCGTTCTGCCGCGACCGACCGCCGCAGCCTGTTAAGATCCTGAAGGCGTCTCGAAGTCACCTCGGGCAGCGAGGCGTCGACCGAAGAGGAGAACTACCATGGAAGCGGTCCAGACCCTGACGGAGTACGAGCTGGAGCGAGGCAAGCCGATGCCGAGCAAGAACCATGCGATGGCGCAGTACAACTTCCTGCTCGCTTTTTCGCGCTACAAGGCCGACTACTCGATCCTGCCCGAGCTCTCCCTGGAGCTCGACGGGCAGCCGTACACCCCCGACGTCGCCGTCTACCGCAAGCTGGAGACCGACTGGCAGCACGACGAGATTCGCATGACCGAGCCGCCGCTCCTGACGGTCGAGATCCTCTCGCCGAAGCAGACCATGGACGAGCTGATGCGGAAGGCCGAGGCTTACCTCGACGCCGGCGTCAAGTCGTGCTGGATCGTCCAGCCCATGATCGAGTCCCTCAGCGTCCTGCAAGCCGGCAGGAAGCCGCAGACCTTCTCGAGCGGCGAGGTCGTCGATCCGGCGACGGGGATCTCGGTCACTCTCGAAGAGATCTTCCGCTGAGCGAGCGCTACCCGTCTGCGTCGAGCTCGTCGATCTGTCCCCACAGCGCGGCCAGGTCGGGGGTCAGAGACCTTGGCTCGCTGCGCTCGCCAACGTTCTCTAGCCCGCAGGGCGACAGCCGGTAGCCGGGGGTTTCAACCCCCGGCTCCTGGCGCCGACCGCCGCCGGGGATTAAAATCCCCGGCTACCGGCTTACGCCCTGCGGGCTCGAAGACCAGACTGCCTGCAAGCTCTTTACCCTCAGCAGGTTGTGCAATTTCCGAGACGTCGTGACGTTAGCGAGCTGATCCACTACTCCGCGCCGCCCCGTCCCCGGATCTCGCGGTCCCACACGTCGAGCCACTCGGCGCCGCGTTCTTCCAGGAGCTGCCAGTCGACGTCCGCGATCACCAGGTGATCGATGGCCTCGCGCGCCCAGTCGGGCAGCTCCTCGCGCGGCAGATCCGTCCGCGTGGGGAGGCGGTACGCCTTCCGCGCCGCCTCGAGCAGGGCGTCGCGGCCGCCCACCCAGTCGATGAAGGCGCGCGCCTCCGCGGGATGGTTGGCGCCTTTGATGAGGGCGATCGAGTCGTCGATCACCGGCGAGCCGCTCGCGGGGAAACGGTAGGCCAGCGGCGCACCGCGCTGGCGCTGGAAGAGGATGTCGGTCATCGTCCAGATCGTGACCAGGCCCTCCTGACGGATCAGCTTCTGGTGCAGGAGCGCCGGGTTGTGGACGTATTCCTTCGTCTGCGCGTCGAGGCGGCGCAGCCAGTCGAAGCCGCGCTTCGCGTCGCCCGTCTCGGCCACCGAGCGCGCCACGATCATGCCGTACACCGTGCGCATCGTGCCGCTCGCCAGCGGGTCGCGGATCAGCACCTTGCCGCGCCAGTGCTCGTCGAGCAGGTCGTCCCAGTCGCCGGGCGCTTCTTCGGGGGCGACGGCGTCCTCGTTGTAGACCAGCACCGGGGGGGTCTGGTAGATGCCGAAGTAGAGGTCGCCGTCGGCGCGGCTGGCCGCGGGCAGCGCGTCGGCCCAGGGGGGACGGTAGGGCTCGAGCAGGCCGTCGTGGGCGGCCCAGGCGAGGATCGTCCCCGGGCCGCCGAACCACACGTCGCCCTGGGGATTGACCTTCTCCATGCGCACCCGTTCGAGCACTTCCTGCGAGCCGATGAACAGCCAGCGGACGTCGATCTCCGGGTGCGCGGCCTCGTAGGCGTCCTCGACCAGGTTGAGCAGGTCGCGTCCGTGCGGCGAGTAGAGGACGAGCGGCGTGCGGCCGTCGTCGCAGGCGGCGAGAAGGGCCGTCAGGACCAGAGCTGTTCCAGGGGACTTTATCGACATCGCCTCAGGTCCGGTACCGCCGCTTGCGCCGCGGCTAGCCAACAGGATCCGTCTCGTTGCGGACGGCTCGGCGCTGATGGCGGATCTCGTCGACTGGGGGATTCGGATCGCGCGTGGTCTCCATCGCCGCCCGGATGGCGCGTTGCGCCGGGAGGGACCGTGCTGCTTTCAGGTCGGGGGCTTCCGAGGCGAGCCAACCCGAGGCGTCTCCTCGCGGAGGCCACTGCGTCCGCCGGACGGTGACGTCGTCCTTTTCCAGGTCGAAAACGAAGAGGGCGTCACGCTCCTCGTCGAGCTTCGGCTCCACCGAGGCCAGAACCAGGGTGGCGTGCGTCGTCGCGAGTATCTGCAGGTCGAGGTTTCCCCGCAGGTGCTCCGTCACGGTCAGGAGCGCCGGGAGCAACGCGCGCTGCCATTGCGAATGGAGATGAGACTCGACTTCGTCGATGAGGAGCAGGAGCCGTGTCAGCGGCGGCGCGTCGAGCAGCTTCGCCGCGGCCAGGTGCTCGCTCCAGGCCCAGACCATCAGGTAGGCGAGAGCCAGGACCCGGCGCATGCCGGCCGCGGCATGGACGACGGGCACCGTCTCGTAGGGCAGCTCGATGGTCGGGACGTCGCGGGCGTCGACCACCGAGATCCGTGTCGGAGGACCGGGACGCAGCGTCTCGCCGGTGGGCGGAGACAGGTGCTCCAGCACGTCTTCCAACATCTGGAAGGAAGGGCTTTGACGGTCCTGCCAGGTGATCCAGTCGCGGATCAGCCCGTTGCACAGGACGTGGTCTCCATCCTGCAATCCGTTCCAGAGAGTATCAGGTGTGAAGTGATACGGCGGCATCTGCTCCGGTTCGACGATTGCCGAACGCATCGGGTCCCAGACGGAGAAACCTCCGTCAGTGCGCACGTAGATCACGATGGCCTCACGCCCCCCGGGCGGGACCGGACTTCGCCTGGACCGGCCAGCTCTCCAAGATTGGCGTGCGATATCGAAACGGAGCTCGTGCTCCTGGTCATCGAAGGAGAAACGGATCTTCGGTTTGCGTCCTTCTTTGCGCCGCGGTCGAGCCGGAAGGCTCGCCCAGTCAACGGCGGCGGCACGCCAGGCGACGTCGAGGAAGAACGTCTTGCCCAGGCCGTTGTCACCGGTCAGGACGTTCAGCCGCGGCGCCAGATCCAGCCGCAGATGGTCCGCGGGACCGACGTCTTGCGTTTCGAGATACTTGAGCATTCCAGTCGTCCTCAGTCTTTCCGGCCAAGCGCCAGCAGGTTGGCGAACAGACGATAAGCCCCGGGGACGCCCGCGGGCAATTGACGGAAGAACGCCAGCCCCGTATAGACGTACCAGCCCTCGCCGTAACGCGCCACCAGCAGCGCGCCGCGCTGCTCCTCGCCGCCGGGGTCCGCCGTCGCCAGGAGCGGCTCGTAGGCGTCGTCCCAGGTGCCGGCGAAGTAGAGGCCGCGCTCTTGTACCCAGCCCTCCCAGTCGGCGGACGCGATCGCGTTCGGGGTCGTGAAGACGGGATGGTCCGGCACGAGCTGACGCACCGGCGCGGTCTCGTCCGTCACCCGGCCGTGCGGACGCCCGATGTCGAGCGGGTAGGGCGTGAAGCCTCCCTGCACGAACTGGTACTGCTGGTACTGCACGATCAGCAGCCCGCCGCCGCGCACGTAGTCGAGCAGCCGGCCGTTGGCGCGGGCGAGGCCGGCGTCGCTCTCGTAAGCGCGGCTGCCGACGACGATCGCGTCGAAGGCCGCGAGGTCGGCGTCGGCGAGCGCGGCCTCGTCGAGAAGCTCCACCGGCAGGCCGATCGCCCGCAGCAGCTCCGGCACCTTGTCGGCGGCGCCGCGCACGTAGCCCAAACGCCCGAGATCAGGCATGCCGATGACGGCGGCGCTCACCGTCACTCGGGCGTCGCGCGGCATCGGCGTCGGACGGACGTGCTCGTAGTCCACCAGGGGAAACGAACGCCCGAAGCGTTCGCCGTCGGCGGTGACCGCCGCCACGGCGACCTCGTGGCGGCCCGCTCGGACGTCCTCGGGCGCGCGCAGCACCACTTCGAGCGTCTGCCGTCCTCGGGGCTCGGCGATCTCGACGGCGCTCGCCGCGGGCGCCGGCCAGCCCGGCGGCACGGCCACCTCGAGGCGGGCGCTCACCGGCTCGTCGACGTGGGAGCGCACGACCACTTGCAGACGCTCTTCTGATCGCTCGCCGATCGGCCACACCACGAGCTCCGGCTCGACGGTCACCTCGAGCGGCGGCACCGCCCGCAGCGGACGCCGGATCTCGCCCCGCGCCTGGTCGCGGTAGCGGTGGACGACCTCGCGCTCGAGCTCCACCGGCACCCCCTCGACCGTGAACGCGAAGCGCAACGCGAGCGGCGGGTCCTCGAAAGGCTGGCCGCGGACGTCCGCGGGCACTTCGCTCCAATCGTAGAGCGCACCGAGCAGCGGCGAGCGCAGGAAGTAGGGGACGGTGGGCGGCGCCTGCGCCGGCACCTCGACGGTGATCAGCCGCTCGTTGCTGACCTCGGTGTTGAAGAACGAGCGCTCCTCGGGCGGCGGCTCGACGGCGGCGGCGCGCCAGCCGTCCGCGCTCACCACCTCCACACGCGGCGCCGACACGTCGCGGCCGCCGGCGTTCCAGAAGACCGAACGCACCGGCAGGCGGCCGCCCGGCGTCACCGTCTCGCGCTCGGCGTAGGCGTCGGCGAGCACGCCGGCCGCCGTCGCCAGGGCCTCCTCGGCGAGGTCGAGCTTCTCGGCGACGAGGTCGCGCACGTGCCGGTTCCCCCCCTCACCGTCGTCCGTCAGGTCGCGGTCGACCTCGCGAAGGAGCCGGACGATCTCGACGAGCGGCTCGACGGCGGCGCCGGGGGCGACCGGGCTCAGGTCACGGCGGGCGCCCGCCGCCAGCTCGCCCACCCGGCCCAGACGCGCGCCCACCGACGGCGCGAGCGCGTCGCCGGCGAGGAGATCGGCCACGGCCTCGAGCCGCGTGTCGACGCCGGCGAAGACGTCGTCCGTCCCGGGTCCCCCTCCGCCCTGCTGCCAGATGAGGAAGCCTTCGGCGTCGCCCAGGGGGAGCACGTTGCCCATGTCCTGGCAGCGGTGCTGGCTGCGGCTCCACATCGAGATCTGGAAGATCGAGCGGCCGCTGAAGGGCTCCAGGGCTCCCAGCGGCACGCGCAGGGTGGCGGCCTCGCGGTCGAAGAAGGCCGAGCGGAAGAAGGTCGCCGCCCGCCACGGCGCCAGCCCTTCGGCGGCGAGCTCGGGGAAGGCCGCCGGGTCGGCCGCCGCCTCGATCGCCGCGGGCGCCACCACGCCGGAGGCCCAGTGCTGGCCATGCCCGGCCCGCTCGGTGGGCGGGAACACCGCCACCACGACCTGGGGCTTGAAGCGCCGGATCACCCGCACGGCGTCCTCGAGCAGCACCTGCTCGGGCCACAGGCGGAAGGTCTCCTCGAGCGAACGGGTGTAGCCGAAGTCGTAGGCGCGGGTGAAGAACTGGCGGGCGCCGTCGACGCCGCGCGCCGCCAGCAGCTCGCGCGAGCGCAGCAGCCCGAGCCCTACCCCGAGCTCGGGACCGATCAGGTTCTGGCCGCCCTCGCCGCGGCTCAGCGACAGGTAGGCCGCCTCGCCCCCGAGGCCCCGCGCCACGTAGGTCAGCAGACGCGTGTCTTCGTCGTCGGGGTGGGCGGCGATCACCAGCAGGCGCCGGTGCGTGGACAGCCGGGCGAGGGTCCGGTCGAGGGCCGCCAGCCCGCCCGAGGACGCCGGCTCCAGCGGCGAACGCTCCGGCAAGGCCGCGGTCGACGCCGCGAGTGCCGCCAGGACGAGCGCCGCGCCGGCGCGGCGGGACAGCGAGAAGGATGCGAAGGACGACATGACCGGCTATTGTAGCCCGCGCCGGTGTAGGGGCGCACGGCGTGCGCCCGCGGACGGCCCGGCCGTCCGCCGTCGGCCGCCGGCGACGTCGTCGCCGCCAAGGGCGCACGCCGTGCGCCCCTACACCGGACGCGGCGTCCGTTCGCCCTGCCCGTGGTATCCTCCGCGGAGCTGGACACCGAGCGAGCTGAAGGGAGCACGTCATGGACGACGCGGGCTGGCACTACCGAGGGGCCGACGAGCACGGCTTCGTGGCCTATGAGGAGCTCTCCCGGCTGGCCCGGAAGAGCTCGCGCGAGGAGTTCCTCCGCCGCTTCCCGGTGCCGGCCCTGCTCGTGGTCTACCGCGACACGGACACGCCGGCCGAGCCGCTCGACCCGTCGTCGAACGCCGGCGTCCAACTGCTCACCATGTCGATCAAGTCGGCCGCCATCCTCAGCTACCTGAACCGCCTGGCCTTCCTCTGCAAGCGCCCGGGCAATCCCTTCGCCCACCTGATCTCGATCGGACGCTCGGTCTCGAACGACATCGCGATCGCCGTCGATTCGGTCTCCAAGGTCCACGGCTACTTCGCCCGCCAGGGCGAGGGCTGGGGCTTCACGGACCACGGCTCGACCAACGGCTCGTTGCTCAACGACCAGCCGCTCAAGGCCGGCGCCACGGTGGCGCTCAAGGACGGCGACTTCCTCCAGCTCGGCCTCGAGGTCTCGCTCGAGTACCTGAGCCCCGGCCGTCTCTACGAGCGGGTGGCGAGCCGCTGAAGTCGACGCCATCTTGTCAGGGCCAGCGTCGCTTTCCGTCGCCGCTGACCGGACGGCCGGACTTCGCGGCCGTGATATAACTGGCGGTCCATCGACAAGCCGACAGGGGAGCTCGCCATGACCGCACCGCCAGAGAAAGCCATCGAATCGTTGATGACGGAGAAGCGGACGTTTCCGCCGCCCGACGAGCTCCGCGCGAGCGCCTACGTGGCGAGCGAGGCCAGGTGCAAGGAGCTGTGGAGGTGGTCGCTCGACGATCCCGACGGCTTCTGGCTCGAGCAGGCGAGGAGCCTCCACTGGTTCAAGGAGCCGACCGAGAGCCTGCGCTACACCTGGGACACCAAGGCGCGCAAGGTCGAGCACACCTGGTTCGCCGACGGCGAGCTCAACGTGGCCTACAACTGCCTCGACCGGCACCTCGGCACGCCCAGGGCCAGGAAGACGGCGCTCCTCTGGCAGGGCGAGGCCGAGGACGCGGTGAAGAAGATCACCTACGAAGAGCTCCACCGCGAAGTCGCGAAATTCGCCAACGTCCTCAAGTCCTTCGGCGTCGGCAAGGGCGACCGGGTGGCGATCTACATGCCGATGATCCCCGAGCTGCCGGTGGCCATGCTCGCCTGCGCCCGCATCGGCGCCGTCCACTCGGTGATCTTCGGCGGCTTCAGCGCCGAGGCCATCCAGGGCCGGGTCAACGACTCCTCCTGCAAGGCCCTCGTCACCTCCGACGTGCTCTTCCGCGCCGGCAAGACCATCCACTTGAAGGACATCGCCGACCAGGCCTTGAAGCGCACGCCGTCGATTGAAAAGGTCGTCGTCGTCAAGGTCGGTGACGATGGCAGCGTCCCCTCGGGGGGATCGAGGGGGCAAACGACCTGCGGCATGCAGGAAGGGCGCGACGTGTGGTACCACGAGGCGATGGCCACGGCCGCCGCCGACTGCCCGGCCGAGCCGATGAACGCCGAGGACCCCCTCTTCATCCTCTACACCTCGGGCTCCACCGGCGCGCCCAAGGGCGTCGTCCACACCACCGGCGGCTACCTCGTGCACGTCACCCTCACCCACAAGGTGACCTTCAACGTCCACGACGACGACGTCTACTGGTGCACCGCCGACATCGGCTGGGTGACCGGCCACAGCTACATCGTCTACGGGCCGCTCGCCAACGGCGCCACCTCGCTGATGTTCGAGGGCGTGCCCACCTACCCGGACGCCGGGCGCTTCTGGCACGTCTGCGACAAGTTCGGCGTCACCGTCTTCTACACCGCGCCCACGGCCCTGCGCGCCCTGATGCGCCTGGGCGAGGAATGGCCGGCCAGGTACAGGCTCGACACCCTGCGGGTGCTCGGCACCGTGGGCGAGCCGATCAACCCCGAGGCCTGGATGTGGTACTACGAGAAGGTCGGCCGCGGCCGCTGCCCGATCGTCGACACTTGGTGGCAGACCGAGACCGGCGGCTTCATGATCACGCCGCTGCCCGGGGCCCACACGCTGAAGCCCGGCAGCGCCTCGCGTCCCGTCTTCGGCGTCGACCCGGTGGTACTGCGCGACGACGGCAGCGAGTGCGCCGTCAACGAAGGCGGCAAGCTCTGCATCCGCCGTCCCTGGCCGGGCATGATGCGCACCATGTGGGGCGACCACGACCGCTTCATCGACACCTATTTCACCGCCTTCCCCGACGTCTACTTCGCCGGCGACGGCTGTCGCGTCGACGAGGACGGCGACTACTGGCTGATGGGCCGCATCGACGACGTCGTCAACGTCTCCGGCCATCGCCTGGGCACCGCCGAGATCGAGAGCGCCCTGGTCAGCCACGACAAGGTGGCCGAGGCCGCGGTCACGCCGGTGCCCCACGAGATCAAGGGCCAGGGCCTCTACGCCTTCGTGACCCTGGTCGA
>DASWIG010000872.1:0-2552 GCA_036397835.1 Thermoanaerobaculia bacterium
CCACCTGCGCCGTGCAGTCGAGACCGGCGACTTTGGCGGCAAGCGTGCCGTAGTCGGCGGGACCGCCGTAGCCGAGGCGAACGTCGAAGTTGATCACGCCGGACGCCTCCAGGACCTCGTCGTTGCCGGAGTAGTAGACCGAGACCTGCTGGGTGAGCGCCGTGATCAGCGGACCGCGGCCGTCGCCGGGCTGGAAGAGCGTGTTCACGACGTCCGCTGCGAGCATGAGGACGCTGCGCAATGGACGTTTCAGAGCGGCCGCGTCGCCGGCGGCCACGGTCTCCGCGAGAAGGTAGTTGCCCATCGAATGGCATAGCAGCGAGGCGTCGAGACCGGAGAGCTGCGTCTGCGCGCCCGCGATCAGCCGGATCACGGCCTCGAACAGCGGCGTCGAGCCGCGGGCGTTCTCCTGGGCGCGGGCGTAGGAGGTCTCGGGCGGAAACACGGTGGTCCGGGTGAACGACGGCCAGGTGACGCCGACGACGACTCCGGGATATCCCGCGGCCGCCAGGCCGAGGCCGAAGCTCTGGAGGTCCGGGAAGGCGGCGGCGTAGGGCGTGTCGAATCCGTGGACGTAGATGGCGAGCTGGGGTCGGCCCTGCGCGTCGCGGGCCGCCCTGAGGTCCTGGCCGAGCTGGGTCGTGAACGCCTGCTCGTCGACGGCGGAGAATCCGCCGCCGTCGGGGCTGTAGCTCTCCTGAGCGCCGTTCTGGCGCAGCAGGTACCGCAACGGGCCCACCTCGTTCGAGTCCTCGTTGCCGGCGACCCGGTTCGACAGGAAGTAGGTATGGCTGTTGATCGTCAAGGTCGGCCTCCTTTTGTGCAGCTCGGCGGGTTGGCGGCTCGAGGTTAGCACGCGGACCGGGACGGCTCCGCGCGCCCGTCGCTGCCTCAGGACGTGCTGTCGCAGAGCCACCGCCAGAGGGGGACGGCACGAATCCTCCTCCCGCGCGTCTCCGAAGTCTGGTCCAGGCCGCGCGTCAGGACGAGCCCATCCTCCAGCTCCAGGACGTCCATGGCCTCTTCGAGGCCGGCTACCTCGCGCTCGGGAAGCGTCTGCTCGGATTCGTAGCAGACCTGGATCGCCTGCTCGGCCCGATTCCCGCGCCAGACCACGAAGTCGCACTCCCCGCGTTCCTGGAAATAGAAGATCCGGACGTCCGGATCGCGGACGAGGTGGTTGAAGACCACGGTTTCGGCGAGCCGTCCGAGGTCTTCGGAGAATCGAAACGCCACCGCGTTGCGCAGGCCCACGTCGACCGCGTAGACCTTGCGCGGCGCGCGCGCCTGGGCCGAGACCTTGAAGGAGAACCGCGGCACCTCGCGGACCAGGAAGCTCTCTTCGAGGTACCTCGTATAGGTGCGGATCTGGTCCATGGCGAGGCCGTAGGTGTTCTTGAGACGGTTGTAGGTCGCCGGGTTGGCCGTGTTCACGAGGTAATGGTGGGCCACCGTCTCGAGCGCGCGGACGTCACGGATCTGGTGACGGCTCACGATGTCGCGGTAGAGCAGGTCACGGAAGTACTGCTTGAGGAGCGCGGTACGGATCTCGTCGTCCTGCGCCAGGACCACTTCGGGAAGGCTGCCGTGACGCAGAAACGAGGCGAGCTCCTGACGGATGCGGGAGGCGTGGCTGAGGACGTCGGCCGCATCCTCGAGCGCGACGCCCCGGAACCGCAGGAGCTCGGGGAAGGAGAGCGGCCACAGCGTGTGGGTGAGGTGCCTCCCGGTGAGCACCGTCGCGAGGTCCGGGTCGAGAAGCCGGCTCGAAGAGCCGCTGACGACGATGCGAGCCCGGCCGGTCTCGGTACGGGCACGCACCCAGCGTTCCCACCCGGCCACGTTGTGGATCTCGTCGAGGAAGAGGTAGGGCACGGACTTCGGCCGGGCGAGCTCGAAGTAGGTGTCGAAGACCCGGTCCAGGGCCGCGACGTCGAGCCCCCGTTCCAGGAAGATCGGCTCCTCGAAGTTGACGAACAACGTGTCCTTGGCGGCGACGCCGCCGTCGACCAAGCTGCGGGCCAGTTGCCGCATGAGAGTGGACTTGCCGCAGCGCCGCATGCCGCAGATGGCGACCACCTCCGGGCGCTCGAGCCACGGCAGCAGCGCCTTCCGGCTCTCGCGTGGGATGCCGGTCTCGAAGGCGCCTTCGCCCCACAGGTTCCAGTAGGCCAGGGCCTGGAAGAGTCGTTCGTCCGCCACGTGACCTCCATGAAGGTCAGAACGGAGCCATCTTAACCTGTATACAGGTTAAGATTACAAGGTTACCTCGCCCATCCACTCCTCCACCTCGCAAGACTTCGACCGCGGGCGCAGGTTCGCGCGCTACCGCACGATCCCCTCGTTGCAGGTCTACGGGCCGACGATCTCTAAGCCGCGGCCACCAGGTCCTCGTCCGCCTCGCGACGCTGCCAGCGTCCCGCCTTCGCCTTCGCCACCACCGCCGCCGCCGCGGTGTAGGCCACCGGGATCAGCACCAGGGTCACCAGCGTCGACGCCATCAGGCCGCCGATGACGACGCGCGCCAGCGCCGCCTGGATCTCCGCCCCGGC